>CAYMRQ010000136.1:3603-12568 GCA_964392845.1 uncultured Rhizobium sp.
TCCGCGATCGCGGAGGGCTGGCGGCTGCTGCTCCTGGTCGGGCTGTCGCAGGATGCCGGGAAAACGCGGCTGCTGGCGGCGCTGGCCGACGATGCTGGCGGTGAGATCGGCCTCCTCGCGATCGACGTGGCAGGTGGGTACGCGGCGCTGACCCCGGATTGCCCCGCCGCGCATTACTTTGAGCGCGAAATCCATGAGCAATGGAGGGTCCTCCCCGAAGGGCACCCCTGGCTCAAGCCGGTGCGCTTCCCGCGCGGCGGTCCGGCCATCGGCGAGGTTGATTTCTTTCAGGTTTCGGGGGCCGAGATCCATCAAGTCGCGGTTGGCCCGGTGCATGCCGGGATCATCGAGCCCGGGCATTTTCGCTTCAATTGTCACGGCGAGCGCATCCTCCATCTCGAAATCTCGCTCGGCTATCAGCACCGCGGCGTCGAGCAGGCGCTGCGCGGCGGGCCCGATAAGCGCAGCGTTCACCTCGCCGAGACGATCGCGGGCGATACGTCAGCCGGTCACGCGACCGCGTATTGTCAGCTGGTCGAAGCGCTGTCCGCCACCACCTGCTCGCCGCGGGCGCTCGCCCTGCGTGCGATCGCGCTGGAGTTGGAACGCATCGCCAACCATATCGGTGATCTCGGCGCGCTTGCGGGCGATGTGGGGTTTCTCCCGGCTGCCGCCTATTGCGGCCGGCTGCGCGGCGACGTGTTGAACCTGACCGCCCTATTGTGCGGCAGCCGGCTTGGCCGGGGCTGGATCCGGCCCGGCGGCGTCGCTCGCGAGCCCGGGACTGAGGTTCTGCGCGAGCTGGAGCAGCGCCTCCACGACGCCGAGCGGGATATGCGCAATGCGGTCGAACTGCTGTGGAAGTCCTCGTCGGTCAGGGGGCGGTTCGAAAACACCGGCATCCTGAACCGGCAGGCGGCCGCCGATCTGGGCATCGTCGGCCCGCCCGCGCGCGCCAGCGGGATCGACCGCGATTGCCGGCGCGACTTTGCCGCACCGGCCTACCGCGACAACCGGCCGGACATCGCGGTGGGCGAGAGCGGCGATGTCTTTGCCCGCGCGTTCCTGCGCTGGCAGGAAATTGAAAACTCGGTCGCTTTCCTGACCCGGGTACTGGATCAGCCGGGAGGGGGCGCGCCGATGACGGCCGTCCGAGCGTTGGCCCCGAACAGCCTGGCGCTGTCGCTGGTCGAAGGTTGGCGCGGCGAAATCGTGCATCTCGGCATGACCGATGCGGCCGGACGGTTCGCCCATTACAAGATCCTCGATCCGTCGTTCCGCAATTGGTTCGGGCTGGCGATGGCGATGCGCGGCCAGGCGATCTCCGATTTCCCGATGTGCAACAAGAGCTTCAACCTGTCCTATTGCGGGCACGATCTGTAGAAACGGCAGGACATCATGTTCAAGGCGCTGCTTGCCCGGGCTCGGCAAGGCTACCGCACGGCGAACTATCCGGCGCACGACCCGTCGCTGCCGGCCCTGTTCCGCGGCCGGCCGGTGCTTGACCCCGAGAAATGCGTCGATGGCTGCGCCCAGTGCCTCGAGATCTGCCCGACCGATGCGTTGCTTGTGTCCGCTTCCGGGCCCGAACTCGATCTCGGGCGATGCATCTTCTGCGGCGAATGCGCCGCTGCCTGCCCTGGGAATGCGATCACCTTCACGCAAAACTGGCGGCTTGCCGCATCGCAGCGCGCCGGGCTGGCGGTGACCGGCGATCGTCCGGTGCAGGTCGATGCGGCCAGCCGGGAGCTGCGCCGGCTCTTGGGGCGGTCGCTACGCTTGCGCCAGATAAGCGCGGGAGGCTGCAACGGCTGCGAAGTCGAGGTCAACGCGCTCGGCAACGTCGTCTTCGACTCAAGCCGCTTCGGGATCGAGTTCGTCGCCTCGCCGCGCCATGCCGACGGTATCCTTGTCACCGGTCCGCTCACCGCAAACATGAAGGAGGCCGCCCTGCGAACGTACGAAGCCGTTGCCGAGCCCAAGCTGGTCATCGCCGCCGGTGCCTGTGCGATATCCGGCGGCATGTTCCGGGGTCACCCGGAGGTGTGCGATGGGTTTGAAGATCTCCTTTCGGTGGATCTGTACGTCCCGGGTTGTCCTCCCCACCCGAATACGATTCTGGACGGACTGTTGCGGCTGCTTGGCCGGCTCTGAGGAGGCACAAATGGCAGTCTTGATGGTAGAAACATGACCTGGAAATCAGGTATGATGTGTAAGTCATAAGCCCTGAGAATCTCAGCACCTTTGTTGGAGAGGGGTATTGCTCACCGCGGTGCAGATGAAGGCGGCTCGCGTGCTCGTGGGCATGGACCAGAAGGCCTTGTCGGCGGCTTCCGGGGTATCACTGCCAACGATCCAGCGCATGGAAGCGAGCAACGGCACTGTTCGCGGGGTCATCGAGAGTCTGACCAAGGTAATGGCCGCTCTCGAGGCCGCCGGGGTGGAGTTTATCAACGAAGGTGCGACAAGCTCGGATGGCGGGAGAGGGGTGCGCTTACGCCGTCCATGACTACGCTCGACGAGCGGTTCGTTTCTCGATCCCGGCGGCACGGGTTGTGCGAGTATCGTCGGAAAACATAGATGCCGCGGCGTCAGGACTGCTCCCTTCACCGCCTAATCGCGGCTATGGGTGCGGACGAGGAAGGGCATTTCCAGACCGAACTGAACTTCCGCTATCGGCGCACCGGGCATGTGACATGCGGTATCGGTGAAGGACCGGATTTCACCCAACCTCGCGGTTCGCTGGCAGCAGATCGAACGACAGGTTCTCTAGGCATTTGCCGCCGTTCGCGAGAGCGGGGTGGGCCGCCTGTCGGAGCATCGCGGCCCTGCCGTTAGAAGGACCGCGACGCCGACTATTTCAGTTCACAGCTCGACCTGCTCTGAGATGCTGAGCGCGTCATCGACCTCGATGCCGAGATAGCGGACCGTACTTTCGAGCTTCGTGTGCCCGAGGAGCAGCTGAACCGCCCGCAGGTTGCCCGTCTTCTTGTAGATCTGGGCCGCCTTCGTCCGGCGCATCGAGTGGGTGCCGTAGGCGGAGCTGTCGAGCCCGGCACTCTCGACCCAGGCATGGACGATCCGCGCATATTGCCGGGTCGAGAGGTGCGGCTGCGCCCGGAAGCGGCTCGGGAAGAGGTGCCGTCCATTCCTAGCCTCGACCTCGGGAAGCCAGGCTCGGATCGCGGCTCGGGTCTGTTCGGTGATTTCGAACTGAACCGGCCGGTCCGTCTTTTTCTGAATGATGTTGGCGCGGTCTCGGACCCGACCGCCCGCGCAGACATCGTCGACCTGCAACCGTACGAGGTCGCACCCTCTGAGCTTGCTATCGATGGCGAGATTGAACAAGGCAAGGTCTCGCGCTCGGTGCTGGAGCCGGACCCGGATCGCCCAGACATCCTTCGGTTTCAGCGGTCGCTTCTGCCCGGTGAGTCGCCCCTTGTTCCAGGGAACCTCCCTCGGAAGGAGCGATGACTGGCTCTCGGTATGCATGGTCGCCTCCTGAACCGACCACTCCCTCCCAGCGCCTACCCATTCGCGGGCAAGGCAACTTTATCCGAACGACGGCTCCCAGCATCCCTTCCGACGTTCGATCGCGGCATACCTGCCCGCAGAAATCGACCCTGAACTGCCGTTCGACCTAACCCGTCCCGGTGCCAATAACCGCCATTCGCCCGAGCTTTATTCGATTACCTCGTCGGCGCGGGCGAGGATCAGTGGCGGGCCAGGCACATGCAATTCCGCCGGTGGCGGTAAGATGGCGACCGCCCTGTGACGCACAAATCGCTGCCCTGCCATCATCTCGGGCGTATCAGCCTGGCGGGTACACGTTCTTCCCCAGGCGGCGGAAGAATGTGCCGGTGTCGATTTCCCAAATGCGGCCGTCCGAGCCCATGTGGCCGGTCACGAGATACTTTCCGTCCGGGCTGACGTCGACCGCGTGGAACAGGTCTCCGAAGGGTCCGAAATGATGCACGCGCTTGCCGGTCGTGATGTCCCAGAGCTGGGCGTGGCGTAGCCCCGCGATCAGCCGCTTACCGTCGGCTGTAAACGCGACTTCAAAGCTGCCGAACGCCGGGTAGACCTCCACCTCGCTGATCAGCTTCTTGTCCGCGGTCGCATACACGTAGGCCTGCCCCCTCACGGCCGCGACAAGCTGCTTGCCGTCCCGCGAGAACGCCATCGCGTAGGCTGAGACATCGCCTTTGGCTTCCGCCTCCCACACCTTCTCGCCCGTCTCGAGCTTGCGCAGCTGAACGAAGACGCTTCCGTCTTTTCCAGTCGCCCTTCGGTCTTTTCCAGGCGCCGTCGTCGCAAGCAAGCCTGCCGTCTCCGAGACAGCAAATATGGGATAGTCCCTCGCGACCCCCGGCAGGCGGTAACGCTCGGCTTTTGTCTTCGTGTCGTAGACGACCAGGTCGCCGCCGTACCCCCCCAAGACGACGAGGCCACTCGCCGTCGTTGCGATGGAGGGAGGCGACGTCCATTCCGGATCGGGCACGGTGTACGGCACCTCCCCGACCTGCTCGCCAGTCTCGACGTCAAAGATACGGACGGGATGGGCGTCGGCAGCGACGACGAGCGAACGGCCATCGCCGAGGAAGCGCGCAGCACGCGCGATGCCCGAATCGTTGGCCTTCATGCGCGGCGGGAGCTTGGTGACGTCGATTTTTCTCACGGTCTTGCCCGTCGCAACGTCCCACAGGCGCACGCTGCCGTCGCGGCCCGCAGTTGCGAGCAGCTTGCCGTCCGGGCTCCAGCGCGCGTCGTAGATCCAGTTGGTGTGCGCGGCCTCGTCGGCGGGATCGGCCGTGTCGTGCACGGGGTTGACCGGCAAGTCGATCTGCTCGCAGGCGATATCAAGGTCCCATTTGGCGGTCGCGCCCTCATACTCGCCGCCCCGCTCGATCATCTGAGCCACGACCTTGTCGCGGGCTGCCTTGACTGCGCAGACGGGCCGCAGCAGCACCTTGGCCGCCTCCACGCGGTCCGCAGCGGATGAATCGCCGGCGTGCGCCGGAAGCGATGTCAGGGGGACGATGCAACCAAGGGCGAAAACCGCGGCATTGGTTACGATACGAGTTGGCATGGCAGGCATCCTTCACTCCAACATGCACGAACTCCGGTAGGTGAGATCGCGGAGCCCATCCTGGAAGCCCTGATGCCACACCTCGGTATCGGGTCGCGTGAATGGCGATAGCAGCCCAATCACCGCCATCGCCTTCTGCTGCGCGCGGACGACGAGCGGCCACGTGAAAGCTGTGCTGCCGAGGATCAGGAGTTCGCGACGCCTCATCCAATTGCCGCGCTGCAGTGGGTGATTAGTCGGACCAAACTACCCCGCTGCCCGTCCACCCGCAAATGGCTGCTTTTCAACTATGGGCATCACAGACCGGGCAAATCGGGAAGGTCGCTTCTCCACCCTCCTGCGCCGTTCCCCCATGGCCCCGGCAAGGTCTCTTTAGGGGCAACAGCACCAGTTCGCAGCGAGGGTCGGGAGGCGCCAGGCCCGATCGCTGGCGCGGGCGTGCCCCGACGACGCCGATGCACCCAGAAGCGGACAGTCGGGTAATCCCTGCGGGGGGCAAAACGGTTCCGGACCGGAAGCCGAACCCGATGTAAAACGGTATCGGTTGACAGTTCCGCCCTGTCGCGGCTTCCGGCTGCATCGGCAGCACGGCGCCGAGCCCGATCCGGGACATTTGCGTCGGGGGGAGGCGATCCGCGCGAGCATTGCCGGCTCTGTGAGGAGATAAGCTATGCCCGTCAAGCCGATTCCCGATGGCTCTCAGAGTGCTTCCCCCTATCTGATCGTCGAGGGGGCCGCCTCCGCGATCGAATTCTACAAGACCGCGATCGGCGCGACCGAGCGGTTTCGCGTGGGCGGCCCCGGCGGAAAAATCAGCCATGCCGAGCTTCAAATCGGCGATTGGCTGATTATGCTGGCCGACGAGCATCCCAAGATGGGTGCAGGGGGACCGCGCACGGTCGGCGGATCGCCGATAGGCATTCACCTCTACCTTCGCCGATGTTGATGCCGCGGCTGCGCGCGCGGTCGCCGGCGGGGCGAAGCTGACCCGCCCGGTTGCCGACCGGTTCTACGGCGACCGGCTCGGCACCATTGAGGCCTCTTTTCACCCCTCTGATATCACCCGGGCCCGCGGAACGGATGGGTGGCGAGCCAGTGCCGCGCGATGTCGATGCGCCGGTCGATCCACACCCGCTCGTGGCCGCGGGCATAATCGAGAAACCGCTCAAGCGCCGCGGTGCGGCCGGGGCGCCCGGCGAGCCGGCAATGCAGGCCCACCGACATCATGCGCGGGCGCGTTGCGCCTTCACGGTACAGCACGTCGAACGTGTCCTTCAGATAGGTGAAGAACTGGTCGCCTGAGTTGAACCCCTGCGGCGTGGCGAAACGCATGTCGTTCGAGTCGAACGCATAGGGGACGATCAGCTGCGGCTTGCCGGTGCTGCTGTCCCAATAGGGCAGGTCGTCGGCATAACTGTCGGCGTTGTAGACAAAGCCGCCCTCCTCGGCGACGAGCCGGCGCGTATTGGGGCTACAGCGCCCCTGATACCATCCGAGCGGCCGGCTGCCGGTCACCCTTGTATGGATCTCGACCGCCTTGGCGATGTGCTCGCGCTCCACCGATTCCGCCACGTATTGGTAGTCGATCCAGCGATAGCCGTGCGTCGCGATTTCCCAGCCGGCCTCGACCATCGCTGCGACCGCCGGCGGGTTGCGTTCGAGCGCCATCGCCACGGCATAGACCGTCACCGGCAGGCTGCGCTCGGTGAAGGCGCGGTGTAACCGCCAGAACCCGGCCCGGCTGCCGTACTCGTAGAGCGACTCCATGTTCATGTTGCGCATGCCGAGCGTGGGCTGCGCCCCGACCCATTCCGACAGGAACGCCTCCGCGGCCGGATCGCCGTGAAGGATCGAGTTCTCCGACCCCTCCTCGTAATTGATCACGAATTGCAGCGCGATCCGCGCCTCGGCCGGCCATCGCGGGTGCGGCGGCTCGGCGCCATAGCCGATCATGTCGCGTGGATAGGATGTGGTCATCGTTCCCTCCGTGCCTGCGCTCGGCCGGGCTCGTGCCCGACGTGACGATCAGCCCGAGCTACCGGGCATGCGCTGACCGCCGATTCGCATAGCAGGTCGATCCATGGCGGCGGCTTCTGTCGTCTGAATTTACTTCCTTTGCAAAGCGCGGCAAATGGCGAAGGATGACAGTGTCACCCTCGATTTTGTCCCGACTGCAGCCAGCGCCAATCCCTCAGGAGGCCCCAATGCCTGCATCGCTGATCCGCAGCCGAGCGATGATCACCCATGCGATCGACCGGCATCGCTGGAACGAAGTGACTGACGGGGCCGTGTTGCAGGAAGACGGCATGGTCGCGGTAATCGGAACCTACGAGGAGCTCAGCCGCCAGCATCCGACCGTACCGGTCGTCGGCACCGGCAACGAGATCCTGCTGCCCGGCTTCATCAACGGCCACCATCACGTTGGGCTGACCCCCGTGCAGCTCGGCTCGCCGGACATGCCGCTGGAATTGTGGTTCGTCACCCGCATGGTGATGAGGAGCGTCAACCTTTACCTCGATACCCTCTATTCCGCCTTCGAGATGATCGCGTCCGGGGTCACGACGGTGCAGCATCTTCACGGCTGGCTGCCCGGCAAACTCGACCAGGTCGACAAGGGGGTCGATGAAGCGATCCGCGCCTACGAGGATATCGGGATGCGCGTCTCCTATTCCTTTGCGGTGCGCGACCAGAACCGCCTCGTCTATCGTCGCGACGAGGATTTTGTCGCCAGCCTGCCGGCCGAGCTGCGTGGGCCGATGCAGCGCTGGTACGACCGCTTCCAGCTTTCGCTCGACGATTATATCGCGCTGTTTGAAGGGCTCTACGGGCGGCACCACAATAAGCGCCGGGTCAAGATCCAGCTGGCCCCCGCCAATCTGCACTGGTGTTCCGACGAGGCTCTGAAGCGGCTCTCCGACACCTCGCGCAAATACGGCGTGCCGCTGCACATGCATCTATTGGAGACCGCCTACCAGAAGGAATATGCGCAGCGGCGCGGTGGCGGCACCGCGGTCGAACATATCGACCGCTTCGGGCTTCTTGGGCCGCAGATGACGCTTGGCCACGGCGTTTGGCTGAACGAGGCAGACATCCATCGGCTGGCCGAGACGGGCACCTGTGTCTGCCACAACTGCTCGTCCAATTTCCGGCTGCGCTCCGGGCTTGCGGCGCTGAACGTGCTGGAGGCAGAGGGGATCAACACCGCGATCGGCATGGACGAGGCCGGCATCAACGACGACCGCGACATGCTGCAGGAAATGCGCATGGTGTTGCGCGCCCACCGCGTGCCCGGGATGGAAGACGACGTACCGACGCCGGCGCAGGTGTTCCGCATGGCCACCTCGGGCGGCGCCAAGACCACCGCCTTTGGCGATGCCATCGGTGCGCTGGAGGTGGGGCGGGCGGCCGACATGGTGCTGATCGACTGGCGGCAGATCAGCTATCCCTATCTCGACGCGGAGACCCCGCTCCTCGACGCGGTGTTGCAGCGCGCCAAGGCCGGCAGCGTGCGCACCGTCGTGTGCGACGGCGAGGTGATCTACGCTGAGGGCAAGTTCACCCGGGTCGATCGCGACGGCGCGCTGCACGCGCTGCACGATGACCTGCAAAAAGCCCTCTCGGACGACGAGGTCGAACGCCGCCGCCTGTCGAAGGCGCTGTTACCGCACGTCAAGTCGTTCTATGCCGGCTATATCGACCCGGAGCGCCATCAGCCTTTCTACCGACCGAGTTCGCGCGTGTGAGTGGCGCGGACGCCCAGCCGGTTGCTCGGTCCAACCCGGCGGGTATGAGGGAACCCTAGCAAGACTTCGCCCGCATGGGTGCGGCGCGTCAATCTGGATGAGGGGCGCGCGTCAATCTGGATGAGAAAGTGTC
>CAYMRQ010000137.1:0-4245 GCA_964392845.1 uncultured Rhizobium sp.
AGGAGCCGCCCCGGGCTGTGCGCCACCAGCAGCAGGAGCGCACGGCGCGGCGGCTCTTCGAGGATCTTCAAGAGCGCATTGGCGGCGTTGCGGTTCATCTCGTCGGCGCCGTCGACGATGACGACGCGCCAGCCGCCCTCGGCCGGCGTCAGCCGCAGAAACGTGGCGATCTCGCGGGTATCGTCGACGATGATCTCGCCGCGCAGCCGGCGGCGGCGCGGATCGTAGGCGCGCTCGACCGTCAAGAGATCGGCATGCCCGCCGGAGGCTGCCCGGCGAAACGTGCCGCTGTCGGGCGCCATCGCCAGCCCGCTTGCACCGGCACCACTGTCGTCGGCACCGCCGTCGCCGGGCAGCCCGCCGAGCGATCCCTCCCCTGCCCCGTTCGCCAGCACGAAACGGGCCAGGCGAAACGCCAGCGTCGCCTTGCCGATGCCGCGCGGCCCGCTCAGCAACAGCGCATGCGGCAGCCGGCCCGACTCGAACAGGCGCCGCAACGCGCTCTCGGCGGCTTCGTGACCGAGGAGATCGGGGTTCGCGCGCGGCGCCGGCGCGATGCCGGGGTCGGGCTCGGCGGCGCTGTCCCGGCCGCTCCTCATGGCGAAAGAGCGACGCCAAGGCGCGCGGCGACGGCAGCGAGCACGGCGCGGCGGACGCTGGCGCTGTCGCCGGCGGCATCAATGAGGACGCAACGCTCGGGGTGGTCGGCGGCGATCCGGCAGAAGCCCTGGCGCAACCGCTCGTGGAACGCAATGTCGAGCCGCTCGAAACGGTCGGCATTGCCGGAACGCCGCGCCGCCCGGGCGAGCCCCTCGGCGACCGGCAGGTCGAGGATCAGCGTCAGGTCCGGCGCGAAATCGCCGAGCGCGAAGCGGTGCAAGGCCAACAGATCGGCGAGCGGCAGCCCGCGGCCATAACCCTGATAGGCCAGCGTCGAATCGGCGAAGCGGTCGCACACGACCCAGACGCCCCGATCGAGCGCCGGCCGGATCAGCCGGACGACATGGTCGCGGCGCGCCGCATAGAGCAGCAGCGCCTCCCCGACCGCATCCCAACGCTCATCCGCGCCGTCGAGCAGCAATCGGCGGATCGCCTCGGCGCCCGCCGAGCCGCCCGGCTCGCGGGTGCGCTCTACGGCGATCCCGGCATGGCCCAAGGCCGCCTGCAGCAGCTCGACCTGGGTAGACTTGCCGGCCCCCTCGCCGCCCTCGACGGTGATCAGGCGGCCCCGTGCGGTCATCGAATGAGATGTGGCGTTCAGTGCCGTTTGCCCCAGATCAGATGGGCGGCGACCATTGCCATCCGCCCGAGGGCGCCCATGCGCTCGACACTGGCGGCGGCGATCAGCGGCGCCTCGATCCGCGCCATATCCGGTGCGGTGACGACCACCTTGCCGATCTCCTGGCCTTTTGTGATCGGCGCCGCGACCGGCTTGTCGTAGCTCACTGTGACCCGCAGCTCCTTGCGCGATTTGCGCGGCATCGTGACGATGAGATCCCGGGCGAGCGTGAGCGGCACTTTCGCCTCGGTTCCGAGCCACAGTTCGGCCTCGTCGACCTTTTCGCCGGCGCTGAACAGCTGATAGTTGTTGAATTCGCGGAAGGCCCACTCGATCAATCTTTCGCTTTCCTGGGCCCGCGCCTTCATCGACGGCAGACCGCCCAAGACGAGGATGATGCGCCGTTTGTCGCGATGCACCGAGGCAAGCAGACTATACCCCGCTTCCTCGGTATGGCCGGTCTTCAGCCCGTCGGCGCCGATGTCGCGGTAGATCAACGGATTGCGGTTGCCCTGATTGATGTTGTTGAAGGCATAATCCTTCTCCGCGTAGTAATGGTAATATTCCGGGAAATCCGCAATCGTCCGCAGCGCCAGGGTCGCCAGATCGCGGGCGCTCATGTAGTGCTCGGGGTCGGGCAGGCCAGCGACATCGGCAAAATGGCTGGCGGCGAGGCCGATCTCCTTACCCTTTGCGTTCATCAGCTCGACGAAAGCGGCCTCGCTGCCGGCCAGCCCCTCGGCCAGCACGATGCAGGCATCGTTGCCCGACTGCACGATCATGCCGCGCAGCAAATCGTCGATCTTGATACGCCCGCCAAGCGGCACGAACATCTTCGATCCGCCGGTCCGCCAGGCGCGCTCGCTAACCGGCAGCTCGTCAGTGAGCTTGGCGCGGCCGCGCTTCAGCATGTCGAACACGATATAGGCGGTCATCACCTTGGACATCGAGGCCGGCGGGATGGGCGCGTCGGCGCCCTTGTCAAGCAGCACCGCGCGGGTCTGCGCCTCGAGGACCAGCGCGTGCCTTGCCTGCGTGTCGATCGGACCGGTGATCGGCGCGCCCGGCGCCGGCGCGGCCTTGCCGCGTGGCGCGGCCGGACCCGGTTTGGCTGGCGCGGCAGGCTGCATTTTTGCCGCCAGCGCGGCGGACGGAACCGGCGCGGCGACGAGCCCGGCCAGGGCAAGCGCCGCGGCGCCGGCAACCGAGGGAAACCAACGCAATCGCATCGTGCTCGCACCTCCGGCCCGGGTTCGCGCTACTTGCTCAGGTCTCTCGCCCCCAGGTCAAGCGCCCCAGGTCACTCGCTGACCACGCGCGCTCCCGGATAGCCGCTGTCGACGACCTTGCTCAGCAACCGCGCCGCCGCCGCCTCGCTCGCCACCGGCCCGAGCCTCACCCGATAGAGGCCGGCGCCATGGGCGGCGGCCGGCACGATTTCGGCGTTGCCCAGAGCAGCGATGCGGGCGCGGACCCGTTGCGCATTGGCCGGCACGGCAAACGTGCCGGCCTGCACAAAGATCCGGCCGGAACTCCTCGCCGCGGCTGGCACGGGTTTTTGTGCTGGCGGCGGCGGTGCCATCGGCGGATGCATGGTCCCGGCATGCGCCGGCGCGATCAGCGACGGCCAGTAGCGTTGGGGGGCTGCAGCGGCGATGGCGGGCCGCGATGCCGGCGCCGGGTCAGGCTGCGCCGAGGCTGCGGATGGTGATGCGGCCGGTGGCGGCGCTCCGACCACCTCAGCCGCCCGCAGCGATGGCGGCCCTGCCATGGCGACCCGGGTGACCGGCCGCGGCTCGATCCGCGGTGCCGGGGCGGGTTCGCTCGGGGCGGCCGGTGCGACCTGCGCAAGCAGCACGCGCCCGGTCCCGCCACGCAGCGCGGCCTGGGCGACCTCGATGCTTTCGTCCTTGAGAATCCTGACGCGCACGGGAGCGGTTCCTGTCGATTCGAAGCCGAGCAGCTGGGCGGCACGGCGCGACAGGTCGATGATCCGCCCGTCGACGAACGGCCCGCGGTCGTTGACCCGCAAGCGAAGCGAGCGGCCGTTTTGCAGGTTGGTCACCTGGACGACGCTCGGCAGCGGCAACGTCTTGTGCGCCGCCGACAGCTGGTTCATGTCGTAGATCTCGTTATCCGCCGTCAGTTGCTGATCAAAGCCCGGGCCATACCACGAGGCGGTGCCGGTTTCGTCGTAGGCGTAGTCGGCCCGCGGGGTGTACCACACTCCCTTCACCTGGTACGGCTCGACCCGGTAGATCGGCTGTCCGCGATGGTGGGTATGGCGTTTGTCGCCGACTTGCGGCCCGGAGGCGCAGCCGGCCAGCACAACACCGAGCCCCACCACGATGACCGGCAAGATCCTCGCGCCCGTGTACGCCCCCATCGCGATGGCTGCCCGACCTAGCCGCGATCGATGCTGTCGGCGATGTAGCCGACAGCTGCGGCGAAATAGGTCGAGTTATTCCATTTCTTGATGACGCGAAAATTGTCGTAAACGAGCAGCGCCGTGCCGCCGATTCCGTCGGGCAGGACGAGCGAGGCCTCGGGCTCGCGGCCGGTGAATGGGGCTGCACCGACCGGGCGCACGCCAAGCCGGCTCCATTCGACCGTCGAGCGCCGGCTTTCGAGCCCGGCGAGCCGGCTGTCGAAATTGCCCGGCACGGCGACCTCGCGCCCCCAGCTCTCCTCGCCGCGCCAGCCGAGCCGGGAGACGTAATTGGCGATCGAGCCCAACACATCGGCACGGTCGTTCCAGATGTCGCGGCGACCGTCGCTGTCGAAATCGACGGCGTAGCTCAGGAACGTGGTCGGCATGAACTGGCACTGGCCCATCGCTCCGGCCCAGGATCCGACCATGTTGTCGACGCGGATATTGCCCTGGTCGAGGATCTTCAAGGCCGCGATCAGCTCGGCGCGAAACATCGCCCCGCGGCGCCCGTCATAAGCCAGCGTGGCGAGCGCCG
>CAYMRQ010000137.1:4255-12546 GCA_964392845.1 uncultured Rhizobium sp.
GACCGAGTAACTGCCCATGGTCCGGCCGAAATCGCTTTCGACCCCCCACAGCGCGACGACGAAGTGCGGCTGGACGCGGAAGCGCTGCCAGACGCGCTGCAGCAGCCCCCAATTATCGACAAGGCGACGCCGCGCATCGTCAAGCCGCTGCTGGGTGACGACCTTGTCGAGATATTCGGCGAAGGTCATCTTGCGCTCGGGCTGCCTGCGGTCGAGCTCGATGACGCGCGGCAAGTATTGGATATAGCGGAAAGCGATATCGATCGTCGCCGGCCGAATGCCCTGCGCGAACGCATCGCGCCGCACCCCGGCGAGAAAACCTGAAAAATCGCTTTCCGCCGCCGCCGCAATCCTGCCCCCCAGCGGGACTGTCAGCAACGGAGCCGCGGCGAGCAAGGCCCGGCGGCTCAGGCGGAAAGGCATCATCACTGTGCCCCCGCTAAAACACTTCCCCCGCCGCTCTTTGCCATAAATTCCTGAATAATTCAATAATCACGCCGCGCGCAGAACGAAAATCCTGCCAGCCGTGTGACGCTCAACGGTCGTATCTGCCCACATGTGTTAACATGCAGTTGTCCGGCAGCCGGCCCTTTCCGGATGACTCTTGATACCAGAATTTGGTATCGATACCTATGCGTGGACGGCACCGTAAAACCCTGGAAGCGGTCTTCGCCGATCCGGTGCGGGCCAATCTGCCGTGGGCAGAGGTTGAAGCGCTGTTCATCGCCGTCAGCGCGTCGGTCTCGGAAGGCCGAGGATCGCGGGTCCGTGTCAGTCTCAACGACGTGGATGCGGTGTTCCACCGGCCGCACCCGGAGAAAGAGACGGACAAGGGAGCGTTGAAATCGGTGCGACGGTTCCTCCGCGAGGCGGGAGTGCTGCCATGACCACGATGACCCATGACTTCTATGTGGCGACCATCGAACTCGACGAGGAGGCCGGGTTTTTTCACGGCGAGGTGATCAACACGCGGGACGTGCTGACCTTCCAGGGGCGCACGCTTGACGAACTGAAGACCGCCTTCGCCGACACGATCGCCGATTATTTCGAATGGTGCCGGGAACGCGGCAAGGAGCCACAACGGCCCTATTCCGGGAATTTTACCGTGCGCATCTCCCCGGAATTGCATCGCCGCGTCGCAATCACGGCGGCCCGGAGGGGCAAGAGCGTCAATTCATTCGTCGCCGAGACGCTGGAGCGATCGGCGGAAAACCCGGGCTAGCTAATCATCGGCCGCCGCGGTTGCGGCGGAAGCGGCCGGCGGCGCGCGGCGGCGCGCGTCGCGCAGCAGCAGCAGCAGCGGCAGGGTAGCCAGCGCGACCAGCATTATCAGCTTGAAATCATCGATATAGGCGACCATCGCGGCCTGCCGCGTCACCTCGGCGTTGAGCGCCGCCATCCCGCCCGGTGTGCTCAAGCTGAACGGCGCGGCCAAATAGGGCGCCTGCGAAAGCGGGTTGTCCGGCCGCAGGCCTTCGACCAGACGCGAATGAACGACCTGGGTATTCTGGGCCAAGGTGGCGACCAGGATGCTGATGCCGGCGCTGCCGCCAAGGTTGCGCATCAGGCTGCGGATCGCCGTCCCCTGGGTCAGCATGTGGCGCGGGAGGGTCGACAATGCGATGATGTTCAAGGGCACCTGGGTGCAGCCCAGGCCGAAACCCTGCAAAAACCCGGAGATGATGACCGGCGCCATGCCCATCTGCAGCGAAAAGCCGCTCATCTGCCACATCGACGCCGCGGTCAGCAGAAAGCCGAACAGAATGATCAGCCGGTTGTCGACCCGATTGATCAGCGGGGCGACGATGAACATCGCCATCATGCTGCCGATGCCGCGCGGCACGCACACCAGCCCGGTCGTCATCACCGGATAGTTCATCAGGTTTTGCAGCATCGTCGGCAGCAGCGCCAGGGTGCCGGTCATAATGAAGCCGCCAGCGAACATCAGCACGGTGCCGGCCATGAAATTGGGGCTCTTCAACAGGTCGCGGTTGAGAAACGAGCGCTCGCCGGTGGTTGCCGTGTGCACGGTGAAAAGATAAAAACCGAGCGCCGCGATCGTCGCCTCGATCCAGATCTCGCTCGAATCGAACCAGTCCTTCAACTCGCCGCGGTCAAGCATCAACTGCAGGGCGCCGACCGCCAGGCTCAAGGTGAGGAACCCGACGAAATCGAACGGCTCGCGATGCACGTTGCGGGTATGGCGGATGAAAATCAGGATGCCGAGCGTGCACAGCGCGCCGACCGGCAGGTTGATGTAGAAGATCCAGCGCCAACTGTAATCCGCGGTCACCCAGCCGCCGATCGCCGGCCCCATGATCGGCCCCATGATCGTGCCGATGCCGAAAATCGCCATGGCATACCCGTGGCGCTCCGGCGGGTTGATCTGCAACAGCGTCGCCTGCGACAGCGGAATGAGGCCGGCCCCAGCCACGCCCTGCAACGCGCGGAAGAAAACCAGCTCGCCGAGGCTCCCGGCGGCGCCGCACAACGCCGAGGCCAGCGTGAAGCCGATGACCGAGGCCAGAAAGATGTATTTGACGCCGAACCGGCCGGCCAGCCAGCCGGTCAGCGGCATCATGATCGCGGCGCACACGATATAGGAGGTCAGCGCCCAGGCGATCTGGTCGAGCGAGGCCGACAGGCTCCCCTGGACGTGCGGCAGGGCGACATTGAGGATCGTGTTGTCGACGCCCTGCATGATGTTCGCCAGCATGATCGAGAGCGTGATCATGCCGCGATTGGGGACCGGGACGAACGCCTCCCCCCTCACCGCCGCTGGTCCCCGGGCAACATCATCCCGGCGGGCGGCCCCTCATCGGCCCGCGGCGTCGCCGCCGACTCCCTCTTCCCGCGGGCGGCGAGAGGGTTGGGGTGAGGGCGCTTCGGGGAGTGCAATAACGTAGCCGACTCCGGTTCAGCTCTGGACAAGCAATCCCTCAGGCCGGGTGGATCCGGCGGATCGAAACGGCCATTGAAGATAATCGCTCAAAATCCTCTAATAACTTGACGGCGAGTGCACAAAGATACGGCAACGTCGCAAATCTGTCATGTGCACCGCGTGCATTTCCGGCCCGCGAATCGACGGGCCTGATTCCGGCCGACAAGGATGAGGTTATGGGCGATGCCGCGGAGTTCGATCTGGTCTCGATCGGCGGCGGCTTTGCCGGGCTGGTCGCCGCGCTGCGCGGCGCCGAGCTGGGGTTGCGCACCGCCATCCTCGAACAGGGCAAAGACGAGCGCTATCGGTGCAGCTCGCGCTGGGCCGGCGGGATCTTTCATGTCTCCTACCACGACGTAAAGCTGGCTCCCGCCGAGCTGGTCGACGCGATCGAGCGCGCCACCGGCGGCGAGGCCGAGCCCGAGCTCGCCGCGGCGATCGCCGAAGACTGCGCCCGCACCGTCGACTGGCTGGCCGCGCAGGGCGCCCGCTATACCAGCGCCAGCCCGATCAGCTGGCATCGCTGGACGCTGGCGCCGCCGCGCGCGGCGGTGGCCGGCCAGGACTGGCAGGGGCGCGGACCGGATCTGCTGATCACGCAGCTGAAAAAGCGGCTCGAAGAGCACCAGGGACGGGTGTTTCTGGGAACCCGCGCCGTCGCGCTGCATATGCTCGGCGGGCGGTGCGCGGGGGTCATGGCGCGCCGCGACGACAGCGATTTTCCGGTGACCGCACGCGCCATCGTCATCGCCGATGGCGGGTTTCCCGGCGATCCCGAGCTGTTCCGGCGCCATATCGGGCCGCATCCCGAGCGGGTGCTGCAACGCCATGCCGGCAGCGCGACCGGCGATGGGCTGCGCATGGCGCAGGCGGCCGGCGCGGCGTTGACCCGGCTCGACCGCTTCTACGGCCATTTGTTGAGCCGCGATGCGATGGAGCGCGACGGGCTGTGGCCTTATCCGCAGATCGATGCGGTGGCGACCGCCGCCATCGTCGTCGATCGCGGCGGACGGCGTCTGCTCGATGAGGGGCTCGGCGGCATCTCGATCACCAACGATCTCACCCGGCTCGACGATCCGCTTTGCGCGAGCGTGATCTGCGATGCGGCGATCTGGGAGAAAGCCGGCCGGGCGGCGCAGATCCCGCCCAACCCGCAGCTCGAAAAGGGCGGCGGCACGCTCCACCGCAGCGCCACGATCGACGCCCTGGCGCGCGCCGCCGGCCTCGACCCCGCGACCCTTTGCGACACCGTTGCGGCATACAACGAAGCGGTCCGCAGCGGCCATGGCGCGCAGCTGTCGCCGCCACGCTCAGCGAAGAGCGGCAGCGCCCGGCCGATCGAGACGGCGCCGTTCTTCGCGATCCCGATCTGCCCGGGGATCACCAACACGATGGGCGGGATCGCGATCGACGGGTATGCCCGCGTCCGCCGGGCCGTCAGCTCCCCCGGGGGCTTCCCTGGCGGTTCGGTGATCGACGGGCTTTACGCCGCCGGCGGCTGCACCGGCGGGCTCGAAGGCGGCGGCGCGCTCGGCTATGTCGGCGGCCTAATCAAGGCCTGCGTATTCGGCCTGCGCGCCGCCGAGGATGCCGCGCGGCAGATGCGGGCAGACGCGGCATAGCGAGCGGCTCCTTGTCACCGCGCGAACCCTTCCGTTAACGTTGCCGGTGAAAATTTGTCGCCCGCAATCGCAAGGAGAGCGTCATGCCACGAATCCTGGTCATCCACGGCGCCGGTATGAACATGCGGGGGAAGGTGCAGACCGAAATCTTCGGCACCATGACCTTGGCGCAATACGATGAGCGCATTCTCGGGTACGCCCGCCACCTCGGCCTCGATGTCGAGATTTTTCATTCCAACATCGAAGGCGAGATCGTCAACAAGCTGTACGAGGCGAACGATCACGGCTTCGATGCGGCGATCTTCAACCCGGCGGCCTTCGGCTCGGGCTACCCGGCGCTCGTCGCGGCGATCTCCCAGGTGAAGTTTCCGACGATCGAGGTGCACATCTCAAACCCGATCCGGCGCGGTCCGGCCTCGCAGACCGCCGCCGTCAGCCAGGGCGTCGTCGCCGGGTTCAGCGTCGCCGGCTACGACCTCGCGCTGCGCGGCCTCCGCGACCTGTTGGCGGCAAATAAGTAGGGCTGCGACACGGCGGCCCGGTTATTGCCCAGGCAATGCCCCGGGGCATTGCCAAGGGGGCATTGACAGGCTTGCCGCCGGGCGGCCCGCGTGGAACTCTGTGGCCCAATTCTTGTCAAAACTGGTCTTGTCGAAACTGGCGTCATCGCAAGCGAGAGGGGGGCGACATGCGCATCGTCATCGTCGGTCAGCAGGCATTCGGCAAGGCCGTGCTCGACGCCTTTATGGCGCGCGGGGACACGGTCGCCGGGGTGTTCGCGGCGCCGGAGAAGCCGGGCGCCCGCCCGGACCCGCTCGTCGTCGCGGCCGAGGAGAAGAAGTTCCCGGTGCACCGCTTTGCGAAATATTCCACGCCCGAGGCGCTCGACGCGTTGAAGGCGCTCGATGCCGATATCGGCATCATGGCCTATGTCCTGCTGTTCGCGCCGCCCGCATTCTGCGCGATCCCGAAGCACGGCATGATCCAGTTTCACCCCTCGCTGTTGCCGTTGCACCGCGGGCCGGCCTCGATCCCGTGGGCGATCATCCGCGGCCGCAGCGAGACCGGGCTGACCATCTTCCGCCCCACCCCCGGCCTCGACGAAGGGCCGGTCATCCTGCAGAAGCGCTGCGCGATCGGGCCCAACGACACCGCCGCCTCGCTCTATTTCGACAAGATCTTCCCGCTCGGGGTCGAGGCGCTGGTGCAGGCCGCCGACCTGGTCACCGCCGGGCGCGCCACCGAATGGACCCAGGACGAGAAAGAGGCGACCTATGAAGGCTGGGTGCGCGAAGCGGAGGCGCGCATCAACTGGGCCAGCCACGTCGATTTCGTCTATGATCTGATCCGCGGCTGCAACCCGGCGCCGGGGGCGTGGACGACCCTCAAGGCCGACGACAGCGAACAGAAGCTCTACCTGTTCGACGCCAAGAAGATCATGGCGCCGACCTTTGGCGCGGTGCGCGGCAAGAAGCTCGGCGAAGTTGTCTCGGCCGGCCCCGAGGGGCTGCGGATCCACGCCCAGGGCGGGTTCATCGAAGTCTCGCGCCTCAGGCTCGGCGACGGCGCCAAGGTGAAGTCGACCGAACTCGACATCCCGGTCGGGACGATTTTGGGCGGGTAACGGCGTGCAATGCCGTTCGTTTTTCGAAGCGGCGGCTTTCGGTTCTTTTTCTCACGCCGGGGCACCATCACGATCGGGGCTTGGCGGAATGCGCTGCGCTTTTCCGCCCTACGCGGTGCGGGAAAGGGTTTCCGGCACCAACTCTCGATACAGCGCCACATACTGGCGCGCCGCGGCTTCCCAGCTGAAATCGCGGGTCATCGCTTGGCGCACCATCCGCCGCCAGCTGGCCTGGTCGCGAAACAGTGCCGTCGCGCGCTGGATCGCCGTGAGGAGGCCCGCGGGGGTTTCCGCATCGAAGGCGAAGCCGGTGGCGCTCCCTGCGGCCAGGGTCGCGGCGTTGGCATCGACGACGGTGTCGGCGAGCCCGCCGGTGCGGCGCACCACCGGCAATGCGCCGTAGCGCAGCGCATAAAGCTGCGTGAGGCCGCACGGCTCGAAGCGCGACGGCACGACGATGCTGTCGCTCCCCGCCATGATCAGGTGCGACAATGCCTCGTCATAGCCGAGTACCACTCCGACCCGCCCGGGATGAGTCTGCGCCGCCGCGGCGAAGCCCGCTTCGAGAGCACCGTCGCCGCTGCCGAGCAGCACGAGCCGGCCGCCGCGATCAACCAGGCCGGTCAAGGCGGCGAGCAGCAGGTCGAAGCCCTTTTGCGCGGTCAACCGGGTCACTGCGCCGAACAGCGGGGCTCCCGCCGCTGCCTCGAGATCAAAGCGCTTCTCCAGCGCGGCTTTCGCCGCCGCTTTTCCGCCCGCCGCATCGTCGACAGTGTAGCCTTTGGGCAGCAGCGGATCGGCGTCAGGCGACCAGATCTTGGGGTCGACGCCGTTCAGAATGCCGGTCAGCGCGTCGGCGCGGGCGCGCAACAGCCCGTCCAGACCCCAGCCGAAGGCTGGGGTCTGGATCTCGCGCGCATAGGTCGGGCTGACCGTCGTCAGCCGGTCGGCATAAAACAGCCCGGCCTTGAGGAACGACAGGCCGCCGTAGAACTCCACCCCGTCGATCGCGAAAAAATTCGCCGGCAAGGCTAAATCGGCGAACAGCCCAGCCGGATAGAAGCCCTGATAGGCGAGGTTGTGGACCGTGAAGACGCTCGGCAGCGCCGCCCCACGGGACAAGCCCGTGGGCTGAAGGCCCAATTCGCCCCTGATCGCATTGGCCCTGATATAGGCCGGGGCGAGGCCGGCATGCCAGTCATGGCAATGCACGATGTCGGGGCGCCAATTCGGATCGGCGCCTTGCGCCAGCGCCGCGGCGACCCATCCGAAGAGCGCGAAGCGGCGGTGGTTGTCGGGCCACTCGCTGCCGTCCGGTGCGCTATAAGGGGTGCCGGGCCGGTCGTAGAACGCCGGATGGTCGACGATGTAGGCAGCGACCCCGCTCCCCGGCACCAGCGCCCGCGCGACGCGCACCCGCTCGACCGCAAACGGCGTGCGCAGCCTGATCGACTGGCCCAGCTCGAACGCATCGACAAATCCGGCAAAGCCCGGCAGTACCAGCCGGGCATCGACGCCGCAGGCGATCAAGGCCGGCGGCAAGGCCGCCATGACATCGCCGAGGCCGCCGGTCTTGACCCACGGAAACAGCTCGGCCGCGACGTGGAGGACACGCAGCGGCGACGCCTGCGCGGAGATCGGCCCCTCCGCCTCTCGCATGGCCCCCTCCCTCTCCCCGTCCGGCGGGGGAGGGTTAGGGAGGGGGCGCGGCTCCCGCCCTCTCCCCGTCCGGCGGGGAGAGGGCGGGGGTGAGGGGCCGGCCGCCACAATCCTTGCTAATTCTTGCTCTTGTCGACCAGCGCGTTCTGCTTGATCCACGGCATCATCGCGCGCAGCCGCTCGCCGACCTCCTCAATCGGGTGCTCGGCGGCGCGCCGGCGCAATGCCTTGAAGCTCGGCTGGCCGGCGGTGTTTTCGAGCACCCATTCCTTGGCGAAGCGGCCGGACTGGATGTCGCCGAGAATCTTCTTCATCTCGGCCCGGACATGCTCGTCGACGATGCGGGGCCCGCGCGAGTAATCGCCGTATTCGGCGGTGTTCGAGATCGAATAGCGCATGTTGGCGATGCCGCCCTCGTAGATCAGGTCGACGATCAGCTTGACCT
>CAYMRQ010000138.1:0-12448 GCA_964392845.1 uncultured Rhizobium sp.
TCGATGGCACGATTCTACACCGGCTGGCCCCGTTAAGTCCGACAGGCTGCTAGTGGATGACATCTAACATCACGCACCCCTACCCCG
The DNA here is from genome assembly GCA_964392845.1 of uncultured Rhizobium sp. GTDB lineage: Bacteria > Pseudomonadota > Alphaproteobacteria > ATCC43930 > CGMCC-115725 > DATARH01. Next base: position 88 of record CAYMRQ010000138.1, read on the forward strand.
TCATACCGGCGAAGGCCGGTATCCACTTCGGAAGTGGGTCCCGGCCTTCGCCGGGACGACGAGGAGGTGGTAAGCGCCTGACTCGTACCGCTAATAAGGGGGCGGGTACTCCGAATACTGCGGCAGGCTGTCGGTAATCTCAAACCACGGCGCCTTGCTGCCGACAAAGGCGTGAAAGCCTGGGCGCACGCCAGGGTCGTCGTCGAGCGTCGCCAGCGCAAGACCGTATTCGGCAACAGCAGCCGGACGGAACTGGGCCGCCTTTGCGCGCGCGTCGAACTTGTTGATGATCGGCGAGCCGCAAACGCCGCAAAATCCTCGGAAGCTACCGGGTGTCGACTCGAAGAATTTGACCAGGTCTTCGCCCTGGACCCATTTGAAGTCGGCGGCGCGGACGCGGGCGCGGCTGCGAAACGCAGCGCCCTGCTGTTTGCGGCACATCGAGCAGTGGCAATTGCTCGGCGGGGTCAACGGTCCGCTGATCTCGAACTTCACGCCGCCGCACAGACAACTTCCACGAAGCACCGGCATAGCACCCTCCATCGATAGCGCTGCGTGAACTCTACGTCTTAGTTGGGTGATCGTCTCGCGCGAGATTGCGTCGCTTCGCTCGCGATGACACGCTACAGGGCATGACGCGCTTTGCCCCGGCTACCCTCGATGAACTGCGCGACGCGGTCGCCGACGCGCTCGCGGCGGGGGCTCGGCCGGCCGTTGCAGACCGCGCATACGCTCGATCTCAGCCGCCTCTCGGGGATCCGCGATTACGCACCGAGCGAATTGGTGCTGACCGCCGGCGCCGCGACCCCGCTCGCCGAGATCGAGCGCGCGCTCGCGGAAGCGGGGCAGATGCTGGCTTTCGAGCCGCCGGATTGGCGCGGCTTTCTCGGGGTCGCCGAGGAGGATTGCGCCGGGCCGACCTTCGGCGGAGTCCTCGCCTGCAACCTGTCGGGCCCGCGTCGCATCAAGGCCGGCGCGGCGCGCGACCATTTCCTCGGGTTCCGCGCGGTCAGTGGCCGCGGCGAAATTTTCAAGGCCGGCGGCAAGGTGGTCAAGAACGTCACCGGCTACGATCTGAGTAAGCTGATGGCCGGGTCCTACGGCACGCTCGCCGCGCTCGAGGAGGTCACCGTCAAGGTGTTGCCGCGCCCTGAAGCGGTCGCGACCGTGCTGTTCGCGGGCATTGAGCCGGCCGCCGCGACACGGCTGTTGGCGGCGGCGCTGGGCTCGCCGCATGAGGTTTCGGGCGCCGCCTACCTGCCGCCGGGGACCGCGATGCCGCTCGCCCTGCCGTTACGCCCGGGCCTCGTCGCCTTGCGGGTCGAGGGGCCGGCGCCGTCGGTCGCGTTTCGCCGCGACAGCCTGCTGCGCGAGCATGGCTCGGCCGGTACGGCGCAAATCCTGGCCGGTTCCGAGTCGATCGCGCTGTGGCGCGCAATCGGCGAGGTCGCGCCGCTGACCGCAACAGGCGAGCGCGCGGTGTGGCGCATCTCGGTCGCGCCGGCACGCGGTGTCGAGGTGGCGGAGGCGATCGCGCGCAAGCTTGATGCGGTGTGGTTGCTCGACTGGGGCGGCGGGCTGGTCTGGGCGGCGGTCGCCGAACAGGACGATGCCGGCGCGCAAGTGATCCGCCGGGCAATCCGCGGGCCGGACGGGCGCGGCACCGGCCACGCGACCCTCGTCAGGGGTTCTCCGAGCCTGCGCCGGGCGGTCGCCGTCTTCGAGCCGCAACCAGCCCCGCTCGCCGCACTGTCGCGCCGGGTCAAGGAGGCGTTCGACCCCGCCCATATCCTCAACCCCGGCCGCATGGTCGCCCCGTCATGATCAACGGAAGCTGAGCCGGTGCAGACCGACTTCTCGCTCGCCCAGCTCGCCGACCCGGACACCGCGGCGTCGGAAAAGATCCTGCGGGCCTGCGTCCATTGTGGCTTCTGCACCGCGACCTGCCCGACCTATGTGCTGTTGGGCGACGAGCTCGACAGCCCGCGCGGCCGCATCTACCTGATCAAGAACATGCTCGAAGAGGGCGGCCCCAATGGCGCTAAGACCATCAGCCCCGAGACGGTCAAGCATATCGACCGCTGTCTCTCCTGCCTCGGCTGCATGACGACCTGCCCGTCGGGCGTCAATTATATGCACCTCGTCGACCATGGCAGGCGACATATCGAGGAGCATTACCGCCGCCCCTATACCGAGCGGCGGCTGCGCCGCCTGCTCGGACTTGTGTTGACGCGGCCGGCGCTGTTGCGCGCGGCCCTGCATGCCGCCCGCCTGGCAAAACCCTTCGCCGGGCTGATGCCGAAGCGGCTGCGCCCGCTGGTGGCGCTGGCGCCGCGGTCGGTGCCGGCGACCTCGCCGATGGACCGGCCGCAGATTTTTCCGGCCGAGGGTGAGCGGCGGATGCGGGTCGCGCTTCTGCCCGGCTGCGCGCAGCAGGTATTGGCGCCCGAGATCAACGAGGCGACGATCCGGCTGTTGATCCGGCATGGGTGCGAAGTCGTCGTCGCGCCGGGCAGCGGGTGCTGCGGCGCGCTCGTCCACCATTTGGGCGACGCGGCGCCGGCGCTGGCCCTTGCCCGCGCCAATATCGACGCCTGGGAGGGAATTCGGACATCGGGCGGGCTCGACGCCATCGTGGTCAACGCCTCGGGTTGCGGCACGATGGTCAAGGATTACGGTTTCCTGTTGCGCACCGACCCGGCCTATGCCGAAACCGCGGCGCGGACCGCCGCGCTGGCGCGCGACATCAGCGAGGTGATGGCCAAACTGGGACTGCAGCTACCCGGACCGCTTGCGTCCCGCCCGCAAGAAGGCGGGCCAGAGGCCCGCGGTCCAATTCCTCGGCTGCGCGTCGCCTATCATTCTGCCTGCTCGTTGCAGCACGGCCAAGGGGTCGATCGCGAACCCCGGGCCTTGCTCGCCGCCGCGGGCTTCGCGGTGGTCGAGGTGCCGGAAGGGCATCTCTGCTGCGGCTCGGCCGGGACCTACAATTTGTTGCAGCCGGAGCTGGCTTCTTCCCTGCGCGAGCGCAAGCTCGCCAATATCGCGCTGACCCGCGCCGACCTCGTCGCCGCCGGCAACATCGGCTGCATCACCCAGTTGTCGGCCGATGCCCCGCTGCCGATCGTGCACACCGCCCTGCTGCTCGACTGGGCGACCGGCGGGCCTATGCCCCGCGCGTTGGCCGGGCTGGCCGGCGCAGGCCCGCGACCGTAGGATGGCCTGAGCAACGCGAAGCCCATCGCGGTAGCGGAAACGGTGGGTTTCGCTCCGCTCTACCCACCCTACAAAACGCGGTTCTATGCCCCGGGAACTGACGCGACTTGCCGCAACCGCCGACGCGCCACGACCGGGATCAGCAGCGACAGGGCGAGCGCGGCAAGCCCGATGAGGCTCGGCCACAGCACCTCGTGGCGCCAATCCGCGGCGCCGAACAAGGCCCGCCCGCCGGCGGCGCCGAAATCGGCATAGGCGATCGTCATCGGCAATTGGCCGAGCAGCGAGCCGAATGCGTAGGCGCCCAGCCGCAATCTGGTAAGCCCCAGGGCATAGTTGGTCAGGCTGTGCGGGATCAGCGGCACGAGCCGCAACACGGCGACCGTGCGCCAGCCGCCGCGCTCGGCGCGCGCCATGAGCGCGGCCAGCCTCGCCGGACCGGCCGATTTTGCCAACCTGGCGCGATTGACGAACCCGGAACGGATGTAGCGCGCGGTCAGGAAGCCGGCGACCGCCCCGGCGAGGCTGCCGAGCGCCGCCCAGACGATGCCCCACCACATGCCGAAGACCAGCCCGGCGCCAAGCGCCAGCAGCGCCCGCGGCACGAAAAACAGGCTTGCGGCGATGTGCACGGCGACAAAGGCGAGCGGCGCCATCGGGTTGCCGCCGACCAGCCCGGTCAGGGCGAGCGGGTCGAACAGGCCGCGCCAGCGCCAGGCCGCGACGATGCCGGCGGCGAGCAGCGCGAGCACGACCAGGCGCCCGGCATGGGTCTTGCCGATCATCGCAGCCCCGGCATCACAGCACCGGTTCGGTGCTGGTCTTGCGCGAGGGGGAATCGACCTGCCGGGCGGATGCCGTGCCTTCCTCCGACGGCGTCAAGTCCTCGACCAGAAGCGGGCGGGCGAGGCGCCGGCGCAACCAGAGCACGCCGACGAGATCGACGATGCCGACCCCGAGCCGGTCGAGCACCCCATATTTCGAGGCCCCGCGCTGGCGCGGGCGATGGTTGACCGGCGCCGAGCGCACGATCCCGCCCTCGCGCAGCACCAGCGCCGGCAGAAAGCGGTGCATGTGATCGAAATAGGGCAGATCGAGGAAGAGGGCGCGCGGGAACAACTTGAGCCCGCACCCGGTATCCGGGGTGTCATCGCGCAACAGCCGGCGGCGCACCGCGTTGGCGATGCGCGAGGCCTGCCGCTTTGACCAGCTGTCCCGGCGGCGCGCGCGATGCCCGGCGATCAAGAGCGCCGGCATCGCCGGGCTGCAATCAGCCATCCCCCGGGCGAGCTGCCACAGGGCCGGGATGTCGGCCGGGTCGTTCTGGCCATCGCCGTCCAAGGTCGCGATCCACCGGCCGCGCGCGGCCTTGACGCCGCTGCGGATCGCGGCGCTCTGGCCGCAGCTGCGGGCATGGCGCACGAGGCGAAGCTGCGGCACGCTGGATTGCAACCGGTATATTTCGGCTTCGGTCGAATCCGCGCTGCCGTCGTCGACATAGATGATCTCGTATAGGGCGCGCCCATCGAGCGCGGCGGCGATCTCGGCGATCAGCGGGGCGATGTTGCCGGCCTCGTTCTTGACCGGAATGACGACCGAAAGATCCATGCGACTAGCGATACTGCGCCTCCGGCCTGGCGCCGCCGATATCGCAACCGGCATCGAGACGCTGCAGGCGCGGCAACACCCGTTCGGCAAACAGCGTGATGTTGGCCCGCGCGAGGTCGTGCGGCATGCCGCCATAGCTGAAGATGCCGATCAGCGCGGCGCAATCGGTGCGCTCGCGATATTCCACCAGTCGCTGATAAACCTGCTCGGGGGTTCCCCACACCTGAAGCTCGGAGAGGAAATCGACGAATGCGTCCATCCCGTGCTTTTTGATGTTGGCGGCCAGCTTGCCGTAATATTCGTAGCCCGGAATATCAGCCAGGCCCTCATTGTCGAACTCGTAATGTTCGAGCGCCGAGCGGCTGTAGCCGCGGATATAGCGTTCGAACATCTCGCGCGCGACGCGCTCGTCGTCATGGACGGCGACAAAGGCGGCGACGATCGGCTTGGGTGCTTCGCTGCCGTTCAGTTCGCGGAAATGCCGGCGATAATCGGCGAGCTCGGTTTCGGTGGTCGCCCACGGCTTCTGCGCGATGATCAACAGCCCGAGGCCGAGCCGGCAGCTCATCTCCAAGGATTGCGGCGAGATCGACGCCGCATAGGTGCGCCCGCGAAACGAGCGGATCGGCGCCGGCCGGACCGCGACAAGCGGCTGTCGATACAGCGTCCCGTCATACTCGATCGTGCCGGTCTCAAGCCCGTTGAGCAGCGCCTCGGCATATTCGAGGAAGCGCTGGCGCGATTCGCCCATCGCGGCGCGAAACCCGCGGAACTCGATCCGGCCGAGACCGCGGCCGATGCCGAGGATGAGGCGCCCCTCGGACAGATTGTCGAGGACCGAGATCTCTTCGGCAAGCCGGACGGGATCGTGCCACGGCAGCACCATCACCATCGAGCCAAGCTGCGCCCGGCGCGTGCGCCCCGCCATGTAGGTCAGGAACTGCGCCACGTTCGGGCACATCGTGTACCCGTCGAAATGGTGCTCGGCGCTCCAGATCGAATCAAACCCAAGCGGCTCGGCGAGGTCGGCCATCGCCATCTCGTGGCGGTAGACCGCGTGGTCGCTGAGCCGGTTGCCCGGGTTCTGAAAAAATGCCGACATGCCGATATGCATCGCAAGGCTCCGGTAAAGCAGGGCGGTCCCTCGCGCTACTCCGCCGCCATCTGCTGCTGCGGTTCCGCGAGTGCCGCCGTGATGCCTCGGTGAAAGTGCTGCAACGCGGGCTCGTTGCGGCCGAACACGATCGATTCCTGGGCACCCGACAGAAAGCCGCGCTGCATCCCCTCGCAGGTCGGGAAATCCTGCGATTCGACCGTCGCCATCAACAGGTTGAAATTGGCGTCCCAGTGCCGCTTCGCGCTGTCGCTGGCAACCGGCTCGGGAATGTACAGCGATGCATACATCGCACATGAATCGACGCGCTCGCCGGGGAACATGTGCCAGGTTTCCACATGATCGCGCTGGAACAGAAAGATCGTGTTCGGGAACAGCACATAGAGGATTGCGGTGTGGTCGAAGACGTTCCACTCCTCCTCGGGCTGGCCGCGCAATTCATCGATCGTCCGGCGCGCCGCGATCAGCCGGTGGTTGCGGCCGAATGCATCAAAGGTGGCGCGGTTGGTGTGGAACAGCGGGCTGACCGTATCGGGATGCAGATAGCTCAAATGATAGGTCTCGCAGAAGGTGTCGATTGCGAGCTTCCAGTTCATCTCGCGGCGCAGCACCCGGGTTTCGTAATGATGGTAGCGTTCAAGCCCGAAGGCGGCGAGGTCGTCGGCCACCCCATTAAGCAGGCCGTCGACGTCAAGGCGCATATCAGGATTCGGACCGACCCAGATCATCCCAAGTTTCTCGACGACCGGCAGCGCGCGCAACCCGTGGGTCGCCCGCTCGGCTGCGGCAAAGGAGGATTCGTCCGGCCGTGCCACCAGGCTGCCGTCGAGCCCGTAGGTCCAGCCGTGATAGGGGCAGGAGAAGCTGCGCGCGTCCCCAGACCCAGACTTTCCTGGGCCGCAGCCCTCGGCGATCCGCGCACCGCGATGGCGGCAGACATTGAGAAAGGCGCCGAGCGAGCCGTCGGCGCGCCGCACCATGAGGATCGGGACACTGGCATAATCGTGGGTCATCCAGTCGCCGGCGCGGGGCAAGAGGGCGCTCAGACCGATATTGATCGGGCCGTTGCGGAAAAATCGCTCGCGCTCCTGCGCCGCCTGCTGCGGGCAGGTGTAGTCGGTCACCGGATTGCGGTATATCGCATCGGCCAGCGCCGTCGTGCGATGCTCCAGATGGGCGAGCAACTTCTTGGCTTCCGCGATCTGGTCCTGGCGACGCATGACCGGCCTCCTCGACAGCTCCTTCTGCCGCTCGACCATAGCACCAACCGGCTTGTCGCGCCGCACCCCGTTCGCCGATCAATAGCGCAGCCGGTAAAAAACCCCGCCGATCATCTCATGCAGCGCATAAAAGGTGTCGAGCAGCGCGGTGAGGCTCGGCAGGAAATCGCCGAACCTGCTGAGCCGCGGCACGCTCCGCGGCGCCGGCCAGGGCAGCGCCTTCAGCCCGACCCGCTCGAACGCCCACAGCGCGCGCGGCAAGTGCCAGGCCTGGGTCACGAGAACGACCGTGGTGAGCTTTTCCGGCAGCAGCAGCTGCGCGGTATAGAGCGCATTTTCCCAGGTCGTGCGCGAGCGGTCTTCGTTCCAGGCGACCGGGACGGCGAAATCCTCGTCGAGCGCGGCCTTCATCAGGGCGCCCTCGCTCAAATGTGCGCCGCGCGCCGTCCCGCCGCTGACCACCACCGGCAAATGCAGCCGCCGATGGGCCTGCGCGGCAAAACCCACCCGTTCGAGCGATAACGGGCCGAGCCTGTCGGGAACATCGGCGCCGCCGCCTGAGCGGACATCGCCGCCGAGCACGACGATCGCCTGGGCGGCGCCGAGATCGATGTTCCGCGGCAACGCCGATTCGACGCGCTGCAACAGATACGACGACAGGGCCGGGGTCGCCGCGGCGTAGAGGCAGAGGCTTGAGGCGAGGGCCAGCGCGATGCCGGCACGCCGCCACACCAGCGCAATCAGCGCACCGGCGAGGCTAAGCACGATGAAGATTGTCGGCGGCACGAGGATGCCGAAGGAGAAAAGGCTCGCCACTGCGCCCGCCTGCTATAGAAAACCCCCTCTCCCCCACCGGGGGAGAGGGCGGGGGTGAGGGGGCGATCGTTCTATCTCGATGCTCCTCGAAGCACCCTCACCCAGCCGCCGCCGCGCGTCGGCCACCCTCTCCCGCGGTGCGGGAGAGGGAAATACCGTCACAGCCGAACTCACCCGCCACGCACGTATCTGCGGCAAACCACCCGCAGGTGATCGCGGAAATGCGGGCGCAGGCGGCGCGTCCATTCGCTGTCCGCCGCGCTCTTCCAGGCCGGCGTGGCCTGCACGTCGGGCGAGACCAGGTGATAGAGCGCGACATAGCGGCGGTTGGCACTCGTCGCCCGGAAGCGGCGCGCGCACAAAACACCTGGAACGGCCACCAGCGCCGGGATGTGCTCGGTGTCGTACCATTCGTTGAATTCGGCCTCGGCGGCGGGGTCGACATTCATCGCGTTGAGCAAAAAGCCGCCGGCATTGCCGGGCGGCAGCCGGTCGCCCGGCAGGATCTGGTCGCCCTCGAAGCGCATCAGCCGCTCGACCCGGCTCGTCACCCGCTTCGACCAGGGCGACAGGTTGTCGCCGCCGATCATCAGATAACCCGGGCTCTTCAGCACTCCGACGCCATCGAGATCATAGGTCGCGACCGAGATCTTGCGGTCCTGCGCGCCGATCCAGCGCTGGCACAACAGAAAGTGGAACTCGTCTTCGGCCGCGTGGGCGAGGTTCATCGCCGCGATCAGTATGCCCCTGGCCATGGTCTTTGCTCCGAGTACGGATTGTTCGGCCGCATTGATATTATAGGAACAGATAGGCGGAGCGAAGCCACCATTGCTATCGGTGGGGCGACACTATCGGCTGGCTCGCCACTGTCGATCCAAGAGCAGAGCGGCTACAAATATATTGGCGTTCGGGTGATCTTTGACCCCGCGCCACGCCGCAAAGGCTTGGTCCACGAGATCGATCTTCTCAAGCACATCCAATCTGGTAAATGTGTCGGAAACATCATAATCTGCGATGTGGCGGGCTTCCTGTAGCTCGACAAAGGCACCCGCTATGATTGCCAAGCCGGGCTCTAGGGGCTGTTGTATGATGGCTTGAATTGCGGGGGCCAGGTTGGCCACGTTACCTTGCCGAAACTGCTGACAGACTTTTTTCATCTCGCTGTGAACGAAAGCTCGACGAACCCGGTCACGTAATCCGGGCGGTCGCGCCGGCGCCATAGCGCGTGACCCCGCCGCAGCAAGGAGGTGGAAAAGCGCGTAATAGGCCGCGGAGACCGCTCGCCGCAGGCTGGCTTGTCGAGGTTTCTTTGGCTCTCGCAAGGCTAGATGTCTTGCCTGAGCCAATAAGTCGTCCGCGTATGGCAATCTAACCTGCGCGGTCCGGAGCCTCTCGGAAGCGTATGTACGGAATTCGGCCTATGCCGTGTTCGAAGAGAACCGACTCCACTCTTTGGCGTAGACGCCTCACAGCCTGAAGTTCCATCGCCGTGGGCGCGTCGGCCGAGTGGACGAAAAAGGAAATGTAAACAGCAGGCATAGCAGTCGAATCTTCCTCAAACGTTAAATTGAACGATGGAAATCCTTCTTCTTTAGCTACTTCCCGAATCAACTCCCGAATCTCGTGTGACTCGGGACCCAACGCATTGTCATCGTGGGATGCTCGGCGCATAGGACTATGCTCCGCCATAAAGGGGAATGACTGCGCCGCGGGTCCCCCGATTGTCGGGCGAGGCGAGAAACGCGATCACCTCGGCGACCGCGCTGGGCGCGACCCAGCTGGCGAAATCGGCATCCGGCATCGCCGCGCGGTTGGCCGGGGTGTCGAGGATCGAGGGCGCCACCGCGTTGACCCAGATCTCTTCGCCCGCGGTTTCCTGGGCGAGCGCCTGGGTCATTGCCGCCACGGCTGCTTTCGCGGTGGCATAGGCGACCATCCCGGAACCGAGCCGGGGCTCCAGCCCCGGACGCGCCGCGACGTTGACGATGCGGCCGCCCTTGGCGCCGCCCGGACCGGGCTCGGCGCGCGCGCGGATCGCGCGGATCGCGGCCGCCGAGCACAGGAACGCCGACAGCGCGTTCATCTGGAACTGATCGGCGAAATCGGCCGCCGAGGTCTCGCCAATCGGCGACATCGCGAACCCGCCGGCGAGATGAATCGAGGCCCAGAGCGGCGGCAACCCGGAATAAAACCGCCGCACCGCCGCCTCATCGGCGAGGTCGAGGCCGGTCGTGACATGCACCCCGGGGTCGCTGCGATGCGGGTAATTCTCCAGCTCCGCGGCCACCATGTTGGTCACGTGGCAGACCGCGCCCGCCGCGCGCAGCGCCGTGACCACGGCGGACCCCAAAGCGCCGGTGCCGCCGGTGACGACGACATGCGAGCCGTGGAACGCGACCATCGCCTCACCTCCGTACGAATGGAGCCGCCCCGGGGCGCCTCGATCAGGTGCCCCTGGGCAGGTGCCCCTGGGCAGTTGATAGCACGCTCAGCTCAGGCGCTCCATCAGCTGATCGCCCCCCGGTGGTGGCGATGTCATAGCGCCGCGCCGCGGCGACCGTGAGAACGATCTCGATCCCCCGCACAATGTCGGCGATGCTCCCGACAGCGTGGCTTGCCTGCCGCAAGAATATGCGAATTTCTCGGGCAGGTCGGATGGTCTGCGTCACTCCGCGAAATAATGGATTTCCAGCAGCAGGCAGCCGCGGTTCGACTTGAACGGGCCGTGCACTGCCCCGGGTGGTCGGCAGGCATAGGTGCCGGGGGCAAAGCTTTCGCCGCCTCTGCCATGGGCATCGTTGCCGACCGTCAGATCGCCTTCGATCAGGTAGACCTCTTCCCAGTACTCGTGCACGAAGGGCGCGGTCGTGAACACCTCAGGCGCGAAACGCAACAGGCGCGTGCGGCTGCCGCTCTTGCCCTCCTCATCGAGGGCGCCGGCGAGGATCTTTTGCTCGATCCCGGCGGGATAGCCGGGCGGGGTGCTCCAACCGGCGCTCATATCGACGGCATGGAATTCGAGATGGGGCTTGTTGACTTGCATGCGCGTGCTCCTCGTCAGGATTGCGAAAGCCGAATTTGACCCGTCTTATACGCCGGGACCGGACGGCAAGCGAACTGCGACGCTGGGGCGGCAAGCGCGCGAGCTTCTGGCGCGCAACGGCTGGCAGGTCAACGGGCAGAGCGGTATCCTGATCCATGGCGATTTCATTACTCCGCGATGGCTGTGACGAGGAGATCGAATGAGACGGCGCGATTTCATCGCGCTTCTCGGCGGCGCGGCGGTCACGTGGCCACTCGCCGCCCGCGCGCAGCAGACGGCGCTGCCGGTGGTCGGGTTGCTCGACAGCGCTAGCTCACCCGACTCGCCCTATGTGGCCGCGTTTCGCAAAGGCCTCACCGAGGCCGGCTTCATCGAGGGCCGCAACGTAGCCATCGAATACCGTTGGGCCGAGGGTCACTACGATCGCCTGCCCGGGCTGGCGGCGGAGCTGGTTCGCATCCCGGTAGCGGTCCTCGCGGCGACCGGCGTCACGGCGGCGCTTGCGGCCAAGGCGTCGACCGCGACGATCCCGGTCGTGTTCCACACCGGCGGCGACCCGGTCAAGTTCGGCCTTGTCGCCAGCCTCAGCCGGCCGGGCGGCAACATAACCGGCGTCGTCTCGCTGGGCAAAATCCTCCTGCCAAAGCAGTTCGAATTGCTGCACGAGCTGGTGCCCAAGGCTGACCCGGTCGCCTTTCTGGTCAACCCGAAGAACGGGGTCATCACGTCCGACACAGACAGCATGCGGGACGCGGCGCGCACGAAGGCGGTGCAGCTCGAGATTGTCGAGGCCGAAAACGACCGCGAGATCGACGCCGCCTTCGCCACCCTGGTTCAACGGAAGGCCGGCGCGCTCGTCATCCAGCAGGACCCATTCCTCGACAGCAGGGGCAAGCAGATCGCCATACTGGCAGCGCGCCATGCAGTTCCCGCGGTCGCCGCACACCCCGAATTCGCCGCCGCCGGCGGCCTGATAAGCTACGGGAACAGCTATACCGATGCGTACCGCCTGGAAGGCACCTATGTCGGCCGGATACTCAAAGGCGAAAAGCCGGCCGACATGCCAGTGCAGCAGTCCGTGAAGGTCGAGATGGTCGTCAACCTGAAGGCGGCCAAGTCGCTGGGCCTCACCGTGCCGCAAGTGCTGCTCGCCCGCGCCGATCGGGTGATCGAATGAGACGCCGCGACCTGATTGCCCTGATCGGCGTTGCGGCTGCGCTGCGGCCACTTGCTGCGGCCGCTCAGGCGGCGGCGAAGGTCCCTCGAATAGGCTACCTGACGGGTGCCAGCCACCTGCGAGAGGCCTTCCTCCAAGGACTGCGTGACCTCGGTTACGTCGAGGGC
>CAYMRQ010000139.1:0-7205 GCA_964392845.1 uncultured Rhizobium sp.
TGTCTCTTATCTCGCCTGCGCGAAACGGATGTTCGCCGCCGGCGCCGCCTTCTATCCGCAATTCGCGACGCACAACGCGCACACCCTCGCCGCCATCCTCGAACTGGCCGGCGGGCGGACCGCCAGGCATCGGAACGACTGGGAGTTCCAGCGCCTGCACGGCATGGGCGAGGCGCTTTATGCCGAGGTGGCCGGCCCCGACAAGATGAATCGGCCGTGCCGGGTCTATGCCCCGGTCGGCAGCCACGCGGATCTGCTCGCCTATCTGGTGCGGCGGCTTCTGGAAAATGGCGCCAACACCTCTTTCGTCAACCGCCTCGTCGATGAGCGCGAACCGGTCGACGATATCGTCGCCGACCCAATCGCGCGGCTGGCGGGCCTGAGGCTGAAGCCGCATCCGCGCATCCCCCTGCCGCGCGATCTGTTCCAGCCGGTGCGGCAGAATTCGCCGGGGCTCGACCTCGGCGATCCGCGCGCCCTCGCCGGGCTGCGCGGCGGGCTCGCCGACGGCTTGCGCCAGAAGTGGCATGCCGGGCCGATCGTCGGCGGGATCGAGCTCGCCGGGGCGGGCGAGCCGGTCGGCGACCCGACCGATCGGCGGCGCCAGATCGGGACCGTAGCGACCGCGACGCCGCAGGGGGTCGAAGAGGCGCTCGCCCGCGCCGGGCGCGCCGCGCCGTCCTGGAACCGGACCCCAGCCGATTCGCGCGCCGCCGCGCTGGAGCGCGCGGCCGATTTCTGCGAGCGCGATTGCGCCAAGCTGATGGCGCTGATCATCCGCGAGGGCGGCCGCACGATCCCGGCGGCGCTGTCGGAAGTGCGCGAAGCCGCTGATTACCTGCGCTATTACGCGGCCCGCGCCCGCGCCGATTTCGCCCGGCCCGAGCCTCTCCCCGGGCCGACCGGCGAGCGCAACGAGATCGCGCTGCACGGTCGCGGGGTGTTCGCCTGCATTTCGCCGTGGAATTTCCCGCTGGCGATCTTCACCGGGCAGATCGCCGCAGCGCTCGCCGCCGGCAACGCGGTCATCGCCAAGCCGGCCGTGCAGACCCCGCTGATTGCCGCCGCTGCGGTGCGCCTGCTGCACGCGGCGGGGATCCCGGGCGACGCGCTCCATCTGCTGCCGGGCCCCGGCGAGAGCATCGGCGGCGCGCTCGTCGGCGATTCGCGAATCGCCGGCATCGCCTTCACCGGCTCGACCGAGACGGCCCGCGCGATCAACCTCGCGCTCGCCCGCCGCCCCGGGCCGATCGTGCCGCTGATCGCCGAGACCGGCGGTCAGAACGCGATGATCGTCGATTCGTCGGCGCTCGCCGAGCAGGTCGTGGCCGATGTCGTGACCTCGGCCTTCGACAGCGCTGGCCAGCGCTGCTCGTCGCTGCGCCTGCTCTACCTCCAGGAGGATATCGCGGAGCGGATCCTGGCGATGCTGGCGGGTGCGATGGCCGAACTGCGGATCGGCGATCCGGCGCTGCTCGCGACCGATATCGGCCCGGTCATCGATAATGAGGCGCGCCAAACCCTGGAGCGGCACGCGGCGCGAATGGCTGGCGAGGGCCGCCTCATCTACCAGTGCCGGCTGCCGCCGCGGACCGGGTACGGCAGCTTCTTCGCGCCGCGCGCTTTCGAGATCGATAGGGCGGGCCGCCTCGATAGCGAGGTGTTCGGGCCGATCCTGCACGTGATCCGCTGGCCGGCCGACCGACTCGATGCTGTGCTCGACGAGATCGCCGCGACCGGCTATGCGCTGACCTCAGGCATCCACAGCCGAATCGACGACACGGTGAGCCACATCCTGGCACGGCTCGGCATCGGCAACAGCTACGTCAACCGCACCATGATCGGCGCCGTGGTCGGGGCGCAGCCGTTCGGCGGCGAACGGCTCAGCGGCACCGGACCGAAGGCCGGCGGCCCGCGCTATCTCCATCGCTTTGCCACCGAGCGAGCGGTCTCAGTCGACACCACCGCTTCCGGGGGCAACGCCACCCTCTTGTCGCTCGACGATGCGGCAAGCTGATCAATCGCCGATGGACGGCCGCACGGGGAGTCGCCGAACTCTGATCGGCCCGCGGGCTCCGGTGCCGCCGATTCGCCAGTTTAGGTTTGCGCGCTCCATCGAATGGCCGCTAACATCGCACCGGCTCCGAACGCCTGAGCGTATTCGCGGGCAACTTTGGGCGCGGCAATTTCCCGCGCCAATATCGCGATTTACCCAGGATTTATCGGGTGTTGCGCAAATGTCTCGGCGGTATCAGCGCGAATTTGCTGGTTTGCGGGCAAACCGTTGCATGAATGTCGCTGTACGCCGCGTTCTGCGCCGCTGACCCGATTGACGGCGGTGGCGCGCTAAAAACCGATTGCCATCGCAAAAGTGGATGGTAATCATGGGCGCAACGGTGGTGGCGCAACCATCGTCACACGAGTATTCGCGGCCGGAGGTATGGAATGAGAAATCGCTATTTGCTAGGCGCCGGTGTCGCGCTCGCCGTGGCGTTGAGCTGGGCGGACGCGCAGGCGCAGTGGATCGCCATGCCCGGCGGGCCGGGCGCCTGGTATTTCGGCGGCTCGGTCGGCTGGACCAGCCTCGACGACCAGAGCGGACCGGTCAGATTGAACACCGGCGGTAGCATCAGGTTGCGACAGACCTTTGACGAAGGGTTCAATGTCGGCGCCCGTGCCGGCTACGAAATGGGTCCGTGGCGCTTTGAAGAGGAATTTCGCTTCCTGACCAACGGGCTGGACAGACTGACTATCGGTGCGCCTGGTTCGGGGCCTTGGCTTCCCGGAACATCCAGCGCGGTTCAGGGGGATCGCACCGCTTATGCGTTCATGAGCAACGCGATCTATGATTTTAACGCCGGCTGGGCGGTCACCCCGCACCTCGGCGCCGGTATCGGCCCGGTGATCCTGCATGACAGCATCAGCGCCAGGAATGGTTCGGCGATCAAGCTGACGGGCGGCAGGTTCTCGCCCTTCAATGCCGCCGGCAGGTCGGGGAATGACACCGTCGAGTTCGGCTACCAGGCGATCGCCGGCATCCGCTACAATATCAACCCGGCGCTCGCCTTCGACCTCGACTACCGCTACCTGGCGACGACCGATCCGAGTTTCCGATCGATCATCGGCCGCTACCGGTCGGGCTACGAGACGCACAACCTGGTGGCGAGCCTGAGCATGCGGTTCGGCGCCGCGCCGCCGCCTGTCGCGGCCCCGCCGATGCCGGGCGCCCCGCCGATGATCGCGCGCAAGGTGTTCCTGGTGTTCTTCGATTGGGACCGGGATACGATCACGCCTGAAGGCATGCAGATCCTCCAGCAGGCGGCCGGGGCGTTCCGCGCCGGCGGACCGGTCACGATCCAGGTCACCGGCTATGCCGACCGGTCGGGATCGCCGGGCTACAACCAGCGGCTCTCCGAGCGGCGTGCCAACAACGTCGCCAACGCCATGGTGCGGCTCGGCGTGCCGCGCAACCAGATGGCCGTCAGCGGCCGCGGCGAAAACGACAACCGCGTACCGACAGCGGACGGCGTGCGCGAGCCGCAGAACCGCCGCGTCGAGATCGTCTTCCCGTAAGCAGTCTCCGTCACAGGCAAAAGCCGGGGCCAGACAAAGGCCCCGGCACCCTCCAACCGCCGCGCTCTGCGCGGCGGTTTTTATTTGGCGCTCGCCGTGTCGGCTGCTTCCGTCCGGGATCGAGCCGCTCTAGGATCGGCGGCCTTCCGCAGCACGACAGGTCGCCATGCCCGATTCTCCCGCGATGCCTCTCTCCCGCTTCACGGTGCTCGACCTGACCCGGGTTCGCGCCGGCCCCACCGCGGTACGCCAGCTTGCCGATTGGGGCGCCAAGGTGATCAAGATCGAGACCCCGCCCGAGCCCGGGTCGGGCGAGGCGATGGGCGGACCGCGTCACGGGCCAGATTTTCAGAACCTGCACCGCAACAAGCGCAGCCTCACGCTTGACCTCAAATCGCCGGAGGGGGTCGACATCTTCCGCAAGCTCGTGGGCCGCGCGGATGTCCTGGTCGAGAATTACCGCCCCGATGTCAAAACCCGGCTCGGCATAGATTATGCCGCGCTGCAGCCGCTCAACCCGCGCCTCGTCTATGCGAGCATCTCGGGCTTCGGCCAAACCGGGCCGTACCGCGACCGCCCCGGCTTTGATCAGATCGCGCAGGGCATGGGAGGCCTGATGTCGATCACCGGCCTGCCGGGCCAGGGGCCGGTCCGGGTCGGCATCCCGATCGCCGATTTGTCAGCCGGGATCTTCACCGCCATGGGGATCCTGGTCGCGCTGCTGGAGCGCGAGGTGTCCGGCCAGGGACAATGGGTCGAGAGCTCGCTGCTCGCCGCGCAGATCGCGATGCTAGATTTCCAGGCGGCGCGCTGGCTGATCGCTGGCGAAGTGCCGCAGCAGGCCGGCAACGACCACCCGACCAGCATTCCGACCGGCGTCTTCAAGACGCGCGACGGCCATATCAACATCGCCTCGGCCGGCGACGAGATCTTCCGCCGCTTGTGCCACGCGCTCGACAGGCCGGATCTCGCCGACCGTCCGGATTACCGGACCGGCGCGCTGCGCTCGCAACATCGTCAGGCGCTCAATGCCGCGATCGAGGCGGTGACGCAAGAGCGCGACAGCGCCGAATGGATCGACCGTTTCAATGAGGCCGGCGTGCCGGCCGGCCCGATCTACGCGATCGATGAGGTCTTCGCCGACCCGCAGGTGCGCCACCTCGGCATCGCGCAGACCGTCGAACACCATGCGCTCGGCCCCATCGAGCTGGTCGGTCAGGCGGTATCGCTGAGCCGCACGCCGAGCCGGCTCAATACCGCCAGCCCCGACCCTGGCGAGCACACCGACGCAATCCTGCGTGAGCTTGGCTACAGCGACAGCGATATCGCCGGGCTGCGCAAACGCCGAATCGTGTGAGGACGAATCGATGCCGGTGATCAATCGCATTGCCGAATTCCAGGCCGAAATGGCGGGCTGGCGGCACGATCTCCACAGCCATCCCGAGACTGCGTTCGAGGAGCACCGCACCGCCGAGCGTGTCGCGCAACTGCTCGAATCGTTCGGCATCGCGGTCGACCGCGGGGTCGCGCGCACCGGGGTGATCGGTACGCTGGTCGGAGCAAAGCCGGGCGGCTCACCGCCGGGCGGACGGGCAATCGCGCTGCGCGCCGACATGGACGCCTTGCCGATCCAGGAGAAAACCGGTTTCGCGCACGCCTCGACGCATGAGGGCCGCATGCATGCCTGCGGCCATGACGGCCACACCGCGATGCTGCTCGGCGCCGCCAAATACCTCGCCGAGACACGCAATTTCGCCGGCACCGTTCATTTCATCTTCCAGCCGGCCGAAGAGAACGAGGGCGGCGCCCGATTGATGGTCGAAGAGGGCGTGCTCGACCGCTACAAGGTCGATTCGGTCTATGGCATGCATAACTGGCCGGGTCTGCCGGCCGGCCAATTCGCGATCCGGCCCGGCCCGATGATGGCCGCCTTCGACATCTTTGAGATCACCATCGCCGGGCGCGGCGCGCATGCGGCGATGCCGCATCTCGGTATCGATCCGGTGGTCGTCGCCGCGCAAATCGTCACCGGGCTGCAGACGATCGCCAGCCGCAACACCCACCCGCTCGAGGGCGTGGTGGTCAGCGTCACCCAGATCCATGGCGGCGATACCTGGAACGTGATCCCCGACAGCGTGGTGCTGCGCGGCACCACCCGTTCCTTCGATCCTGCGGTGCGCGACATGATCGAACCGGCGATCCGGCGCATCGCCGAGGGCGTCTGTGCGTCGCTCGGCGCCGGAATGACGATGCGCTACGAACGCCGCTATCCGCCGACCGTCAACAGCGCTGCGGAGGCCGAACTGGCCGCGGCCACCGCTTCGGTCCTGGTCGGCGGCGACAATGTCCGCCGCGACCTGCTGCCCAGCATGGCGGCCGAGGATTTCGCCTGTTTTCTGGAGAAGCGGCCCGGCGCCTATATCTGGATCGGCAACGGCGCCGGCGCCGACCAGGCGATGCTGCACAACCCGCATTACGACTTCAACGACGAGATCCTGACGCTCGGCGCCAGTTACTGGGCCCGCCTCGCCGAAACGGTGCTGGAAACGCCGGTGGAGTGAGGCAAGATACGCGGCGATGACCATCACCTCGATCGATACGCACCAGACGGTCAAGGACCTCACGGCCGCCGGCTTTAGCGATGCCCAGGCGGAGGCGTTGACGTCGGCGCTTCGACAGGTGCAGCAGATCGATCTTTCGGATTTGGCCACCAAGGCGGACATCGCCGATGTTCGGCGGGAAATGGCGACGAAAGCCGAATTGGCCGAGATAAAGGCTGAGTTGATCAAATGGGTTGTCGGGGTCGGTTTTGCGCAGGTCGCGATGATCTTGGCGGTGCTGAAGCTGTTTCCAACGGGGCACCCATAGCGGCACGCTACCCGCGCACCACCGCGCGCCGGTCGAAGCGCTGTTGCAGCGCGTCGCCCAACAAATTGCTGGCGATCACCGTCAGGAAAATCATCGCCCCGGGATAGATCGCAAGCAGCGGCGCCGAGGTGATCAGCTGCTGCGCATTGCTCAGCATGGTTCCCCAGCTGGCCAGCGGCGGCTGGATGCCGAGGCCGAGAAAGCTCAACACCGATTCGAGCAGGATCACGTCGCCGACGCTCAACGTCGTCGCGACGATCAGCGGCGCCAGCACATTGGGCAGGATGTGCGTCCACAGAATATGCGGCACACCGGCCCCGAGGCTGCGCGCCGCCCGCACGAAATCGCGGTTGCGCGTCACCAGCGTCGCGCCGCGCACCAGCCGTGCCGCCGTCGTCCAGCCGACCAGCACGGCGAGCGCGACGATGCGCAACAGGCTGATGTCGTCGGATCGCGCGAGCCAGGCCGGCATACCAAGCTTGTTGAGATCGAGCGCAGCCAGGACGATCAACAGCGGCAACAACGGCAGCGCGATGATCGCATCGGTCACCCGCATCATCACGCGGTCGGTCCAGCCGCCGAGATAGCCCGCGACGAGCCCCACCAGCGTGCCGAGCGCCGCCGCGGCCAGCGCCGCCGCGATCCCGATCGTCAGCGAGACCCGACCGCCGGCGAGCAGCCGCATCAGGACATCGCGGCCCAATTCGTCGGTCCCGAGCGGGTGCGGCGGCGACGGGCCGGCGAAGCGATCCAGGAGGTCCACC
>CAYMRQ010000139.1:7215-12444 GCA_964392845.1 uncultured Rhizobium sp.
CAAGTCGATGCCGAGCGCGGCACCGAGTGGCGGCCCGGCAAAGGACATCGCCGCGATCGCCGCAAGCAGCAGGAGCGGCACCCTCACCGATAGGAGACCCGCGGGTCGAGCCAGCCATAAGCCAGATCGGCGGCAAGATTGGCCAGCATCGTCGTGACCGTCGCGAGCAGCAGTGCCGCCAATGCCAAATTGTAGTCGTTGCCCATCACCGAGTCGAAGATCAGCTTGCCCATGCCGGGATAGGCAAACATCGTCTCGGTCACCAGCGCCCCCGACACCAGCCCGCCGAAAGACAGCGCCAGGATCGTCGTCACAGGAATGAGGGCGCTGCGCATCGCATGATGCAGAATGACGCGCGCCTCGCTCGCGCCCTTGGCGCGGGCGGTGCGGATATGGTCCTGGGCCAGCGCCTCGCGCATCGCGGCGCGGACATAGCGCGTATAGCCGCCGATGCTCGCCAGGGTCAGGGTCGCCACCGGCAGCACCAGGTGGCTCAGCCGGTCGCCGAAATCGCTCGTGCCAGCCGTGGCGATGCCGCTCGCCGGCAGCCAGCCGAGCCCGGCGGCAAACACGAGGATCAGAATGAGCGCCAGCCAGAAGGTCGGCATCGATACGCCGGCAAAGCAGAACAGATTGATCGCGGCGTCGAGGCGGGAATTCGGCCGCCGGGCGGCCGCTGTCCCGAGGGCCAACGCGAGAGTCAGCGCCAGAACAAAGCTCGACCCCATCAGCAACAGCGAGTTGCCGAGCCGCGGCAGCAGCGCCGACCACACGGGAGCGGCAAACAGCCGCGAATAGCCGAGATCGCCGGCCAGCGCCTGTCGGGCCCAGGCCAGGTATCGTGCGATCAGCGGCTGGTCGAGACCGTAAGCCGCCTTGAGCTGCGCCACATCGGCGGCGCTCATGCGCGGGTCGGCCTGGCGCATCAGGTCGATCGGGTCGCCCGGCATCAGCCCGATCAGGGCATAAACGACGAACGACATCAGCACCAGCATCGCCGCGATCTCAATCAGCCGGATTGCGGTGAAGCGGATCATCGGGTCACGGCTGCGCTACCCAATCGGTGATCCATAGCGTCGACGGGGACTGGTTGCCGGTCGGGCGGACCCCGCTCAGCCATTTCGGCAGGATGAAGCTATCCGATCGGAAAAACAGCGGCAGCGAGGGAAGCTCGCTGGCGTACAGGCGCTGGGCCGCGGCCCACAGCGCTTTGCGCTTGTCAGAATCGAGCTCGATTTCGAGCGCATCGATCAACCGGTCCATCTCGGCGTTCTTGAAGCCGGGCGCATTTTGACCGGCAAAGCCGTTCGCCGCGTCCGGGACCTCGCTCGAATGCAGGGTCGAGCGCGGCACGCTCTCCGGCGCGCTGATCCACGCGTACATCGCCATGTCGAAGCGGCGATGCGGCACCGTCTCGCCGAACAGCACCCGGGCTGGTTCGTTCTTGATTCGGACATCGACGCCGATCCGGCGCCATTGGCTCTGCAACACCTGCTCGACCAGCTCGCGCGTGCGGTTGCCGGCCGTCGTCATCAGCTCGAGCGACAGGGTTTGTCCCGCTGGGTTGCGCCGGATCCCGCCCGGCTGCGTCTGCCACCCCGCCGCGTCGAGGAGGGTCGCGGCGCGTGCAGGATCGTAGCGATAGCGTGGCGTTTCGGCGCTGTATCCGGCATCGAGCGGATTGACGAAGCTGTCGGCGACCTTCTGGCGACCGGCGAACAGTGTCTTGCTGATCGTCTCGCGGTCGAGCCCGAGGATCAGGGCCTCGCGGACGCGCCGATCGGCCAGGGCCGGCCGGTCGAGATTGAGGTCGATATGCTCGTAGACCAACCCGGGCTGGTAAATCATCTGAAAGGCCGCGCCTTGCCGCTTCTCGAAGGCGAGAGCTTCGTCGAGCGACAAGCCGAGTTCGCCCGCCACCATGTCGATCGTGCCGGACAGTAAATTGGCTTCGAGCGCAGCGGTATTCTCGATCGCGCGCACGACGATTCGCCGGAAATGCCCCTTCGGCCCCGCCCAATGGGGATTGGGCTCGAGCAGAACATGCGAACCGGCCGCCACCTCGCTGATGCGATACGGCCCGTTATAGAGCCCAGGATTGGTCGGCTCGGTGCTATAGCGCGTACGCACCCGATATTGCGCCGGATCGGCGAACGCCGCGCGTTCGATATGCGCCGGCAACAGCACAAAACCGTTGATCGCGGCATAGTCGAAGGTCAGCTTGTCGACATGCAGCGTGAAGGTCTTGTCGTCCTTGACATCGATGCTGGTGATGCGGCGATAGAACTCGGCGTTGCTGACCGCGCTTTGCGGGTTGCGGCCGACGTCGTAGGTGAACAGCACGTCTTCCGTCGTCACCGGCACGCCGTCGCCCCATTTCGCGTCGGGCCGGATCGCATACGTGATGTCGATCCCCTTCCTGCCGCCGGCGAGATCGACCGGGACGGCCAACCCGTTATCGATCGACGGCAGCGTGACGCATAACAGGCAGACGAGCTGCCAATCGGCGTCATAGACCGTGAACGGCCGCAGCGCCATCCCGAGCACATAGCTCTTTGCCATCATCGAATCGAGGTTCGGATTGAGCGTCGATGGGAACTGGGTGATGCCGATCGTCAGCGAATCGCGTTCGTCACCTGTCGCCGGCGAGGACAGCAGCAGGGCGACAGCGAGCGCCGCCAGCCAGCGCCGACCCCACCCTCCCGCCCGTTCGCGGAAAACGTTTGTCAGTTTCACAGAAAATGCCCCAAGCGCTTGAAAGCCAGCGGCCCCGGTAATATTATCCGCTGCCGGCGAGGTCGGATACGTGACACCGAAAGTTGCGTGTTCGCGGGAATGAAACAACAATCGGGTTGTTTTCGGCCCGAGGCCCGCAAGGGTCGCCCTCGGGGTGAGCAAGCCGTTGCAGCGTATTGTCCAATCCAGAACTGCCACAGAGGACAGAGGCATGAAGCATCTCTTGAATGGCGTCGCGATCGCTGCGGCTCTTGCGATCGCCGCGCCGGTCTGGGCGCAAGCCCCGATGAAGTCATCTACCACGCCATCTGCGATCGGTTCTCCCAAAGCCAGCACCACGCCGATGGCAGGCGCGCCAGCGGCGTCCAAGCAGCGGGCTAAGCGTGGAACGCCGCGCATGGCCAAAAGCAGTGCTCCCGGGAGCATGACGGACCAGCTCAACCGCGAGGAGCTGGCCCGCATCCAAGGCGGTGCGGCGGCGGGGGCGACACCGCAGTCGCAGAGGACGTCTACCACGCCAGCCGCGATCGGTACTCCCAAGCAGCCCTGAGCCAATCGCAGCCGCGCCGGTTAATTCGGCAATTTGGCGAGGGGGCTGCTGGCCCCCTCGTCGATTCCGAGCCGAAAATCGCCCGGATTTGCGATGCGGTGGCATGAGCATCACGCGGCGCCGATGCGGCGGCGCTCCTGGCGCGCCATCAGCCAGAAGGCGAGCGCCACCATCGTGAACACGACCGCGAGAAAGATTGTCGCCAGCGCGTTGATCTCCGGGGTCACCCCGATGCGCACGCTCGAATAAACCGCCATCGGCAACGTCGTCGCCGAGGGTCCCGAGACGAAACTCGCGACCACGAGATCGTCGAGCGACAGGGTGAAGGCCAACAGCCAGCCCGAAACCAGCGCCGGGCTGATGCCCGGCAGGGTGATCTGCCACAAGACGGCGAAGGGCCGCGCCCCGAGGTCGAGCGCGGCTTCCTCGATGGTGCGGTCGAAGTTCGCCAGCTGGGCGCGCACCAGGACCGCGACAAAACAGGCGGTGAAGGTCGCGTGCGCGATCGTCACCGTGAGGATGCCGCGGCTCGCCGGTACGCCGAGCCAGCCCTGCGCCGCGACGAACAGCAAGAGCAGCGAGAGTCCGAGGATCACCTCGGGCACCACCAGCGGCGCCATCAGCATGAAGCCGAACAAGAGACGTCCGCGAAACCGCGCGAACCGGTTCATCGCGAGGCCGGCGCAGGTGCCCAGCACTAGTGCGATGCTGGCCGCCATCACGCCGATTTCGAGGCTGGTCAGCGCGGCGGCGCGGAACTTGTCGTCCTCCAACAGCGCTGCGTACCAGCGCGTCGAAAACCCCGCCCAGACCGTCACCAGCCGCGACTCGTTGAACGAATAGGCGATCAGCACGGCGATCGGCAGATAGAGAAAGCCGAACCCGAGCGCCAGCGCACCGAGGCGAAAGGCGGCCCCGCCTCTTGTGCCCATCATGCCGCACGCTCGACAAGGCGCTGCGCGATCAACAGCGGCAGGGTCAGCACCGCAACCAGCGCCACCGCGACGGCCGAAGCGGCCGGCCAATCGACATTGTCGAAAAACTCCTGCCACAACAGCTTGCCGATCATCAGCGTATCCGGGCCGCCCAGGAGGTCGGGGATCACGAACTCGCCGACCGCCGGAATGAACACGAGCAGCGAGCCGGCGGCGATCCCCGGCAAGGTCAGCGGCACGATCACCCGAATAAACACGCGCCACGGCGGCGCGCCGAGATCGGCGGCAGCTTCGAGGAGGGTCTCGTCGAGCCGCGACAGGCTGCCATAGAGCGGCAGGATCATGAACGGGAGATAGGAATAGACGAGCCCCAGCTCGACCGAAAACCCGTTGTACAGCATCGGCACCGGCGCCTCGACGAGCCCCGTGGCCAGGAGCAGGCGGTTGATGAGCCCGCTCGGCTGCAACAGCGCGATCCAGGCATAAACCCGGATCAGAAAGCTGGTCCAGAACGGCAGGATGACCAGAAACAACAAGAGGTTGCGCCACACGCCCGGGGCCCGGGCGATGGCAAAGGCAACCGGATAGCCGAGCAAAAGGCACAGCAACGTCGCCAGCGCGGCATTGCGGAGCGAATTCACGTAGACCCGCATACAGCCTTCCGCGAGTTCGCGGTAATTGGCCAGCGTGGCGTGGCTCTCCAGCCCCGCCGATGTCAGGCTGAGGAGCCGCCTGAAGGGCGGTATCGAATCGGCGCTCTCGGCAAAGCTGATGCCGGCCACGATGGCGAGCGGCAGCAGAAAAAACACCGCGAGCCACACGAACGGCAGCCCGATCAGCACCCGCCGTCCCCAGATGCCGAGGCCGATCATGGCGCGCCTGGTAAACCATGTTTAGCTGTCGTCCCGGCGAAGGAGCTTGTGAACCTATTGGGGACAGCTGGGAGCGGCGCGGTGCGTCCTTCGAGACGCCCGCTGCGCGGGCTCCTCAGGATGAGGTTTTTTCTTA
>CAYMRQ010000140.1:0-12376 GCA_964392845.1 uncultured Rhizobium sp.
AGCAACGAGGGCGCGTCATGGGTGACGAGGGCGAGGTTGAGGCGCGCCCGCTCGCCGCCCGACAATTCGCCGACCGCGACAAACGCCTTGTCCTGGCCGAAGCCGAACCCGCCGAGCCGGGTGCGCACCGCCTCGGGCGGGCTGTCGGGCATCAGCGCGGCGAGGTGATCAAAGGCGGAGGCCTCCGGCTGCATCTCCTCGATCTGATGCTGTGCGAAAAAGCCGCAGGTCAGCTTCGGCGACCGGGTCATCCGCCCGGACAGCGGCGCCAGCCTTCCGGCAATGAGACGTGCGAAGGTGGTCTTGCCGTTGCCATTGGCACCCAGGAGGGCGATCCGGTCGTCGGGGTCGAGCCGCAGATCGAGGCGCGACAGCACCGGCCGGCCCGGAGCATAGCCGGTGCTGACCTTGTCGAGGCTGATGATCGGCGGGCTCAGCTCCGGCGGTTGCGGCAGGCGCAGCGTTGGCGGCGCGGCATCGGTGATCAGCGCTACCGGTTCGAGCCGCGCCAGCGCCTTCACCCGGCTCTGCGCCTGGCGCGCCTTGCTGGCCGTGGCGCGGAAGCGGTCGACAAAGCGCTGCAGGCGGTCGCGCTCCTGCTGCTGGCGGCGGGCCAGCGCGGCCTGTCGCGTCGCCGCTTCGCGCCGGGCCCGCAGAAACTGGTCGAAACCGCCGGAATAGAGCGTCAGCTTGCCGTTATCGAGGTGCAGCGTCGCCGTCGTCGAGGCGTTGAGCAACTGGCGGTCGTGGCTGACCAGGACAAAGCTGTGCCGGTAGCGGCGCAGATAGCGTTCGAGCCACAGCGCGGCTTCGAGGTCGAGATGGTTGGTCGGCTCGTCGAGCAGCAATAGATCGGGCTCGGCAAACAGCACCGCGGCAAGCGCCACCCGCATCCGCCACCCGCCCGACAGCTCGGACAGCGGCAGCGCCTGCATCGCCGCGTCGAGCCCGAGCCCGGCCAGGATCCGCGCCGCCCGGCTCGGCGCGGCGCGCGCGCCGATTTCAACGAGCCGCTCCTCGATCTCGGCGATGCGCAGCGGCGCGGCCCCGCCATTGGCATCAAACCCGCTGCCATCAAGAGCGCGATCGAGTTCGGCGAGCAGCCGGCTGCGCTCGCGGTCGGCGGCGAGCACGGTGTCGAGCGCGCCCGCCGCCCCGCCCGGCGCCTCCTGCGCGAGAAAGCCGATGCGATGACCGCGCGGCACAACAACGTCGCCGCGATCGGGCAGGAGCCGCCCGCGGATCAGGTCGAGCAGCGTCGACTTGCCGGCGCCGTTGCGGCCGACCAGGCCGAGCTTGCTGCCCTCGGGGATCTGCGCGTTGGCCTCGTTGAACAGCGCCCGGCCATGGCGGCCGCCGACGCGGTAGACGAGGCCGGAGATCGTCAGCATCGGCGCCTCTTACCACAAGGCACCGCCGAAAGGCGACGCGGTGCAGCGCCGCAAACGCGGTCAACAACAATCGTGCGCAGACTTCGGGTCCGTCTGGCAGATACGGAATTCGCGAAGCAGTGTCATAGCCGAGCCTCGTTTCGGGGCCAACCGCTCGGTCCCTGCGCAGGGCGTCAAGTATGTAATAATCCGCTCTACCCGTAATCGCTAAGCATCGCAGAATCATCTATAAGAACTAGAGACAATATCTCATCATCTGCCGTCTTGATTGTTTGTTCGCGTACCTCGTGTTGATCAGCATCTCGCCGATCAAACCACGCATCCGCACCAATCTTTCGAGGAAAGCTCTGCTCTGAGGCGCGGCCGAAGAGCACGTCGAAGGCGAAACTGTCCGGCGAGAGGTCTTTGGATGGAAACCATCTGGCAGGAACTTCGGGCGAACGGGTGAACCACTTTCGGCCATGGCGACCGTGACAGACCAAGCATGCTAGGAAATAATTCGCCTCGACTAACCGGATCGCCGTCGCTGTGTTGCTGGTGTCGAATTTGTCGGCGATTGCCCGGACGGTGGTGAAGTCTACCTTGGGGTACGCTCGGGCAATGGGCTGAAACAGATAATCCGGCATCAATAGGCTGCTGGCAAAACGGTCAGCGACCCTCTCCGGGCTCAGATCGTCCACGGCGGCACGGCCGATGTCATCGGACAAGCACATAAGGGTTCGGCCCCGATGGTGGTGCCAATGGCCGAGTTCGTGGGCGATCGAGAACCGCCGCCGCCGCCGATGGCTACGGCTATTGACCGTGATAATGGCGCTGTCCTTCGTGCCTATGATGCGAGCCTCACATCCATCGAGGGGACGTAATCTAATGCGCGCCCCGCGGTCCCATGCAATCGCTTCAAGATCGATCTCGGCCGGTTCGGTGATGCCGAGCGCCTTCAGAATTAGCTCTGCCGGCGTATCGACGTTCACGTCTTGTCGCCCGATCCGTCGCTGACCGAAATACCAAGATCACGCAAATCTTCGAGCCAACCATATACCTCGTCATCCGATAGGGTCCCGCCCTGGCCTTTCCTAGCGGCCATTGTAAGTTCGCGGGCTGTATCGGGATGGTGCGCCAGCAGCCGTTCCAATAAACGCCGAGCTTCCGTCGGGTCCGATGGCAAACCGGTACCCGGTCGCCTGCGATCGGCGACAACCGCCGCCTTCGCCGCAGCCAGCCGCGACTTTTTCGTCGTGGCGATGGTCGCTTCGAATAAATCCCGCATGGACGCCGCGACATCCTCCGGGTGCGTGCCGTCCTGCTTCGCTTCGGCGAGGATGTCGTCGTCCGAGGCAGCGATAATGTCTTCGACGAGGGCGTCATCCAGGCGCTCAAGGGCTCCTCGATTCTTGTCCTCTGGTGCGGTCATGGCTTCCATCCCTTGGGAAAAGCACCGTCGATGCGACGCCGAATCAAGCGAAGCTTTGATGCGAAAGCGGTCTTATCTAACTCCGCGAGCGCCCTTAACTCCTCACTGTCCATGCCCTCCATCCTGCCGAGAATGATGACCTCGGCGATCGGGTCATCCGCAAATAGGTCAAGAACTGCCCTCTCAATTCGTTTGACTTCCTCCAAGCTCAGCAATCGGGTCTCGGCGGTCGGCTCGCGATCCGGCACGTCGAGAGACAACCCGTCGTCACCGATGAGGGGTATGGCCTGAAATTCGGGTTGCCGACACATCCCGTCCGCCGTGTCGGAGGCAATACTCCGCATAGCCTCCGCCAGGAACCGTACGACATCGATATTTCTCGGGCAGCTCCGAGACCCATCAATCGCGCGGCGAAAGGCTTCCTGGAGCAGATCCTCCGGCTCCAGCGCCCTCCTTCGGCAGTACGCCTTGGCGACCTTATGGAGCCTGACCCAGCCCGCATCAGGTAACGAGCGAATTGCCTCCTCGATCTCGTCCCTCGACAGAAGGGAACTCACGGGCGGTCTCACCACCACCACCATCGCATCACGGCCCTTACATAGCATGCGCTACGCGGACATCACCTCAGACATCCTTTGTTGTCCGAGCACCCTCTCAAATGGCGCATTGGGGGATGAGGCCCGCTGCCGGTCGGCAGACGCGGCACTCGCGAGGCCACGACAATGTATCGACGGTCCCGCGGTTGCACATGAAGAGAGGTTCATTGAGATGGCAACTCAGGTAGATATCGGTCAGACGGGCGAGCGGATCGTCGCTCGGGCACTGGCCGACAAGGGCTGGCGGACGAACATCGATACCAAGGCGCCGGGATCGACCGATATCGAGGCGCGCGGGACGAACGGTGGTCTGCTCGTGCAGGTCAAGACCGCGACCTCGCCGAACAAACCGGCTGGGATTTCGAGTGACGAGGAGCGGAACATCAAATCTCGCGCGGCAAAGCTGCGGTGGGATGCATACGAGGCGCGGGTCCAACTCGATGCGAACGGCCGGTTGATTGGGGCTATCGGCTGGCGAAAGCTAAATTAGGTCAGGGGCGGGCGAGGGCCATCTCGACGGCCCCGCGAATGAAGCGGGTATAGGGGATGCCGCGCGCGGAAGCGCGCTTCTTGACGGCTTCGAGCAGCGGCTTCGGCAGGCGCATGTTGAGTTGCGCCGTCTTTTTCTCGAACTCGAACCTGACGGGCGCAAGGCCGGAAAGATCGTATTCGGTGAGGTCTGCCGTATCGACAAAACGCTCGGCCTCGGCGACGCTCTTAAAGGTCGGGATTTTCTTTTTCATCGGGCGTCCCTGACGCGAAGGCGGTCCTCGTCCTGTGCCGTTGGACGGAAACCCGTTAGCCGGGCACCGAGGCGACGAACTGCTTGACGTGCAGAATGCCCACGCGGTGCCTCGCTTGCCACAGATCGTAGGCAAGCTGCATCTGCAACCAATGCTCCGGCGTGCTACCAAACGCCTGCGACAGGCGCAGGGCCATCTCCGCGGTGATACCAGAGCGCCCGTTGAGAATCGATGAGAGCGTTTTGCGCGTGACGCCCAAGCCCTTGGCCGCTTCGGTGACGCTCAGGTCGAGCGCCTTAAGGCAATCCTCCCGGACTATCTCGCCGGGGTGCGGGGGATCATACATTTCCATGCGTCTTTTCTCCTTTTTGCTAGTGGTAATCCACCAAATCAACATCGGTTGCGTTTTCACCATCGAAGCGGAACACCAGCCGCCAATTGCCTGACACCGAGACCGCCCACTGGCCCTTGCGCTCGCCCGCCAGCTGGTGCAGCTGATACCCGGCAATGTTCATGTTCATTGGGCTGGTGGCGGTCGAAAGCGACGCCAGCAGGCGGCGCAAGCGCTTCGCCTGATCGGCGCTCACCCCTCTCGTGTCCCCCGAGGCAAAAAGCCGTTCCAGCCCCTTATGACGAAACCGCATTATCATCGTTGTATAGTGTAACTACTCAGGTTACAGAAATCAAGATCCCGATGCGCGAGACGGGGCTGGTGCACCTCGTGAGGAGTCATAGATGCGGATGGGCGTACCTCGCGGAAGATGGCCGCCGTTAGCGCCGGATGCGGTGGTCTCCGGTTGACTTCCCGCTGGCGCATAATAAATAAGGTCGGGCTAGGCTCGAATGCTTGGCTCGATTTATCGACCCGGCCGATTTCCCTGCGAATTCCCTGCGACGCCGAAAAAATTCCCTGCTGCCCCGATAAAAATTCCCTGCGGCAATTCCCGTTGGTTTCGAAAAAATCGGGTAATTCCAATAGGATGGTTGGAGACGACGCGATTTTTTCCCTGCTGGCAGGGAATTTGGTCCGCCTTACCCCGCGCCGTCCTGCCTGAGCACGCGCTGGGCGATCGACCAGCGGTGGACCTCGGAAGGCCCGTCATAAATGCGGAACGGGCGGACCTCGCGGAAGATCCGCGCGACGATCGTGTCGTCGGTGATGCCGAGCCCGCCGAGGATTTGCATGCTGCGGTCGACGATGCGCCAGATCGCCTCCGAGCAGATCACCTTGGCCATGCTCGATTCGTGGCGGCCGCGCTCGCCTTTGTCCAACACCCAGGCGGCGTGCCAGATGACCAGCCGGCTTGTGTGTAGATCCATCTCGTTGTCGGCCAGCATGAAGCCGACCCCCTCATGCTCGCCGAGCGGCTTGCCGAAGGCGGTGCGGCGCCTGGCGTAATCGGTGGCAATGTCGTGCGCCCGCCGGGCGGCGCCGAGCCAGCGCATGCAATGCGTCAGGCGCGCCGGGGCGAGCCGCGCCTGGGCATAGCGAAAGCCCTCGCCGACCCGGCCGAGCACCGCGCTTTCCGGCACATGCAGCCCGTCGAGCCGGATGACCGCATGGCCGCCGGTCATGTATTGGTCGAGCGTGTCGAGCACCCGCTCGATGTGGATGCCCGGCGCATTCATCGGCGCGAGGAACATCGTCGCGCCGGCCGGGCCGAGTGGGTCGCTCTCGGTCTTTGCCATGATGATCGCGAGATCGGCGCCGACCGCCCCGGTGATCAGCCATTTCGTGCCGTCGATGACGAAATCCGGGCCGTCACGCCGCGCCGTGGTCAGCAGCATCGAGGGGTCGGCGCCGGCACCCGGCGCCGGCTCGGTCATCATGAAGCAGGAGCGGACCCGGCCCGCGGCGAGCGGGCGCAGCCATTCCTCCTTCTGATGCTGGTCGGCGACCGCTTCCAGGAGGTGCATGTTGGCTTCGTCGGGCGCGAAGATGTTCATCGCGATCGTCGCCAGCGGCGAGTAGCCGGCCGCCTCGAAGACGATGGCCTTGCCGCGATGGTCGAGCCCGAGCCCGCCCCATTCGCGTCCGACATGCGGCGACAGGAGCCCGGCCGCGCCGGCCAACGCCACCAGCTCGTGCCGGAACTCCTCGGTCGGACCGTGCGGCGTCTGCCGCTTGTCCTTCTCGCGCGGCATTATTTCGTCCTGCACGAAACGCTCGGTGCGCTCCCGCAATTCGACAAGCTCGTCGGGGATGGTGAAATCCATGGCCGGCTCCGCGCCTCAATGGGGCGCATGCATCGTCGAGCATGGCCCGGCGGACGGTCAAGCCATCGGGGGCTCGGGAAGGTGCGACGGGCGTTGCAAAATGTTACGTGATCCGCGGTGCGAGTCCTGGTTTAATTCTTAGCTGAGCGAATCCCGCGCGCCGCGTTCGGCGACGGACCGGGCGTCAACCAGTCGGGAGACCGCTATGTCGTACTCGATCGCTCGTACCGCTGGTGCGCTTGCCTGTCTCTTGATCACTGTATCGGGCGCTGGCGCGGCGCCGGCCGAAAAGCTCGGCACCGTTTCGTTCGCAAACACGTGTTCCGAGGCTGTCCAGCCGCGGCTGCAGCGTGCGGTTGCCTTGCTGCACTCCTTCTGGTGGAGCGAGGGCGACAAGGCGTTTCGCGAGGTGCTGGCGCAGGATCCCGGCTGCGCGATCGCCGGCTGGGGGATCGCGGCGCTCGCAATCGGCAATCCCTACGCGACCGGCCCAACGCCAGATGGCGCAAAGCGCGCCGAGGAAGCGATCGCGCAGGCGCGGGCGATCGGCGCCAAGAGCGAGCGCGAGCGCGGCTATATCGACGCGGTGGCAGCCTATTACGATAAATTCGGCGAGCGGCCACACCCCGCACGGCTGCGCTCCATGGCCGATGCCTTCGAGGCGCTGGCGAAGCAGTATCCCGATGACGAGACGCAGATTTTCTCGGCGATCTATCTCGTCGCGACGCAGCAGCCTAGCGACAAGACCTTCGCCCGGGCGATGCAGGGCGCGGCGATCCTCCAGGCGCAACTCCCGAAGCACCCGAACCATCCCGGTGTCGCGCATTATCTGATCCACGCCTACGACTACCCGCCGATCGCAGACAAAGGGCTGGTGGCGGCAAAGAGCTATGCCGATATCGCGCCATCGGCGCCGCACGCGCTGCACATGCCGTCGCACATCTTCACCCGCGTCGGGCTGTGGCAGGAATCGGTCAGCACCAACCACCGCGCTGCCGCGGCGGCGACCGGCGAGGCCGAGCGGTCGGACCGGCTGCACGCGCTCGATTACCTGGTCTACGCCGATTTGCAGTTGGCGCGCGACGGCGACGCCAAGGCCGGGATCGAGTTAGCGCGCCAGACACCGGCAGAAGGCGCTACCGTCGTGGCCAGCTTCTACTCGCGCGCCGCGGTGCCGGCGCGCTACGCGATCGAACGCGGCCAATGGGCCGAGGCGGCGCGTCTCGATGATCCCGACACGAGCAAATTCCCCTACGCCGACGCGATGCGCTATTTCGCCCGCGCCCTCGGCACTGCCCGCAACGGCAACCCGGATGCCGCCGAAAAGGACGTGGCTCGTTTGCGCGAGATTGCCGAGGGGCTGAAGGCGGCGAAGAACGCCTACTGGGCGACCGAAGTCGAGGTCGAGCGCACCGGCGCTGAGGCGTGGGTCGCCTTCGCCAAAGGACAACGCGACCAAGGTTTGTCGCTGATGCGCGCTGCCGCCGATATGGAAGACAAATCCGAAAAGGCTGCGGTCAGCCCGGGACGGCTGATCCCGGCCCGCGAGCTGCTCGGCGACATGCTATTGGAAAGCGGGCGCCCTGCCGACGCGCTGGTCGAGTACGAGGCCTCGCAGACCCGCGATCCGAGGCGGTTCCGCGGCTTCTGGGGCGCCGGTCAGGCGGCGGCGCAGGCCGGCAACAAGGACAAGGCGCGCGATCACTTCACGCGCCTCGTCGAAATGACCGGATCGGGCGATCCGCGGCCGGAATTGGCGAAGGCGCGCGAGTATCTGGCGATGAAGTAACCCGCTCAGCCCGCGGCCACCGCCGGGGCGCGATCTGGCGGGCGTTCCGCCACAGCCGACACGGAGGGCGCCTTCCCGCTCAGAGGCAGGTGCGCATCGCCGCGGCGCGCTCGGTCGCGGCGCTGGTCAGAAATCCCAGATCGCCGCCGGCCAGCACGAGGCGCACGCCCATCGCGATATAGCGGCGCAGCAGCGCCTCCTCGTAGATGCCGCCGATGCCGGCGAACTTGCTCTGCACCCGGCAGGCATCGCAGACGCTCTGGTAGGCGGCGGCGATGCGCTCGTCGCCAAAGCCGCCGGGGATGCCCAGCTCCATCGCCAGGTCGTTGCTGCCGATCAAGAGCGAGTCGATGCCGGGAACGGCGGCTATTGCCGCGGCGTTGGCGATTGCGGTCGGGGTTTCCAGCATGACGACGACGAGCGTCGCCGCGTTGATCGCCGCGCAGCTTTCGGCCAGGCCGACCCGCGCATAGCCGAAATGCGGCAGCCCGCCGGCCACCGAGCGATGGCCCTGCGGCGGATAGCGCAGCGCCCGGGCGATTTCGTGCGCCTCTTCCGGGGTATCGACATGCGGCACCACGATGCCGAGCCCGCCGCCGTCGAGAAACCGGGTCGCCATCCACAATTGGCCGGAAGGCACGCGGGCGACCGGGGCGATTCCGGCGCTGAGCGCGGCGACCGCGATCTGCACCGCGGTATCGAGATCCATCGAATTGTGCTCGAGGTCGAGAAACAGCCAGTCGTAGCCGCAGGATTTCAGGATCGGCGCGATGTCCACGGTACGCGCCTGGCGGATGATGGCGCCGAGCGCCAATTCGCCGGCATCAAGCCGCTCGCGCGCGGCGTTCTTGAGAACCGTCGCCATGATCCCGCTCCTCGCTCAGCTTTGGCCCGCGATCCTACGCGGCGTCGCCGTCCTCGTCACGGGTCGCCAAACCACAGCGCCGCACCTTGTCCGAAATCGGCTCAAGGCGTGCATCGATGAACCGGCGGTGATTCGGGCAACCATGGCGCGCTCAGCAGCAGGCCGCGATGTACGGTATTACGCGTCGCTTTTCTAAGTCGCCCCGCCAATTCGGGCAAAATCATCCCTCGAATAACTAGAAGTCTCTGGGGATTTCAGTTAGGTACCTGGTTAGCGAGGGGATGCCGAACGAACGCCGGTAAGGGGTAAGCTCTGGAGCTGCCGGTATGAGAAGCCTTTCCATCCGGACGATTTTGGGTTGTTCTCTCGTCCAATAATCGGGCGGCGGACCCACCGAGAATGATCGCCAAAGGGGTATGCCGACATTGACGAGGCGAAACCGGCGCTATCGGATCGCAGGTGATCGTTGCACCCGCGACCGCGTGCGGGCTTGTCGATCGCCGGGGTCGAGCCGGCGCGGCCTGCTTGGCATCCCCCTGGCGGCTGCACTCCTGTGGGCGAGCAGCGCCGAGGTGGTCGGTCAGTCGAGCCCGGCGCCGGCCCCGGCCGGCAGCACACGGGAAGAACAGGCCGACGCACTATTTCAGCTGCTGCTCAAAGACCCGACCAATGTCGACCTCAATTTCCGTTATGCGGAAGCCGCCGTCAAACTGAGCAATTACGAGGGGGCAATCTCGGCGCTCGAGCGCTTGCTGCTCTACGATTCAAATTTTCCGGGAGTCAAACTCCAACTGGCCGAGCTTTATATTCGACTCGGATCCCATAATGCAGCGCGCGCTTATCTCGAGCAGGCCGAAAAGGCACCCGACGCCCCCCCGGAAACGCGCACCCGCGTGCGGGCGCTTCGTGACGAGATCGAGCGCGCGACCTCACGGTCTCAATTCGCCGTCAACCTGCTCACAGGCTTACGTCATCAGAGCAATGCCAGCGCCCAGCCGGCCGGCGCCGATATCATCGCCGGCGGCGTTCCGCTGACGCTGAGCGCCATCTCTGTCCGGAGGCCCGGCTGGGACGCCTTTCTGGGCGGGAATTTGGCGCACACCTACGATCTCGGCGACGCCACGCTGGTGAGTAACGCGCTCGTTTACTATTCCAAGCAGCTCCGGTTCAGCGCGATCGATTCGGCGGCGGTTGAGGTCAATTCGGGCCCGCGCTTCGATATCGGCGGTAGCGGTGCCGGCAGGGTTGTCTCGCTGCGCCCCTATGCCCTCGCCAACGAAGTGTTGTTGGGCAACAGCCAATTTCTCTGGTCCGCTGGCGCCGGGCTCGGTGCCGACGGCCCAATCACGGAGCGGATCAGCGCCGCCGGGTTTTACGAATTCCGCGCTGAACATTTCTCCAATCTGGCGACCGTGCCGACCGCCACCGACATGGACGCCGGCGTCCACGCCGTTGGCGCGAACCTTTCCTACCAGATACTCGAAAACGGCAACCTTGGCCTCCAGGCCAGCTACGCGATCAACAATGCCCGAAGGTCTTTTGCCTCGAACGAGGCGCTCGTGCTCCGGGCCAGCTACACGCACAGCTTCCAATTGCCTTCTGAATTCGGTGTAGGACCTCTGATCGTCACCCCGGCCCTGTACCGCATTTACAGCTGGAGCGCCGCGGCCAACCCGGCCGTAGACCCGACGCTGATCCCGGTCACGCAGGAGTGGCGCTACGGAGTGACCGGCGAACTTGGCCTCACCGACAATCTTGCGGCGACCGCCTATGTGATCCGGGAAGTCATCGGTTCGAACCTCCCGGCCAACCGGTCGACCGATACGCAGGTGCTCCTCGGGCTGCGCCTGTCCTATTGAGCCGGCGCGCCTACCCGCACCGGATCGATGGGCATGACCGAGCTGTGCAAACATCCGGTCCTGCGTTAGGATGGCCAACGACACCGGGTTTTAGGCGGAGCCGGGCTCGGAAATCGGGGTTCCAGGGGCGTTGAGACACATGGTGGGCAGGGGGATGGCCGGGTTCTCGTACCGGCTTTTGCTGGTGACCCTCGGGGCCGCGGCGGGCATAGGCTCGGCGAATTTTGCCGCGACGGCCAATCCGCAAGGGGTTGGCCCGGCCGCCGATCGATCGAGCCGCGAACTCCTGATCGCCCATGACGCGATGCGCAATGAGCGCATCGACACGATTGACAGGGGCCAAGTTCAACTCCTCTTCGCCGATCAGTCGTCGCTCTCGATTGCACCCGACTCCGATGTCGTGATCAATGAATTCCTCTATGACCGGGAAACGCAAACCGGCAATCTGACAGCGACAGTGACGACCGGGGTGCTTCGCTATGTCGGCGGCGCGCTCAGCAAGAAGGGGAACGTTGCGTTTTACACGCCGACCGCGGCGGTCGTGGTTCGCGGCGGCATCATCTTGATCAAGGCCGAGCGCGACGCGCGCCTCGACGGGGGCGGCGGCGGAAAGACCGAGGTGCTTTTCCTGTCTGGCGATCGCCTGTGCGTAACCGCGAATGGAAAAAGTCAATGCACAACCAAATTCGACACTGCCATTACCAGTGAAAGAGGTGAACCGCCGTCCGCACCGGTAGCGGTCGCGACGGAGACGATCCAGGCTCTCTTCAGCAATCTGCAGGTGGCCAATGGAGGGGCACCGCCCAAGACGCTCGCCCAGTCGGCGGGCCAAACGACGCCCGCCGCCGTCGACGCCTTGACCTATGAGATATCGAATAAACCGCGGTAGAGCCGTCCGCCGTTGACATGCGACAGTACCGATATCATTAAGTGGGCCTGACCCTGTGTCGCTCGACACTCGGTGGAGTCCGCATCGGGATGGCTTGGCGGCGTGAGGCGAAGCCGGCTCGGCTCGGCAACGTCGGCGCGCCACTCGCCGCAGCGCGTTTCGGAGGGGATTTGGCCAAGTCATCCTACCGGATACTGCTCGCGACCGTGGGAGCCGCCAGCCTCGCCTTGCCGGATCTCGCGGCGGCGCAAACGGTCGGTACCGCCGAAGCGGGCGGCAACGACTCGAGAAACAGCGGAAGCGAACCCCAGACCGAGGCCATCTTCCTCTTTGGCGACCGCATGTGCGTCAGGGAGGGGGGGCAGGTGAAGTGCACAACCAAGTTCAGTACCGCCATTATCGGCCTACGGGTGATCCCGGTCACGGCCGAGCAGATCGGAGGTTTTTTAGGCGGGTTTCAGAGCGGTGGCAGCGCTGGCGGCGGTATCGGAGGTGGTGGCGGTGGCGGTGCCGGCAACTTTATTAGCCCGCAGAGCTTCGTTCAATCCCCTCCGCCCCCTCCGCCCCCTCCGCCCCCTCCGCCCCCTCCGCCCCCTCCGCCCGTAGTCATTGTTCA
>CAYMRQ010000141.1:0-10207 GCA_964392845.1 uncultured Rhizobium sp.
TAGAATCCCTCTACACCCTCCAACGCAACAGCTTTTTCAAATGCGATTCCCCTGCCGGCTGCACCCCGGCTGCAGGCGTTGCCGCGCCTCCGCCGCCAGTGTCAAACCGGAAACATCGTCAAGCACGATTTTGCCGGATCTCAATAACCTCGCGGGTTGGCGCATCGCCAGAACGGCGCCATCTAAGCTTCGAGCCGCTCGCCCGCCCGGGTTCGGGCCTCCGCAATCCTTTCGATCTCCGCCTTCGCGCGCGGATAGTGCGACAGGAAGCTGCGGAAATCCGCGGCCGCCAATTCGAGGACCCGGCCATAGCCGAGGGAGATGACATCGGCCTGGCGCCGGCGCCGGCTCAGCAATGCCATCTCACCAAAGAACTCCCCGCTGCCGAGGCGCACCCGCTCGTTCGGCAGCACGACCTCGACCGCTCCCGAGGATATGAAGTACATCCCTCGGCCGCGCTCCCCCTTCTTGATGATCGCCTCGTCCGGCACCAGTAGCCGGGGCCGGAAGAGCCGCACAAGGGCCTTCAGCTCGGCCGGCTCCAGCCCGCCGAACATCTCGAACGATCCGATCAGCTCCTCGGTCTCCAGCCCGAGATCGAGCGGCGGCAGCTTGCTCGTAAGCAGCCGGTCCGAATGTTCGCGCTCCAGATCGTGAAAGAGTTCGCCGCCAATGAGGCCTTCCTCGAACAGGTCGCGGTATCGCGACATCAGCAGCTGACGCCCGGATTGCTGGAGGAACCGGCTCTCAAGCGCATCGGCATGATCGGGGTATTGCAGACGCAACGCATCGAGCGCACGGCCCGGCCGGCCACCACTTCGCCAAGGCGCTGCGCGATTTCTTGACCGAGCAGAGCCCGCAGCTGGCGGCCGGCGAACACCGCGAGCCCCTCCAGCGCAAGCCGCCGGGTCAGCAGCATCTCGAAGCGGATTGAGATCTCGCGCTGCAATGGCCCGTCGATATGCATCGCTCGATGCAGAAAATGGGCGAGGCGAAAGGCGCGCCCGAAGCCGAGCAGCATCCCGGCAGCGCGATCATAGCCATCGCGCCCCTCGGTTCTCGCGGCGTCGAGAATGAAGTTGGTGTTGTGCAGCAAGCGCTCGATCGCGGTGCCCGAGACGGTGTGCTGCTCGTGATGGTCAAGGATGATCCGCCGCTCCCGATTGGCCAGCGCGACAAGCCCGATCCTGATCCGATCCGTGTCCGAGATCGCCTCTTCGAGGTCGGGCCGTGACGCCAAATCCTCGATACGCTTCTCATAGCGTTGGCTCACCGCCCGCGCCGCGGCCGGAGCGATGCCGTATTCCTGCGCGGTCCTCCTGACAACATCGCGGACATCGGCAAGCGACAGCGCCAGCACCTTGCCGCGGACCGCCTCGTTCAATGGCGACAGGCGATCGAGCCTGAGCAGCCGGATCACCCAACGCAGCGTCAACCCGTTGACCAGAAGCGAGAACAGCACGAACCCGGTCGCCAAGACGGCAACGAAATGTTGTGTCGCGGGATCGATGCGCGCGTTTTCGGTCACCGCGAGCGCCAGCGCGAGCGTCACGGCGCCGCGCAAGCCGCCCCAACTGATCGCCAGCTTGTAGGCGCCGCTGACCTTTTGACTGAGGCGGAGCGCACTGAGCAGCGGTAAGACGCCGAAGAGAACCGCGGCGCGCGATACGAGCGCCGCCGCAACCGCGATCAAGAGCAGCCACAGATGCCGCAGCTCGACTTCACCCAGAAGCTTCGGGACGAGGGTGGAGGCGGAAACGAAAATCAACGATCCCGCCCAGAAGCCGGTCTGCGCCCAGACCCGTTCGAGATATCGCCAGTTGCCGGGTCTGATGCGGACCCGGCCAACCGCGCCTGCGGTCAGGCCCGCGCTGACGACGGCGACGACACCCGATATGTCGAGGACCTCTTCGCCCAGCAGATAGACGATATAAGGGAGCGCGACCGACAACGTGACCTCGGCCATCCGCGAGCCGCCGAGGAGCGGCAGGACAGCACCGAACAGACGGCCCGCGACCGCGCCAAAAAGGAGTCCGCCGAGAAAAGCCTCGGCGAAGTGCACGACGCCGGCGGCCAGGCTGGAATGAGTGCCCTCGGTCAGCATCTCGACGAGGATCCCGAACAGCACGATCGCCGCGGCATCGTTCAACAGGCTCTCGCCTTCGAGCAGCCGGGTCAGCCGCGGTGGTGCCCCGACCTCGCGAAAGATGGTCACCACCGCCGCCGGGTCCGTGGTCGCGACGATGGCGCCGAGCAGCAGCGCGACGATGAGTGGAACGCCGGCAAGGGACAGGCTGAAGCCGATCGCTGCGGCGGCCGCGAAGACGGCGAGGATGGCGAGCGTCAGGATCGGCGCGGCGTCCTGCGCGATCTCCCGCAGATCTATCGTGAGTGATGCATGAAAAAGCAGGATCGGCAGAAACACGATCAGGAAGATCGAGGCGCTGATCGGCAGATTGACAATTGGCGCGAGGATGTTGTCGAAAAGGCCGGTCAGCGACGCGGAAAGCAGAAACGACGACACCCCGCCAACCGCGACGCCGACGAACGCAAGCAGCACCGTATAGGGTAGATGGAGCCGCTCAGCCGCAGGTTGGACAAGGCTGATCAGGACCAGAAAAGCCGCGATGACCAAGGTTATACTGGCGACGCTGCTCAAAATTTGGGATTCCGCTGGAAAAGGCTCGCCCCGTCCATGATAGGCGTGCCGCCTCGCGCAAAGATATAGACCAAAAAGGCGATGACGGGCCCGGCTTTCGGGTTGCGCACAATCGAGCAGATCGGGGCGGAAATCGACAGCAGCGGTAGTAGCGGAGCAGCAATGGTCAAACCTTCTGTAACGATTACCTTCCGATGCCCTTTCTTTGCCAGCGCCGCGCTGGGCCGCCTGGTTGGCGGGCGGTGAAGGCGAGGATTGCCGCGGCCATACGAACCGCGCATGACAGCCAGAACAATCGTCGCGGACCGGCCCGCCGGCGTTGCCGCGCGCGGATTGTCGGGGCTATGGTGAACGGCGGTCAGGCCGCGCGCGGCCCGTCGCGGTGATACAGGAGCGAGACGAATGCCCAACGACGTTCAGGCTGCGATCAGCAACGCCGCGAAACCGGAGGCGCTCTACGGCAAACTGGAGGATCGCATCCTGGCGCGCGACCAGCAGGGGGCGAGCGAGGTTTATTACGATCTGGTACGCCAGCGCCGGCCGATGACCGAGATCATCGCCGAAGCGGTGCGCATCCACGCGCCCTATACCCATGTGCCCTATCACGAGCGGATCGACGACGGCTACGTCAACTTCGTCAACAACGATCATTGCCTCTTATCGGCCCGCGCCGCGACCCAGCTGACCCGGATGGTGCCCGAGGACTGCGCTGCCCTGCCATTGGCTCAGACGATCTGGTACATCCCGACCGGGCTCGACATCTGGAACCAGAAGATCCTGAAAGCGCCCGGCCACTACGCCCGGGCGCCCGGCTGGTCGATGCCGCCCGGCCCGCCGCCGATGCCGGAAATCGTTTGGCCGGACCAGGAGCCGGAGCCTCTCGACGGCCCGCTGCAGGAGCGCCTCGACCACTGGATGACCTTGGTGCATCGCGGCAACGTCATCGAGGCCTATCGCGTGTTTCTCGGCCTGATGGCGAACCCGGCCGAGCGCCAGGCGGTGCTCGCCCAGCTCTGCCACGCGGGCCTCATGGATGTGCAGGACCGCGCGCTCTACAACCGCTCCTACACGACCGGCCACAAGGGGTTCCGCGCCCGCGCCACGGTCGAACTCGGCAACGCGCTCGGCTGGGACAACGCGCACAACGTCATTTACGCCGGCGCGCTCGATGTCGCGGTCGGCCCGCGCTGGTACTCGACCTACGAGATGGCGTGCAACGTCATCAAGATCTTCCTCGAGAAGGCGACGGTGTCGGCGATCCCCTATGGCGGCGCGTCGAAGGAGGAGCTGGCGATCCTCGCCAACAACAAGGAGCCGCTCAGCCGCGACGAAGCGCAGGCCCTCGAACGGTCGCTGATTCGCGAACCGGAGCCGGGCTTCCTCGAATTGCTGTCGCGCTACCTCGAAGCCGGCAAGAGCCCGCGCCGTATCCTCGACACGTTCCAGGCGGCCTCGGCCCAGGTGATCCTGGAAACGCAGGGAGCCAATAATTTCTCATTGCCACAGCACTGCTTCGAATACCTGAACTCGCTGACCTGGTTCTTCGACAATTTCGCGCACAAGCAGCAGGTCAAGCTGCTCTACCTCGCGGCCTCGTACCTCAACCGCGCGGCGTGGCACCAGAAGGGGATCGGCGACGCCGAACCGAATGAGATCCGCGCCGCGAGCGGCGCGGACAAGCTGACGCCCGCGCAGATCCTCGACCGGGTCGACGCCGCCGTCTTAGCGCTCAACGGGCCGGACAGCACCGCCTGGACGCAGGCCTACCTCGACAGCGGCGCCGACCGGAAGCCTTTGGTGCAGCACCTGGCATTGCTCGCCTGCCGCATGGGCAACGATCCGCACAACCAGGAAATCGGCCAGGTCCTCATCGAGGATTACGCCAAGAACCAGGGCTGGGACCGCGACCGGCTGCTGCTCGCCTGCGCCCACCACACCGCGGTGCATCGCAAATACGGCAACCCGCTCGACTGCGCGACCCGGTTCGGCGCGGCGCTGGGGATCGCCCGGCTGCACTAGGGCTGCGTCGGTGGCAGAAAGCCCCCTGTCGCATCGCGGTAGAGGGGGACCGCCGCGGAAGCGAGCGGTGGGCGAGGGGCGTCCAGCGGCCGCACCCTAACCCGGCACGAGCCGCCGCAAGCATTCCGGCGTGTCGGCTTTGCGCACCGACCGGCAAGCTCTCGGCACGCAACCTTTGCTCCGGCGCGCTGTTCGCGGCTGGATGAAGGGTATGGCGCGCGGGTGTTGCCGATTGACATGAACAGGCGGCTGCCGCTCGCCCTGTTGTTCGCGCTGGCGCTGTTCGGCGTCGCCACGGCCGGGGCGGAGCAGGTGGAACCATCAACCGGCCCCGGGGGTGTGGGTACGGCGGCTGCAAGCCCGGGCGGGTT
The DNA here is from genome assembly GCA_964392845.1 of uncultured Rhizobium sp. Lineage (GTDB taxonomy): Bacteria > Pseudomonadota > Alphaproteobacteria > ATCC43930 > CGMCC-115725 > DATARH01. The sequence continues at coordinate 5,050 of CAYMRQ010000141.1, forward strand.
GACCTCGGCCGAGGCGCAACACGTCATCGACTTGCTGCAGGATCCGCAAAAACGCGCCCAGCTGATCGAGACGCTGCAGGCCATCGCGACGGCGATGCCGCCGCCAGTTGCCAAACAGGCGAAGCACCTCACCGTTTTCCAGCGCCGCCCGAACTGGACGGCGCCCTTGCATAATTCCAAAATAAGCAAGGGGGAGATGGAGGAAATCAAATCCCGTTACGAGGAGATTTACGCGCACTGCGCGACGACGCCGAGCTGGTTCATTCATCAGGCTGACCCGCGAAAAACCCTGGACGTGCCGCCCGAGGAGCGCGAGGCCTTCTGGGAGAAGCGGTACGGCGAACCCGGTTTTGGCATCTGGATGGGCAATTTCCGCGACATCCTGACCAACGAGGAAGCCAACGCCGCCATCAGCGCCTATATCGCCAAAAAGATTCGCCAGCGCGTGAAGGATCCGAAAGTGGCGGACAAGCTGATCCCCAAAGATCACGGCTTCGGCACGCGCCGGGTGCCCCTGGAAAGCGGCTATTTCGAAACTTACAACCGCGACAACGTGACCTTGATCGATACCCTGGTGGATGAGCCGATCGAGTGCATCACACCCCAGGGCATCAAAACCGCGAGGCAGCAACACGAATTCGACATCCTGATCTACGCCACGGGCTTCGACGGCGTGACCGGCGCCTACGACCGTATCGATATCCGCGGCGAGAACGGCCTCCGGCTCAAAGACGCCTGGGCCGAAACCCCGCGCACCTATCTCGGCATGCTCGCGGAAGGCTTCCCCAACATGCTGATGGTGCTCGGCCCGCACACCGCGCGCGGCAATATTACCCAGGCCATCTCGCACAGCGTCGAATTCCAGGCGGGCCTCTTACGGTTCATGCAACAGCACAACTACACACATGTGGAGACCCGGCCGCAAAAAGTGGACGAGTGGACGCAGATCGTGATCAAGGCGGGCGAAGCGTTGCTGTCCTTCAAGGTCGATTCCTGGCAGAACGGCGTCAATCGCAACGTCGACGGCCGGACCGTGCGCCGCGTTCTGGGCTACAATGGCAATGGCGCGCATTTCCGGCGGACGACGGACGAGGTCGCCACAGGCGGTTACCAGGAATTCGCGTTCCGTTAGGGCCGGCATCAGACAATTGGAGTTCGCTCAACAGAGCCCAGACCCAAGGGTGCGAGGCGGCGACGAAAAACGCGGCCCAAGCAAACATACATTAGCCCGACGACAAACAATTTCATGGGCTCAGAATATCACCCCCGGCGCCCCATCCGCTCACACCTCGACGTTAGCGGCCGAGCGTCCTCCGTCAAGAACACTCGCTCCGCTCGGAACGTTGACCGCTTACGCCCTGCGACCGCTAGGCGGGGCCGGTGTGACCGGATAGAGGGCAAAGCCCCCCGCCACAGGTCGAATACCAGCCCTAAGCACTGACAACCATGTCGTACATGCAAGAGCTTGAGGCGCACCTTGAGCGGCTTCTCCAGGGCATCCCGGAGAAGGACATCATCATCCGCGAAATGAAAAAGATCGCGCTTGAGAGTTACCGCAACGGCCAGAAGGCCGGCGCGCCAAAGGCAACACGGCCCAGCCGTAGGCAGGCCCTAGTCGCCTCGCGCTAGAGAGCGCAGCACGCGACCCGCCCCTCCGGGGGCGGGTTTCTTGCTGACGCGTGTAGGCAGCCTGTGGCGGGGAAGGGCGCCCCGACCCCCTCCACCTCCCCCTGCTATGGAAACCTCTCACCCCAGGGGGAGCGACGCTGCCAATCCCGATAGTCGGCACTCTCGGAGCAAACACGATTTTTGGCACACTCTTGCGAAAATGCAGGCTATTAATTCAACTTCTTGTCCGAAGATCCCAGATCGGGCCCTTGTGAACTTGCGCAAGGCGGAGGGCGCAATGCGATTTGATAAATATTCGGTGATCGTGTGGGCCTCAGTGATGCTAAGCGCCCTCACGGCTAATGCGAAGCCTCCGTCATCTGCGGAAGCGATCCAACGTTGTAAGGAGGAATTCGTCGATGAGTTTATAATCCAGCGGGGCGAGGACTGGTTCCTAGGGCTTAAAAACCCCAGGTCTAGAGATGAAGCCATCTTGCAGATACGAGGCGTCCAACCCGAGATCGACGGTAAGTCGCTCACACTAGCGGATAAACTAAACGGGCTTGATTGGGAGGGTTACGTGAATTTTGACGCCAGCACTCGACGTCTCTATAAATTACCAGGTGGGCCATGGGGCCCATGGGAAAGTTCAACTTTCCTTGTAACGGGCTGCCAGCTAAAGCACGAAAACGGAAAGTGGACAGTACGACGGCTAGAATGGTCAGGACACTGGCCCCTTTCGTTTGGAAGTAACCTTGTTTTACCACATTTCTTTCGTCCTACCGCGATTCCTCAATGATCCTGGAGCGTGAAGGAGCCGGTGCCAGAGACAATTCCTAACAATTGCATACACCTACAACATAATTTTCTCGACTTCATCGAGCGTGATCTTATCGCTGCGGCGGTCGTAGAGCTTGGTGGTCCGCGCGCTTTCATGCGCGGCCATCTGTTGGGCGTGTTCGAGAAGCCCACCATTCTTGAGATAGACGGTGATGCCGGTTGCCCGGAAGGAGTGGCAACCAAGCTCGGTGGCGATGCCCGCTGCCGCAGCCCGCCGCCAGATCATGCGTAGCGCGTCGGTGCGGGTCATGCGCCGGTCGGTCAGCTCGCCGGTTTTCCCGGCCGCGGTAGGGAAGAGGGGAGCCGATTTGTCGGCGGCCAGGCCAGTGTCGGCGAGATAGGAGTCCATGTAGGTTTCGAGCAGGTGATGGGCCGGCATCTCATGGCGCTTGCCGCCTTTCTCATGGAGCCGGACCCACGAGCGGCGCCCTTGCACGTAGTAGTCGGCGACGCTCATGCCGATCGCCGCGGAGACGCGGGCGAAGGTGTAGACCAGCAGAGCAATCAGTGCCCGGTCGCGCAGGCCGACCGGCGTCGACACGTCGATGCTGTCGAGAAGCGCTCGCGCCTCATCGGCTTCGAGCACCGGCGTCTTGCCTTTCTTGACGACATGCTTCGGGCCGCGCAATCATTATATGCATCAGTGCGCCGACACGGAGGCTGATCGCTCGGCGACAAGCAAAGTTGCCTTCGAAGGCAATTTGGCGTATTATTTCTGTGAAATTATGGAGTTCATATGGAAATGGTCCGCATGACGGAAGCCGAGTTGCAACGGGGCTTTGCGGCCCTGGCCGAGCGGGCGCGACGGGAGCCGGTAGCGATCACCACCCCGGACGGCCGCGACGAATTCGTCGTGCTGTCGGCCGAGGAATATGCCCGCCTCAAGCGGCGCGATCGTCGCGTCGGGCTTACCGAAGAGTTGCCCGAGGAATGGGTTGAGGCCCTGCGCAACGCCAAGGTGCCGGACGAATTCGCCACCCTCGATGCCGAGCTGAAGTAGCCTCGCGCGTGCCGCTGCCCGCACCCGTTCCGGGTCTGGTTATCCGTTACAGCTATCTGTGGCACAGCGAGCACTTGGCCGGCCGCGAGGAAGGGCAGAAAGACCGTCCCTGCGCGATCGTCGCAGCCCTGCGCCCGGCCGATGACGCCGGTGAAACCCGCGTGCTGGTCTTGCCGGTCACGCACAGCCCGCCTGCGCAGGCAGCGCTTGCGGTCGAAATTCCCGCGCGCGTCAAGGAACGGCTGCGGCTCGATGGCGAGCGGTCATGGGTCGTGCTGTCGGAATGGAATGAATTCACCTGGCCGGGGCCGGACTTGCGCCGCGCGCCAGGCGCCGACGACAGTTCGGTCGCCTACGGTATGCTGCCGCCTTCCTTCTTCGCCACGATCCGCGACCGCTTTCTCGCCCTTGTCACCGCTCGCGCTGCCCGTCGTGTGTCCAGGACCGAGTAGACATTTCGAGCCGAACTCTCGGCTGATTTTTTCTGATCATTGTATGCTTGTATGCTTCAATGCGCCCCCACGGAGGCTGACGGCTCGGCTCCAGGCATAGGAGACCACATCCATGACGATCGATGTCGCGACCGGCATTGTCCGCATTCTCAAAGAGGAGGGTGTGGGTTGGGTTTCGACCTTCCCGGTCTGCCGGGTCAACAACGCGCTCGGCCGGGAAGGGGTGCCGATGCTGATGATGCGCGACGACCGCTATGCCGTCGCGGTCGCCGACGCGTTCTCGCGCATCACCGCGGGCTCCAAGATCGGGGTGTGCACCTTCCAAGGGGGCGTCAATGCCGCCGGCATGCAGTACGCCTATGCCGGGATGGCGCAGGCCTATGAGGATGGCTCGCCCGTTCTGTGCATCACCGATGGCGTGCCGGCCGGCAGCTCGGGCAACAGCCAGTACGATGTCGCATCGGCCATGAAGACCGTGTCGAAGTGGTTCGGCTATCTCGACAAGCCCGAGCGCACGCCTGAGCTGATGCGCCGCGCCTTCACCATGCTGCGCAGCGGCAGACCGGGCCCGGTGATCCTGGCTATTCCCAATGCCACGGCGACATACGACGAGACCGCCGACCCCTACCGTCCGGTGAAGGGCTGGAAATCGGCGCCGGACCCGGCGGATGTGCGCGCTGCCGTCGACCAGCTCCTCCTAGCCCGCAGCCCGCTGATCTACGCCGGCGAGGGGGTCATCTACGCGGGCGCCTCGGAAGAATTGAAAGCGCTGGCGGAGCTGGTGAATGTGCCGGTGATCACGACTCTCAAGGCCAAAGGGGCGTTCCCGGAGGACCATCCGCTGTTCGTCGGCGTGCGCGGCGATCAGGTGGCGCACTACCTGAACAAAAGCGACCTCATCCTCGCCATCGGCACGAGCCTGTCGCCGGGCCGCTTCAGCCACGCCATTCCCGATGCGGCGACAAAGACCATCATCCACTGCAACGTCGACGAATTGCACATCAACAAGATGTATCCGACGGCGCACGCGGTGATCGGCGATGCGCGCTTGACCTTGCAGGCGCTCCGCCAGGAAGTGTCCGACCGCACGTCGGGTGCCACGGGCGGTGCCGGACGGGCGGCGGGCAACGTGGCGGCGGAAGTGCGGGCGGCACGCGACGAGGCGCTCGCCAGATACAGGCAGGTCATGAACTCCGGCGAGACGCCGATCAACCCCTACCGCGTCGTGTGGGACTTCATGCGGGCAGTACCGCCCCAG
>CAYMRQ010000141.1:10217-12372 GCA_964392845.1 uncultured Rhizobium sp.
GGGTGTACGGCGATCTGATGCAGGTGCTGGATCTGAAGAATTCGTTCGTGACGCACGAAAGCGGCAACACGCGCGACCAGCTGAGCACCGTCTTCGACACGCTGATCCCGCGCGGCTTCCTGGGCTGGGGCAATGTCTCGACGCTCGGCTTCAGCCTGGCTGCTGCCATTGCCGCCAAGAAGGCGTTTCCAGAGAGGGCATCCGTGGCGGTGACGGGCGAAGCTGGCCTTGGCTACATGCTCGGCAACCTTGAGGTTCTGTTGCGCGAGAAACTCGGGATCACGGTCGTGCACATCAGCAATGGCGGCTTTGCGGGCTATGGACCCGGCTTCTGGGGGCCAGGACACGATCCCTTCACACACCGGGTGCTGGGGCCTGACGAAGTAGATATGTCGAAGGTGATAGGCGCCCTCGGCTTCCACACCGAGCGGGTCAGCGAGCCGGCCGAAATCATCCCGGCGCTGCGGCGGGCGCTCGACGCGAATAATTCAGGTCGCCCGGCCTATATCGAGTTCATCTGCTGCCAATATCCGGTCTACGGCCAGTGGGTTGGGCGGGGGGAGTGATACCGATGACCACACGAAACGACGCCCCTTGCCCGGCCTTGAGCCGGGCATCCACGTCTTCATTCACAAACTGGATCAAAGACGTGGATGGCCGGGTCACCCCCGGAACGGCCCGCAAGGGCCGGCCGTCCGGGGGCGGCCAAGGGGGAGAAATGAGTCAAAGGACGGGCTCGGGGGGAGTGAAACGATGCCGAAGCTGATCCCCGTCGCCGACTCTTTGAGCAAGCCCTTCTGGGACGCCGTCAATCAAAGGCGGCTCGTCTTGCAGCACTGCGCTGCCTGCGACAGGCTGCAATACCCGCCGCAGCAGGCCTGCCAGGTCTGCAACTCGGCCGCCAGTCTGACGTGGAAAGAGGTCGCGGGAAGCGGCCATATCGCGACCTCCATCGTGATCGAGGATGGCCGCCTCAACCGGCGCATGCCCGATCAGCCCTATAATTTGGCAATGGTGACGCTCGACGCGGACCCGCGGGTCAATTTCTATTCCAACCTCCCGGGCACCCCACCCTACAAGGCGCCGGTCGGCGCCGCCGTCGAGGTGATTTTCGAGGAGGTGGCCCCAGGCCAGCTGATCCACGAGTGGCGGGTCGTCGGCTAGGTAGACCAAGCGTCAGACTTTGAACACGATCGTTGCAACCTGCCACCGTTCACCTGCACCGCGGTCGCTCGCGCGGCAATTGGGGGCCTTTCCACAATAGGCCGTTATGCGACATCGAGGCCCAGCACACGAACCTGACAATGCGCGAAAGTGTATAGATGGCTGTAAAGCTTTTTGAGGATAAGGATAGGACGAGGACTCTCCCTATGAGAAAAGGCGAGCGTGCATTTGCCTTTTATGACTCCTCTGCTCGCAACCCACATTTGGTGTATCGGAAATTGGTGAACGAGTGGCTATCTGAGATCTCTGAGGAAGCACAACAGACCGAGATGGTAGGTCGCTTCAAGAAGGGGTCGAATGTGCAGTACGAAGCTGCACTTGCTGAGCTGGTGATTCACGCTGCACTCCGGCGACTTGGCTATACCGTCGAAATTCACCCCGCCTGTCCGCATCCTACACATCGGCCTGATTTTTTGGTCAAGGACGAAGAAGGGAACAGGCTGGCCTTTGTTGAAGTGACCACGTTCGGCCCCGAAGTCGAGACCACGAAGGAAAGTAACCGGGAAGCTGCGATCTACAATGCGCTCAACACTGCCAATTTGCCAGCGGGATGGCTGCTCGGCTACAGCATCGAGCGGCATGGAGTGTCCTCCCCCAGCCTCAACAAACTAAAATGGGACGTGGAGCAGTGGGCGGCACAGGTTTGCGGCGACGATCCTGTCCAAATGCCCCGCCGAACGTTCGAGGCTGGCGATTGGCGGATCGATCTATCGCTTCTCGGCGGCTCGAAGAAGGACAAGAACTACGAGCGGAAAATCCGCGCGGCAATTGGGGCGGACTGGGTATCCCCTGACCTTGACCTGCGCCAGGCCCTTGAACACAAGGGGCAGCGATATGGCATCGTCGACGCGCCATACCTCATCGTCGTGGCCGATTGCAAAGGCTCCATTCCGACAGAGGATGACGTCTCCGACGCTTTGATTGACGCTCT
>CAYMRQ010000142.1:0-2740 GCA_964392845.1 uncultured Rhizobium sp.
CTGCAGAAAGTCGAGATTTGCTGGGGTATAGATGACATCATCAGCAATGGCAGCTGCACGACGAATTGCATCGCTCCCTTGTTCAAGGTCCTCAATGACAACTTCACGGTCGAGCGCGGTTTCTTGCAGACCGTGCACGCGTATACCGCGACGCAGAAGCTCGTGGACGCTCCTGATCCTAAGGACTTGCGCCGCGGCCGCGCTGCGGCATCTGTCGCCGGTTGCCAAGGCCGAAGCCTCCCCGCTGGCGCGCGAGGCACCAAATGGAGACGCGGATTGGGCGGTCCAGCTCGGCGCCTTCCGCGGCGAAGCGGCGGCGCAGCAGGCTACCCGCCGTGTTGCCGGCCTGGCGATCGCGAGAGGCAAGCCGCCCCAGATCCTCGTGCCGGCCACGCACGATTCGAGCCGGCTCTATCGCGCCCGCCTGCTGCATTTCACCGCGAAGGGCGCCCAGGCGGCCTGTGCAGAGCTGCGCCGCAAGCGGATCGCCTGCTCGGTCGTACCCCCCGGCGGCGTGAAGGTCGCGACCCGGTAGGGCTGGTTCGCCCGGCGGCCTCAGTACGCCGGCAGCGCCAACCCGCTCGGCTCGAGTTCCGCGGCAAGCTGGTGCTTGAGGCGCTCGAGCCCGGCTTCGCTAGTCGATTCGGCCCGCACGACTACGACCGCCTGGGTGTTCGAAGCGCGCATCAGCCACCAGCCATCTGAATTGCGCACGCGGACGCCGTCGATTTCGACCATTTCCGCACCGCGCCGGCGCAAGCGGTCGCGAACCTCCTCGACCGCCGCGAATTTGCGCGCTTCCTCGCACGGCACCCGCAGCTCGGGCGTATTGAACACCGCCGGCAGCTTGTCGAGCATCTCATCGAGGCTCTCGGCGGCGCGCGCGAGAACGCCGAGCAGCCGAACCGCGACATAGGTAGCGTCGTCGAAGCCGTAATAGCGATCGGCGTAGAAGATGTGGCCGCTCATCTCGCCGGCCAATGGCGCGCCGGTTTCGGCGAGCTTCGACTTGATCAGCGAATGGCCGGTTTGCGACATCACCGGCTTGCCGCCGGCGCGCGTGATCTCGTCGAACAGCACCTGGCTGGCCTTGACATCGGCGATAATCGGCGCGCCGGGATGGCGGGCCAGCACGTCGCGCGCCAGCACGATCAAGAGCTGGTCGCCCCACAGGATCCGGCCGCGGGCATCGACGACACCGATGCGGTCTCGTTGATCAGGATGTGGCGCCCCGGCAGCAGCGGCACGAGACGGACGACGACGTCGCCGGTGGCGCCGTTGCCGCAATCCCAGGCGACCGTCAGCCCGCGGGTGCCGTCGTAATCCTTCGCCAGGCGCTCGACGTAAGCATCGAAGACGCTGTGCTCCTCGACCCGGCCGCGCGGCGCCGCGGCGGGACCGAGGGCGAGCGCCATCTGCCCGAGCTTCTGGATCGCCTCGCCGAAAAACGGCCTGCCGCCGAGCACCAGCTTGAACCCGTTATGGTCGGGCGGGTTGTGCGAGCCGGTCACCATGATGCCGCCATCGACCCCGTCATAGGTCCCTGGCGTTGCCGCGGCGTAATACAGCATCGGGGTCGGCCCGCGGCCGATGCGCACGACATCCGCGCCGCCCTCGGCGAGCCCCTCGACGAGCGCGGCTTCGAGTTCGGGCGAGGTCAGCCGGCCGTCATAGCCGACCGCGGCGCGCCGACCGCCAGCCTCGACCAGAACCTGGGCGAACACCCGGCCCAGGGCGTGGGCATCGGCGGGAAACAAGGTCGTGCCGACGATGCCGCGGATGTCGTATTCGCGCAGGATCGTCGGGTCGAAACGATACGGCATGGCAAGGTCACCGATTGGTTCTCGTCACCCCCGCGCAAGCGGGGGTCCAGGGCAGCCGGCACGGCCTTGCGACCCCTGGATTCCCGCCTTCGCGGGGAATGACGCGTGGGTGAGAAATATGGCCGGATTTCACAGGTAGGTGGCGAGGATGCGGCGAAACGCGGAGCCGAGCGCGGGATGTTGCAGCCCGAGCGCGACATTGGCTTCGAGATAGCCGAGCTTGTCGCCGCAATCGAAACGCCTTGCGGCGGCGCGCATTCCATGGAACGGCTGACCGTCGGCGATCAGCCTGTCGAGCCCGTCGGTCAGCTGGATCTCATTGCCGCTGCCCGGCTTCAGCCCGGCCAGATGGCCGAAGATTTCCGGCTGGATGATATAGCGCCCGATGATCGTCAGGCACGACGGCGCGACCGCGGGGTCGGGCTTTTCCACGACCCCCTTTGCCCGCACCAGGGTCCCCTCATCGGCGACCACATCGAGCACGCCGTAGCGCCTTGTCTCTTCGCGCGGGACCTCGATCACCGCGACGATGTTGCCGCCGGTTTGCTGATAGGCGTCGATCATCTGCTTGAGGCAGGGCGGCTCGCCGACCATCAGATCGTCGACGAGGAGGACGGCGAAGGGTTCGTTGCCAACGAGATGGCGCGCGCACCACACGGCATGACCGAGCCCGAGCGGGCGCTGCTGCCGGGTATAGGCAACGTCGCCCGCGGCGGGCAGCCACGCACGCAGCTCGTCGAGGAGCTCGCTCCTACCGCGCTCGCGCAAGGTCGCTTCGAGCTCGAAGGCGAGGTCGAAATGGTCCTCGATCGCGCTCTTGGCGCGGCCGGTGACGAAAAAGAACTGCTCGATGCCGGCCGCCCTGGCCTCCTCGACCGCATACTGAATGATGGGCTTATCCACCACGGGCAGCATTT
>CAYMRQ010000142.1:2750-12366 GCA_964392845.1 uncultured Rhizobium sp.
CAAATACATCGCGGGCTTGTACCACTATCGCGATCATGTCGGTGATCCCGGCGGCCGCGGCCTCCTCGACCGCATACTGGATCAGCGGCTTGTCGACGACCGGCAGCATCTCCTTCGGCATCGCCTTGGTTGCCGGGAGAATGCGGGTGCCCAGACCGGCCACCGGGAACACCGCCTTGCGCACGGGTCTTTGCATGGAACTCCTCGATCGCGGCTCCCTCGCGGTGGCGAGACTATTGCCACAGCGCTTTCCGGATTGCTAACGCAACCGCCGTACACACTTTTTCTTGCAGCGCCGCGGCGGCTGCAAGACGTGGATGGCCGGGACAAGCCGGCCAAGCCCGGCCAAGGGATTTTTTGTCCTACCGGTGCAGCAGCACGTCGCGGGCGCGATTGATCTTACTGGCGAGGTAGTCGGTGCCGCCGTGATCGGGGTGAAGCTGTTTCATCAGCCGGTGGTGCGCCTCCCTGATCGCTGCGGCATCGGCGCCGGGCGCGAGACCCAAAATGGCATAGGCCTCGTCAACGGTGACATCGGGGCCGCTCGGCGGCGGCGGCCCGTCCCTCGCCTGCTCGCCGCTCGCCTTTTCGCCGGCCATCTCGTCGTGCCAGTTGGAGCGGACCCGGTCGAGATAGGCTTCGAGCAGCCGCGCGGCTTCCTCGTCCTCGGCCCGGCACTCGCGCAACAATGCCAGCAATTCAGCCGGGCGCAGCTCCTCCAGCCGCATGCCGGCGAAGCGGCCCTGCAGCACCGTGCCGGTCATTGTCCCGGTATCGTGGTCGAGGTTCATGCGAATAAACGATGTTTCGACGGTGGACGTGCCGGCGCTCGACGGGCCGCGCAGGCCGCCGACCATCGAGCGCAGCCGGCGCCAGGCCGGCAGCAGGAGCGCGATCGGCGCCAGCAGCATCGCGAAGCGTTCCGACCAGATCAGGAAGATGACCGCCAGTACCGCCAGTACGATGCCGGCCCATTTGACGATCCGCGCGAGACGCGCCGGATTGGCGTTGACAAACAGAAAGCCGAGCAGCAGGAGCCCGCACAGGATCGCAAAGCCGCCGACGAGGTAGAGCATCAGCCCTGTAATTGCGCGGTCAGTCGCAGCACTTCGCCGCCTTTCTTCTCGCCATAGGCGGCCAGCGCGCGATACCCGCCGGCGGCATAGACCGCGACCGCGCCCAGGAGGTCCCGCAGGCGGTCGGCGCTCGCCAGATCGAAGCGCAGATAGGCGCCGCGCGACAGGCGAGCCATTTGTCGGAAGGCCGCCGCGGCGACCGGATTGCCGCCCTCGTGGAATAAAAAGATCGGCACGCCGTTGAGGCCCAGTTCGCCGGCGAGCTGGCACAGCCGATCGACGTTCTCCTCCATCGCGTCGCCGACGAAGACGAGGGCGTTGACCCGCCGCTTCTTGGTCTCGCCGAGAGCATGGGCGAGCACCCGCTCGATCTGGGTCTCGCCGCCGAGACAGGAAACCGCGCGCATCACGCGGTGCAGATCGGCGGCATTGGTCATCCACCGGCTCGCCTTGCATTCGTTGAAGCCGCGATAATAGACCAGCTTGACGTCGAGCCCGCCGAGCGCGGCGGTCGCCTCGAACATCTCCCCCTGGATGCGGCAGGCCCGGTCCCAGGAGGGCTCGCGGCTCGCCGTCGCGTCGAGCGCAAAGATCAGCCTTCCGCGGCCACCCGACGGATGCGGCGGCGGGGCGCGCTGCAGATCGCGCAGAAAGGCGTCGACCTCGGCGGAAACCTCGCCCGGGTTCGCTGCGGTCGGCAGCCGTCGCTTATCGTCGCTCATCTATGCCAGCCAATTTCGCGTCATTCCCGCGAAGGCGGGGACCCAGGGGTCGCAGGTTCCGTCGCCCGCCCTGGACCCCCGCGTTCGCGGGGGTGACGATGAGATTACTTGCCGCATGCCAAATTTTGCACCTTCATGCGGGGCGCAGCCAGACCGAAGTGTCGTGGAACACCGCACCGCCGTTTGGCAGACCCGGGTCGGCGCTGGTCAGCAGGTTGATGCCGATCCCCTCCTCGAAGGCGTGGTTCGGCCACAGCCCCTCGACGATGACGACGCGCCGCTGCATCCCGCCAGAGGCGCGGGCATGGACGACCACGCTGCCCTTCGCATTGCCGATGCGGATCCGCTCCCCCTCGGCGATGCCGAGCGCGGCGAGCGCCTCGGGATGCACCAGCGCGGTCGGCCGCCCTTCGCGGGTGATGCCTGAGGGCAGGTTGTTGAAGCTGGTGTTGAGAAACGAGCGCGACGGCGCCGGCACAAGGCGGAATGGCCGCTCGGGGTCGCCGTCGTCGATCACCGCGACATGGTCGGGGAAGGCCGGCAGCTTCGCGTGCTCGGGGCCGAGCGCGGCCCAATTGGCGCGGAATTGGAACTTCTTGTCGGCATGACCGAAGCCGTCGAGGAAATGCCCGGTTTCGAAACCCGGCCAGCAATTGAGCCAGACCCCTTCCTCGAACGCAGCCGGCGCGGGCAACCCGCTCGCGCGCAGGGTGTGCTCGACGAGCTCGAACGCGGTCAGCTCGAACCCGCGGTGCCGGGCGCCGAGGCGCTCGGCGAGGCCGCAGATCACCGCATGGTTCGAGCGGCATTCGCCATGCGGCGGCAGCACCGCGCGGCCGATCTGCAGAAAGTGGTGGCCGCCGGCGGTATAGATGTCGTCATGTTCGAGAAAGGTCGTCGCCGGCAGGACGATATCGGCCATCGCCGCAGTCTCGGTCAGGAACTGCTCATGCACGCAGACGAACAGATCGTCGCGCCGGAAACCCTGGTGCACAAGTCCCGATTCGGGCGACACCACCATCGGGTTGGTGTTCTGAATGAACAACGCCGTCACCGGCGGGCCGTCGCCGAGGTCGCGCTTGTCGCCGGTGAGGATCGGGCCGATACGCGACTGGTCGAGAATGCGGGTCGAAGGGTCGACGACATCCAGCCCCTCGATCAGCGTGAGGTCGAGCGGCAGCATGCCGTGGTTCGAGTAATGCGCGCCGCCCCCTTCGTATTGCCAGGCGCCGGTCACCGTCGGCAGGCAGGTCACCGCGAACATCTGCATCGCGCCATTGCGCGAGCGCGAAAACCCATAGCCGACCCGGATATAGCTGCGCCCGGTGCGGCCGTAGAGACGCGCGAAATCGACGATCTCGACCTCGGAAAGCCCGGTGATCCGCGCTGCCCATGCGGGGTCGCGCGCCCTGAGATGGGCTTCGAGCCCCTCGGGATCGTCGGCATAGCGCGCCAGATAGGCGCGGTCGGCATAACCTTCCGCGAACAGCACATGCATGACCGCGCAGGCGAGCGCGCCGTCGGTGCCCGGCAGCGGCGCCAGATGCAGGTCGGCCAGCTCGGCGGTGCCGGTGCGGTAGGGATCGACGACGACGAGCTTCGCCCCGCGCTCCTTCTTCGCCTGCGCGACATGGGTCATCACATTGATCTGGGTCGACACCGGGTTGCCGCCCCACACGACGATCAGGTCGGATTGCGCGATCTCGCGGGCGTCGACGCCACGCATGGCGCCGACTCCCGCGACCCACCCGGCATCGGTCAGCGCGTTGCAGATCGTCAGCTTCTCGCGCGAATAACCCATCGCGTGGCGCAGCCGGTTGATGCCGTCGCGCTGCACCCGCCCCATCGTGCCGGCATAGTAATATGGCCAGATCGCTTCAGAGCCATGAAGTTGCGCCGCCTGGGTCAGCCGTTCGGCGACCTCGTCGAGCGCGTCATCCCACGAGATCGGGCGGAACGCGTCGCGCCCGGCGCCCTTCTCGCCGACCCGGCGCAATGGCACGGACAGGCGCTCGGGATGGTGCTGGCGCTCGGCATAACGCGCGACCTTGGCGCAGACCACGCCTTGCGTGTACGACTGCCCCGCCGCCCCGCGCACCCGGCCGATATGCGTGCCGCCAATCCGCTCGACCGCGAGCGCGCAGGCGCTCGGGCAGTCGTGCGGGCAGACGGTGTAGACGGTGTCGAGCGGCAAGAGTGTGCTCCAGGTTGCGGTTAGACTTAGAATATAATCCGGCACGTCGGTTTTCGCTGGCCGCAAATTGGCATCGACATATGTATAAAGGACAGCGATGACGGCCGTGAGCGGCCGGCGTGGACCGGCTCGGGGCGAATTCACAATACTCGGCTTTTCGTGTCCCTGTGCGAAAGACAACAGAACGTTTCCCATGTCGGATCAGCCGATCACCCTCGAATTCCTGTCGCGACAGATAGCGGGATTGCGGGACGAGGTGCGTTCGCTGGTCGATCAGATGGGCGTCCTGACCGCGATCGTTCTGCGGCTCGACCGCGATGGGGCGCGCCGCGACGAGCGGGATACCGACATGCTCAACGAGCTGCGCGCGATGGTGCGCCAGCATCAACGGTTCAACGAGCGGCTGCGGGCGCTTGAGGAGCGATGATGATAAGCTGGGGCCGAGGAGCATCACCCGGGAGGCCGACATGGCAGCTTACTTCGTCGTCGAACTCGAAATCACCAACCATGACGCGATGGGCCCCTATCGGGAGGCCGTTTCTGCCACGATTGCACAATATGGCGGGCGCTTCCTCACAAGGGCCGGTGCGACCGAACTGATCGAGGGAGGTCCGGAACCGAAGCGCATCGTCATTCTCGAATTCGCCGACGCCGCGGCCGTGAAGCGGTGGTACCACTCGCCAGAATACCGAAAAATATTACCCAACCGGCTGGCCAACTCGGCCGCCCGGGCCTTTATTGTCGAGGGCGCGAGCTGAGCCGCCAATGACCTTTTCCCTGACCCCCGAGCAGCTGGAGATCCGCGAGGCGGTGGCGCGGCTGTGCGAGCGCTTTGGCGACGATTACTGGCTGAAGAAGGACACCGACGGCGGCTTCCCGCACGAATTCCACCAGGCGATGGCGGAGGGCGGCTGGCTTGGCGTCGCGATGCCGGAGGCCTATGGCGGCGCCGGCCTCGGCATCACCGAGGCGGCGATCGTCATGCAGGCGGTGGCGCAATCGGGCGCCGGGTTCAGCGGCGCCTCGGCCGTGCACATGAACATCTTCGGCCTGCACCCGGTGGTCGTCTTCGGCAGCGACGAGCAGAAAGCGCGCTTTCTGCCGCCGCTGATCGCCGGCAATGAAAAAGCCTGCTTCGCGGTCACCGAGCCCGATGCCGGGCTCGACACGACGCGGCTCAAGACGCGCGCGGTGCGCGACGATAACGGCTATGTCATCACCGGGCGCAAGATCTGGACGTCGACCGCCCAAGTCACCGAGAAGATGCTGATCCTCACCCGCACCACCCCGTTCGAGGAGGCGGCGCGGCCCTCGGCCGGCATGACCCTCTTCTATACCGACCTCGACCGCAGCGCCGTCGAGGTCCGCGAAATCCCCAAGATGGGCCGCCATGCGGTCGATTCGAACATGCTGTTCATCGACGGGCTCAAGGTGCCGCTCGAGGATCGCATCGGCGAGGAGGGACGGGGCTTTCAATACATCCTGCACGGCATGAACCCCGAGCGCATCCTGATCGGGGCCGAGGCGGTCGGCCTCGGCCGCGTCGCGCTCGCCCGCGCCGCCAAATATGCCGGCGAGCGCATCGTCTTTGGCCGGCCGATCGGCCAGAACCAGGGGATCCAGCACCCGCTCGCCGAGCGCTGGATCGAGCTGGAGGCAGCCGAGCTGTTGGTATTGCGCGCCGCCGCCGCCTATGACCGGGGCGAAGAGGCCGGCGCCTTTGCCAATGCCGCCAAGTATTTCGCCGGCGAGGCAGGCGCCCGCGCCTGCGAGACCGCGATGCTGACGCATGGCGGCATGGGCTATGCCAAGGAGTTTCACGTCGAGCGCTATTTCCGCGAAGCCCAGATCGCCCGCATCGCACCGGTCATGTCGCAGCTCATCCTGTCGCATATCGCCGAGCGGGTATTGGGGCTGCCGAAATCATATTGATCGAGCGGCGGCACTTCCTTGCAACTTCTGGACACTCTCGCTTAACCGAACCTATGCTCGTCCAACCCGCTAGAAAGGGAGACCCCGCCATGCCTTGGAATCTACGTGGTCAAGTCGTCGAGACGTGCAGTTGCAACATGCTGTGCCCGTGCTGGTATACGGTCAAAGAGCTGATGATCATGGACCGCGGCTGGTGCAACACGACGCAATGGTACCTGATCGAAGGCGGCCGCTCGGCGGAGGTCGATCTCGGCGCGCGTACCGTCGTGCTGACGATGGATTTTCCCGGTCCGACCCTGTTCGACGGCGACGGGACCGGACGGCTTTACATCGACGACGGCGCCTCAGCCGAGCAACGCCGCGAATTGGAGGGGATCTTCCAGGGCAAGAAAGCCGGCGCGCCCGAGTTGTTCGGCCAAATCGTCGCGCACTGGCTGCCGACGAAACAGGCGCGCATCGAGATCGACAGGGGCGACAAGATGACGGCACGCATCGCCGGCGTCGGGCAGGCCGAGTCGACCCTGCTGAAGGACGAGGGCGGGCGGGTCATGACGGCGCAGAACCTCGGATTTGCGTCGTTCTTCAACGCCGACGGCCTCAACACGCAGCTCGCGCCGAGCTCGGCGCAGTGGTCCGACAGCGAGCTGCCGCATCCGATGGAGCACCGTTCGGGCGCCAGGACGACGGTGAACTGGCGGGCCGACTGACGCATGGTGCAGCGGGTCGCCATCGCCGGGTTCGGCGCGATCGGCCGGGTCGTCGCCGAGCGGCTCGACCGCGGTATCGACGGGCTTGCGCTCGCCGCCGTCTCGGCCCGCGACACGGCGCGCGCCGAGCGGGCGATGGCCGGCTTCGCCCGGAAGGTGCCGGTATTGCCGCTCGCCCGGCTCGCGGAAGCGGCCGACATCGTCGTCGAATGTGCCCCTGCCGCGGTGTTGCGCGACATCGCCGAGCCGACGCTGGCGGCCGGGCGCACGCTCATCGTGCTGTCCTGCGGGGCGCTCCTCGACAATTTCGACCTGGTCGATCTGGCGCGCCGCCAGGGCGGCCGCATCCTGGTGCCGACCGGCGCGCTCCTGGGTCTCGACGCGGTGCAGGCCGCGGCGCAGGGCGAGATCTCGCGGGTCCACATGATCACCCGGAAGCCGCCGAACGGGCTCGACGGCGCGCCCTATCTCGTCGAACACGGGATTAGGGTCGCCGGTCTCGACCAGGCGCTGCGCGTCTTCACCGGCACCGCGCGCGAGGCGGCGCGGGGCTTTCCGGCCAATGTCAATGTCGCGGCCGCGCTGGCGCTCGCCGGCATCGGCCCGGACAAGACGACGATCGAGATCTGGGCCGATCCCGGGGTCACCCGCAACATTCATCGCATCGAGGTCGAGGCCGATTCCGCCCGCCTCTTATTGCAGATCGAAAACGTGCCGAGCCGGGAAAACCCGAAAACCGGGCGCCTCACCCCGCTGTCGGTCATCGCCCTCTTACGCAAGCTGACGAGCCCGCTCGCCATCGGCACCTGACCATCCTTCCCGTTGGATTTGCCGGCATCGGTCGTCCAACCCGCGGTAAGCGCGGATTTTCATGGGTCTGATCCGCCGCTGCCGGTCCCTCACCCCAACCCTCTCCCCGTGTTCCCGTCGCGGCCGCGGGGGAGGGAGCTCGGTGGTGCGCCCGGCGAAAAACCCTCCCTCGCTTGCGGGGGAGGGAGGGGGCCGCGGCGTCAGCTGCGGGAGGGTGGGGGCCGGCACGGAGGAGCGCGCAAGGGCGTACTGTGCAAGGCCTGCTCAGGGCTCAATTCCCGAACCGGGTGGCGAGCGCCAGATTCTCCACGCTGCCAGCGGCGATGTTGATGCCGATGACGGCCCATCCGCGATCCTGCCGCGCCAACAGCGGGGCGCCGCTGGTGCCATGCGTCGCGGCGCAATCGTGGGTGACGAAGCTGGCGCCGCCGGGCAGCTTTTGAACGCGCAGCACGTGGCAGCCGAGATCGGCCATCAACAGCTGGGCGCGGTCCTGATTGTAGCCGGCGAGCGCCACCGCCATTCCCGAGATCACTTCTTCGTCGCGAAGCCGCAGCGGCACCACCGGAACCGTTTCGGCCAGTTCGAGCCGCGCCCAATCGGCAGGTTGGGGCCCTCCGTTCGTGCCGTCGAAGCCATTGCCGAATGTGATGCGCGCCACCTGGCGATGCCAGCGATACCGGGCGCGCTCATAGCCGAACAGCACATGCACCGACACCGGCCG
Organism: uncultured Rhizobium sp.; assembly: GCA_964392845.1. Lineage (GTDB taxonomy): Bacteria > Pseudomonadota > Alphaproteobacteria > ATCC43930 > CGMCC-115725 > DATARH01. The sequence goes on from CAYMRQ010000142.1 coordinate 10,916, forward strand.
CAGCATCGCGCGGGTGCGCGGGTTGTAGAGGCAATGCGCCGCCGCGAGCACGATGGCAGGGGCGATCAAGACGCCGCTGCAATGGGCGCCGATATTGCTCTGCACCTTGGCGATGGCGTCCCACGGCGGCTCGTTCGGATCGACCGGGACCCGGCGGTCAGCTCCCTGGGCGGCCGCGTGCGCGGCCGCTCCCGCTGCCGCCAGAATCACCAGAGCGAGGGCGGCGGCGAGCCTCAATGCGGCGTCTTGACCAGGCGCTCGGCGATGAACCGGTCGAGGCAGGACAGCCAGTAATCGCGGATCGCGTCGCGTTCGAGAAACGGATCGTGTTTCGACTCGGGCAGCTCGATCAGCGTGCAATTCGGCAAGAGGCGCGCGGCCCGGCGTTGCGCCGCCGGCGACACCACCACATCGCGCCCGGCACGGCCCATCAGGATCGGAGTGTGGATGCCGGTCAGAAATTCCGGCTTGGAAATCCGCGCGACGAGACCGAGCGCGCTGTCGACCCAGGAATAGGTCGCCTGGTCGAGGCGCAGCCGCGGATCCGCCGAAAACCAGGCATGCCGCAGCCGGCCCCGCTCGGCATCGGTGGTGACGCGGCTGCGCTCGGGCGAGGGCAGGCGGTCGGGCCGCCATTTGTGCGCTCCCGGGATGAAGCAGACGCCGAGGCCCGCCGCCCGTGCCGGGCGGGTGATCAAGCGGAACAGCGTCGGCGGCACCCGGCCGGTGCGCAAGCCCACCATCGGCGATGACAGAACCGCCGCCGCGAACAGACGCGGATATCGCTTGAGGCAGATCAGCGCAATCGCCCCGCCCATCGAATGCGCCAGCAGGAGTCGCGGCAGATGGCCGGACAGCTTGTTCGCGGCAAAGGCGGCGAGATCCTCGGCGTCGCGATTGAAATTGCGGGCGCGCGGGCGGGTCGGCAGGCGGCGCGGCCGGATCGACCCGCCCTGGCCGCGCCAATCGAGGCACCATACCGCGATGCCGCGCGCCGCCAGATCGCGCACCGTCTCGAACTGCTTTTCGATGAACTCGCCAAACCCGCCGACCATCACGCATTCGGCCCGCTTGTTGCGGATCGGCAGGTGACCCCAGCGCAGCACCGCGCCATCGGCCGCGGTAAAGCTGCCCCAGATAAACCCGGGCGGCGGCAGAAAGCGCTCGGGCAGCGCCGGTGGCCGCGTCGGCCTGTCGAGCGGCCGGACTGGCAATAGGCTGTCGGGCAACCGCAACTCTCCCTCGTTGGCAAATGTTGCGCCGGGTCGGTCGGGTAAGCGCAGGCACGTCTATTACGCGCAAAAAATGGCCGGGGTGCGGCAGCGCCGGCGGCAAAACGACGCGGCATCGAACCCGTGCGGCAATCTCAGCGGCTAGGAGCGGCGTTCACTCCGCCTCGCCCGCCGCCAGCCGCAGGCCCGACAGCAGCAGTTCACGGTGTTCCGGGTTGC
>CAYMRQ010000143.1:0-4754 GCA_964392845.1 uncultured Rhizobium sp.
TACATTAGCGGCCTTGGCTCAACAACCAGAAAGGAGGTGATCCTGTGTACAGCCACCAACCGCGGTCTGCCGCTGCCGTGACCAGGATCCCTGCATTCGCGGAGATCCGCGCCTGAATTCGGGCGTCGGCGCGGCCGCGAAGGCCGCTGGTTTTCGAAGAAAGGCCGCCCTACCCGGGCGGCCTTTCCAATTGTGCCGGCGCGCTGTGAGCGCGCGTCAGCGCGCCTCGTAATGGATCTCGCCGCGTGCCGTCAGGGCGCCGATCAACCCGCCCGACATGTCAGGTCATTTCGTCCTGCACCGTGTGGCCGATCGATTGCTGGTCCCACGGCCACAGCCAATTCGGCTTTGCCGTTTCCGCCATTGATCTGGATCAACGTGGCCGGTTCGGCCCGTCCCTACCCTCGCCGGCAATGGAGCACGGCCGAGCAAGCAGGAATGAGGGGAAGAACGATGGAATTCGGCATGTTTCACGAATTTCCATGGTCCCGAGGGTGCACTGAAACGGAAGCGTTTGATCTCTCTTTCGAAGAGGTCGACGCCGCCGAGCGCTGGGGGCTCGATGTCATGTGGCTGGCCGAGCTGCGCGCTGCGCCGACGCGATCGGTGTTGTCGGCGCCGCTCAACGTGGCGACCGCGATTGCCGCCCGCACGAGCCGAATGAAGATCGGCACCGCGGTCCAGGTATTGCCGTTATGCCACCCGCTGCGCATTGCCGAGGAAGCCGCCACGGTCGACCAGATCAGCCATGGCAGGCTGATATTCGGGATCGGCCGCAGCGGCTTCCCGCGCACCTATCAGGCCTATGGCATTCCCTACGCCGAAAGCCGCGAGCGCTTCGCCGAGACGCTCGAAATCCTCAAGCGGGCCTGGACCGAGGACAGCTTTTCGTATGACGGGCAATTCTATTCGTTCCACAACGTCCATCTCGTGCCAAAGCCCTACCAGAAGCCGTTCCCGGAGCTGCGCATCGCGGTGAACAGCCCGGATACCTTCGCCGCCGTCGGCACGCTCGGCTACCCGATCTTCGCCGCGGTGCGGATCGGCACGCTGTCGGAGCTCGGCCCCAACATCGCGGCCTATCGTGCGGCCTGGCGGGCGGCCGGCCATCCCGGCGAAGGCAAGGTGTTCCTGCGCCTGCCGCTCTATATCGCCGACACCTATCAGCACGCGCGCGACGACGCGGAGGAAAGCATCATGCATTTCTATCGCTGGCTCGGCGATCAGCTCGAGGCCTCGGCCTCGCAGGCGGGCGCCCGGGCCATCGAGCAACGCGCCGAGCGCGGCCAGCGCCTGCAAAACATCACCTATGAGGAAGCGTTGCGCGACAAGGTCGTGGCAGGCTCACCGCGCCAGGTGACCGATCGGCTGCGGGCGCTGCGCGACGAGCTCGGTCTCGATGGCATATTGGCCGAGATCAATTGCGGCAGCCTGATCCCCCATGACAAGGTGATGCGCGCGTTGCAGCTGTTGTGTCAGGAGGTGATGCCCGCCTTCCGGTAGCCGGGCGCCCCGGTGGGCGCTTTGTAACACAGCGGGCGAAGGGTCAGCCATGTCCGATAGCCAGCATAGAGCAATCGATCCAGAGCCGGGTTCGCGCCCGTGCTCGCTACGGCAGGCTTGCGTGAAGGCCGGTCTCGACCGGGGCGGGCGGCGCTGTCCCGACTGTTCCCTCAGGGATCTGTGCCAAAGCGAGCTGCGCTGGCTGATCAAGACCGTGCGAGAACCGGTGTACCGCTGCTAACCTTCCCCGTGACATTGATTTCACAGCGCGAGCAGCCGGTAAAGTGCAATCCCCGGACGCGGCATCACATGGAGTGCGCAGGATTCGGGAGGCGCGGCATGGGGTAGAGGGTCCGCCGAGGAAGCCGCCCGAGGGCGAGGCCTGCAACGGCTGCGGGTTGTGCTGCGCCGTGCAGCTCTGCGCCCTTGCCGTCGAATTCCTCAATGCCGCTGAAGCACCCTGCCCGGCGATGGAATTCGCCGACGGCCGGTTCTGGTGCGGTTTGGTGCGACACCCCGGCCGTTACCTCGGCACGCCGGCGTTCAGCAATCGGCTGATCCGTCCGATGGTCCATGAAGCGCTGAGCATCGGCGAAGGCTGCGACGCGAGCGACTAAACTCGCCCGGCGCCGCTTCCCGCGCCACCGATCCGTCGACACGCCGATGCGCCCCCGCGCCGGCGCGCCCGGAGCTCCGCTATTGAGCGCAGCGCCGGCTACGCGCCGCCGCTTGTCGCCCATGCCAGCAGCCGGTCGAGAAATTCCTGTCCGGCGGCAAGTTCGGCGCGGGTGATGAATTCGTCGGGCTTGTGCGCCACGTCGATCGAGCCCGGCCCGCAGACGACCGCCGGGATGCCGGCCTGTTGATAGAGCCCGGCTTCGCTGGCGAACGATACGGTCGTCGTCGTGTTGAGGCCGGTCAAGCGCCGGGCCGGCGCCTCGGCTGGCGAGCCGGCCACGGGCGCGAGCGGCGGCACGGCAACGATTGTCTCGGTCTCGATCGCCGCCTCCTGGTACACCGCGCGCATCCGCGGCAGGAGGTCGGCGGCGATGAAGCGGTCGAGGCGCGCCTTGAGCGCGGCGGCATCCTCGTCGGGCAGGGTTCGCAAATCCCAATCGAAGGCGCACTCCCGGGCGATGATGTTGACCGCGGTGCCGCCGGCGATCGTGCCGACGCTCAAGGTCGTGTGCGGCGGGTCGAAGCCGCTGTCGGGCCGGGCGCGGCGGCGCGCCTCGGCATGGAGACGGCCGATCTCGGCGATGATCTCGGCGGCGGCCGAGATCGCGTTGACGCCACGGTCGGGCGCGCTCGAATGTCCGTCGCGCCCGATGATGCGGGTGCGGAAGAACGCGCAGCCCTTCTGCGCATTGGCGATCTGCATCGAGGTCGGCTCGCCGACGATCGCGAGCAAGGGCCGCGCCACGCCGGTCGGCAGCGCGCGGATCAGCGCCGGAGCGCCGAAGCAGCCGGTCTCCTCGTCATGGGTGAAGGCGAGATGCAGCGGCACCGCGAGCGGCCGGCTCGCCATCTGCGGCACCAGCGCCAGGACGAGCGCGATGAAGCCTTTCATATCGGCGCTGCCGCGGCCGTAGAGCCGGCCGCCATCCGCCCCGTCATGCGCCCCGTCATGCGCCCCTGGGCGCTCGGTCAGACGGAACGGGTCGCTGTGCCATTCCTGGCCGGCGACCGGCACGACATCGGTATGGCCCGACAGGATGACGCCGCCGGTCTCGGCCGGGCCGATCGTTGCAAACAAATTGGCTTTGCCCGCGCTGTCGCCGGTCAGCACGGCGGCGATGCCGAAGCGGCCGAGGTAATCGGCCACCCAGTGGATCAATTCGAGGTTCGAGCGCGCCGAAGTCGTGTCGAAGGCGATCAGGCGCTCGAGGATGTCGATCGCCGCGGAAAGCCTCTCATCGCTCATGGAATGCCACAAATCACAAATTCATTCCCGCGCAAGCGGGAATCCAGGGCCGCCGCTCCATCGCTTGCCCTGGACCCCCGCTTTCGCGGGGGTGACGATTTTTCCCGTCAGGGCGGGAATCAGACGTGCTCGCCCCCGCCGCCGCCCGGCGTGCCGATCATCGACAGCAGCTCGCGGCGAGTCGTTGGGTCGGTGCGGAAGACGCCGAGCATCCGGCTCGTCACCATGCTGACCCCCGGCTTGTGGACGCCGCGGGTCGTCATGCATTGATGCGCGGCCTCGATGACCACGGCGACGCCCTTGGGCTGCAACACCTCGTCGAGCGTGTTGGCGATCTGCGCGGTCATCTTCTCCTGGATCTGTAGGCGCTTGGCATAAACCTCGACGAGCCGGGCCAGCTTGGAAATGCCGACCACCCGGTTGCTCGGCAGATAGGCGATATGAACCTTGCCGATGATCGGCGCGATGTGATGCTCGCAATGCGATTCGAAGCGGATGTCCTTCAGGATGACGATTTCGTCGTACCCGTCGGTTTCCTCGAAGGTGCGCTGCAAGAGCGCCACCGGGTCCTCGTCGTAGCCGCTGAAGAATTCCGCATAGGCGCGGACAACGCGGTCGGGGGTGCCGACAAGGCCTTCCCGCTCGGGGTCGTCGCCGGCCCAGCGGAGCAGCGTGCGGACCGCTTCGAGCGCCTCCTCGCGGGACGGCCGGCGGACGCCGAGGGGCTCTCTGGCCAGGATCTTCCGGATATTTGCTTTCGGCGCGGTCGGGTTGGCGAAGGTCGGCATCTAGTCTCTCTTTTCATTACATAGGACGGCGGCTCGCGCCACGTCGCCCGCGGCAGGGATCAGTTTAGCCGTGTCGGCTGCTGCGGCGTGTCGAGGGAAAAGGCGGGAACGCGCACCAGGAAATTTTCGCCGCTCCCGGTTTCCATCTCGTAATCGCCGACCATGAAGCCGGACGGCGTCGGCAGCGGGCAGCTGCTGGTGTATTCGAAGCTCTCTCCCGGCGCGAGGGTCGGCTGTTCGCCGACGACACCCGGACCGCGGACTTCCTGCAGATGCCCGGAGCTGTCGGTGATCCGCCAGTGCCTGCGGCGCAGCTGCACGGTCTCGGCGCCACCGTTTTCGATCCGCACGTGATAGGCCCAGACGTAATGGCCCTCGGCGGGCGAGGAGTGCTGTTCGAGATAGAACGGTCGGACGGTGACTTTGATCGAGCGGGTGACTTCGGAGTACATGGCTCAGGAACCTTGCTTCTGGGCGGCTGCGCCCCGGAGGACACGGCGCCCACAATGTCGGTCGCGCCGGGAATCTGCTTGAGCAAC
>CAYMRQ010000143.1:4764-8452 GCA_964392845.1 uncultured Rhizobium sp.
TCGGTCGCGCCGGTGAACGCGTCAAGACGACGGCCTACCTGCCGCCGCCGGGGGCCAGCAGCTCCAGCACCTTTGCGTCGGGTCGGCGCGAGCCGTCCGGGTTGATCGACTGGATGCAGACATGGTCGGCGCCGGCGTCCCAATGCTCCTGGATGCGCTTCCGGATCGCCGCCTCGCTGCCCCAGGCGACATTGGCGTCGACAAAGCGGTCGGAGCCGCCGCCGGCAAAGTCATCGTCGCCAAAACCGAGCCGGCGCCAGTTGTTGACGTAATTGTCGAGCCGCATGTAGTTGGCGAGCGCCTGGCGGCCGAGGGCGCGGGCCTTTGCCGCATCGCTCTCCAGCAGCACCCATATTTCGGGGCAAAGCAGCTTGCCGGGGCCGAGGATGCCGCGTGCCTCGTGCGTGTGCTCGGGGGTGACGTTGTAGGGATGCGCGCCATCAGCGTGGCTCGACGACAGCGCCATCATGCGCGGCCCGAGCGCGGCGAGGATCGTCAGCGGCCGCTCCGCGGGCTCGGGCGCCCCATAGGGCGCCGCGCGCATCGCCTCGAGATAGGCGCGCATCGTCGCCACCGGCCTGCCGTAGGTATGGCCGCGCACGCCTTCGACCGATGGCACATGCGAGACGCCGATGCCGAGCAGAAACCGCCCGCCCGACTGCTCGGCCAGCGCCCGCTGACCGTTGGCCATCGCCATCGCGTCGCGCGCATAGATGTTGGCGATCCCCGGCGCGACGATCAGCGTTTTCGTGTTGGCAAGGAGCCAGGAGGAATGGACCAGCACATTGCGGCCGCGGCTCTCGGGCAGCCATAAGGCGGCATAGCCCCATCCTTCGACGCGCTGGGCAAAGGCGGCGCCGTCCGCCGCGCTCAACCCGTCCATCGCCGCCCATACGCCAAGCCTGCCGAGCTGCATCGTCAAATCCCCACCGAATCAGTCGCGTGATTTCGCTGGCGCCATTCTACCCCCGCCGGGCTTGGGTCAGGCAAGGCTCCTATCCTCACCTCGACGAAACGGCTGGGCGGTCGCCGGGCGCGAGGGTAAGCTGCGGCGCGAAATCTGACGACGGAGGTCGAGATGCCCAAGATGACCGGCGGCTGCCGCTGCGGCCAGGTGCGCTATTCGGCGGATGCCGAGCCGGCGTTCACCGGCGTGTGCCATTGCACGAGCTGCCAGAAGGAATCCGGCACCGCGTTCAATGTCGTCGTGGCGCTGCCGCAGGCGGCGCTGACCATCCAGGGATCGGCGAAGAGCTATGCCGCCACCGGCGACAGCGGCAAGTCGAATGTCAGCAAATTCTGCCCGAATTGCGGGTCGACGATCCTGTCCGAGCCGGCGGCGCTGCCCGGCATGAGCATTGTGCGGGCCGGAACGCTCGATGACACCTCGTGGCTGAAGCCGACGATGGAGATCTATTGCGACAGCGCGCAGCCCTGGGTCCAGCTCGGCGGCGGGATGCAGCGCTTCCCGAAGATGCCCGGATAACGGGTCGCGTCTGCTCCTGAGAGCTTGTGCACCGATTGGCGGCAGCCAGGGGCGCTGTGCGTCCTTCGAGACGCCCGCTGCGCGGGCTCCTCAGGATAAGGTTTTTCTTATTTACATCATAGATTTACCCTCATCCTGAGGAGGCGCGAAGCGCCGTCTCGAAGGACGCGGGATCGTATTGCAGCGCTCCTGCCGTATGGCGAGATTTATTTACAAGCTTCTGGGCGTCAGGTCGGCGCGTAGCGCTTTGGCAGCATCGCGTGGATGCCCTTGTTGCCGTCAACCAGCTGGGTCACCCGCAGATCGACCGCCAGGCTGGCGAACATATAGGCATCGTCAGCCGCCAGGCCGAGGCGCTCGCCGATCAGCACGATCATCTCGCGCAGCGCGGTCTTGGCAGCGTCGTCGAGATCGTCGTTGAACGCCATCGTGATGTGGTGCGAGGGGGTTTCGGCCCGCGGCAGATCAAACTGCAAATCCTTGCGCAGCGTCAGGCGGAACGTGCCGGACAGCGCGGTTTCGAGCGCGGTCACGCAGACTTCGCCGTCGCCCTGCACGCCATGCCCGTCGCCACAAGAGAACAGCGCTCCCGGCGCCCAGATCGGCAGATAGAGCGTGGTCCCGGCGACCAGCTCCTTGCAATCCATGTTGCCGCCGAACTCGCGCGGCACGATCGAGGTGACCGCCCCGTAAACCGGCGGCGGCGCCACCCCCATCACCCCGAAAAACGGCGCCAGCTCGATTTCCGCCCCCCACGGCAGGGTGGCGATGCCGCGCTGGCGGTCGATGCCGCTATGCCAGATCTTGGTGTAGGGGAAATCCTCGGGCAGCGTGCCGGCGAGCGGCCGAATTCTGGTATAGCCCCAATTCTGCCGGCACTCGATCGACAGGATGTCGATCTGCAAGACGTCGCCGGGCGCCGCCCCCTCGACCGCGACCGGCCCGGTAAGGATATGGGCGCCAAGCCGCGGCGTCAGCGCGCCGTGGATCGCGCGATGGTCGGCCAGAATATCGAACGCCGGATCGGAGGGCAGGATGTCGCGGCCGCCCGATACGCAGTCGACCGCCACCGTGTCGCCCGAAGCGACGGTCACGACCGGCTTCAGCGCCGCGTCGAAAAAGCCCCAATGGCAATTGCTCGGCCGGCACGCCACCGTATGATGCTGCGACATCGTTTCCCCCTCGCGTAGATCAACTATTCACCACGGAGGCACGGAGGGCACGGAGAAAACGTACCGGTTTCGCATTTGATATCAGACGTGATGTCAGTCATCCGAACCAGAGCATGATATCGGGTTCGAAACGGTCAAACACCTCCGTGATCTCCGTGTCTCCGTGGTGAATACCTTACGGTTCGTAATCAGCTTTCATGGCCAGTCCGCGCCGATCGGAACGCCTATTTCCCCTTGCCGCCCGCCTTGTCGGCGTCCGCCGCGACCTGCATCTTGATGATCTTGTCGGGGTTGGCGACGCTGCCGTTGCGCGCCGGGTCGCCCTTTTTGATCTTGTCGACAAAATCCATCCCGGCGGCGACCGCGCCCCAGATCGTGTATTTATTGTCGAGCGAGGGGTTCGCGGCGAACATGATGAAGAACTGGCTGTCGGCGCTGTTCGGGTCCGAGCTGCGCGCCATCGACACGATCCCGCGCACATGTTTTTCGCTGGAGAATTCGGCCCTGAGGTTATGGCCTGAACCGCCCATCCCGGTGCCGGTCGGGTCGCCGGTCTGCGCCATGAAGCCCTCGATCACGCGGTGGAACGGCACCCCGTCGTAAAACCCGCGCCGCGCCAGCGCCTTGATCTGGGCGCAGGTGTTCGGCGCCAGATCGGGCCGCATCGCGATCACTACCCGGCCGAACGGCACGTCCATGTAGAGCGTATTTTCCGCATCAGCCGCCATTGCCGTGCCTCCCAAAGTGAGGGCGGCAATCGCCAGCAGCAGCCCCCGCAACCATGCAACCATCGATGAACCCCCCAGGTCAAACCGCGCGTTCGCGCGCATACCAGCCGCCGCGGCGGAAGCGGTCGAGATAGCTCGGCAGGATCGATTCGACGGCGGTCGGCGCGATGCCGAGCGTCGCCAGGGTGAGCGCGCCCGACGACACGACATTGTCGCGCTTCAGCATCTCGACCTGGTCCGGCGTCAACGGCGGGTTCGGCAGTAGCGACATCAGCCGCGCCTGGACGGCGGCAAGCCCGAAC
>CAYMRQ010000143.1:8462-12363 GCA_964392845.1 uncultured Rhizobium sp.
CCCAGAATGATGAACATGGGATACAACGGTCTCTGGGCCCTGCTGGTACTCGCTTCAGCCGGCGGCAAGCCCGAACGGGAGGTTGATCAACAGCCGCTTGCGGCGGATCTCGGCGAGCAGCAGCTCGATCAGCGCGCGGAAGGTGTAGACCTGGGGGCCGCCGAGTTCATAAGTGCGCCCGGCCGTGGTCGAATCGTCGATAACGCGGACCACGGCATCGGCGACATCGCCGACATAGACCGGCTGGAACCGGGTCTCGCCGCCGCCGATCAGCGGCAGCACCGGCGAGATCATCGCCAGCGCCGCGAGGCGGTTGAAGAACTGGTCCTCCGGCCCGAACACGACCGAGGGCCGCAGGATCGTCGCGGTCGGGAACGCGTCGCGCACCGCCTCCTCGCCGGCCGCCTTGGTGCGGGCATAGGCCGACGGAGAGCGCGGGTCGGCGCCGATCGCCGAGAGGTGCACAAAGCGCCGGGCGCCGGCCTCGCGCGCCAGCCTTGCCAGGCGCGCCGGGCCGATCTGGTGCGCCATGGCAAAGCTCTGCCCGCCGCTTTCATGCAGAATGCCGACGAGGTTGACGATTGTGTCATTGTTGGCGACGAAAGCCGGCAGCAGCGCCTCGTCGTCGATCGCGATGTTGACGAGGCCGACCTGGCCGACAGCGCCCTTCAACTTCAGGAATGTGGCGGAAGCGGCGCTGCGGCCGCCGATTGTCAGCACATCGCCGCGCTCGGCCAGCCGCTTGACCACATAGCGCCCGATGAACCCGGCCCCGCCGAGAATCGCCGCCCGATGCTGTTTCATGCCCGCTCCAGAAAGCGCGACGCGCATTACCAAAAGCGTCGATCTACGGCAATATCGCCAGCATGAACGAACGCGCGGCAATTGCCTATGGAGCGTAGCTTGCCGATGGAGTCCGCCACGCCCATCACAGAAACGTCACCTCCGTCAGACCGGCAGCGGCGCGCCGCTGCGTGGTTCGCGGCGCTGCGCGAGCGGCTCTGCGCCGCGTTCGAGGCGCTCGAGGATGAGTATGCCGGCCCTGACTCAGCGACGCGGCCGTCCGGCCGCTTCGTCCGCACCGACTGGCGGCGGCCGGGCGGCGGCGGCGGCGCGATGGCGATCATGCATGGCAGGGTGTTCGAGAAGGTCGGGGTCAATTTCTCGACCGTGTTCGGCGAGTTCGCGCCGGAATTCCGCGGCGAGATGCCCGGCGCCGCCGACGATCCGCGGTTCTGGGCGAGCGGCATCTCGCTCGTCGCCCATATGCGCTCGCCGCTGGTGCCGGCCGCGCATCTGAACACGCGGTTCATCGTCACCGGCAAAACCTGGTTTGGCGGCGGCGCCGACCTCACGCCGATCTACCCCGATCCCGCCGCCGCCGAACAATTCCACGCCGCCCTCGCCGCCGCGTGCGACAGCTATGATCCCGAATGTCACGCCCGCTTCAAAGCCTGGTGCGACGAGTATTTCTATCTGCCGCATCGCGGCGAGCCGCGCGGCGCCGGCGGGATCTTTTTCGACGATCTCGACAGTGGCGACTGGGCGCGCGATTTCGCCTTTGTCGGGGCGGTCGGCGAGGCGTTCCTCGCGGTCTTTCCGGCGATCGTGCGGGCGCGGATGAATCATCCGTGGACGGCGGAACAGCGCCGCCACCAGCTGGTCCGCCGCGGCCGCTACGTCGAATTCAACCTGCTCTACGACCGCGGCACCCGGTTCGGCCTCAGGACCGGCGGCAATGTCGAGGCGATCCTGATGTCGCTGCCGCCCGAGGCCGCATGGCCTTGATCCACTTGGCCGTGATGGGTTTCCCCCGGCTTTCGCCGGGGTCAACCCATCCTACTGATCGGTGCCGTAGGATGGGCTGAACGGCGCGAAGCCCATCAACAGCCTCACACCTGCTGGATGGCGGACAAGAGCCAGTTGCCGTCGCGGCGCCGGACAAAGGTCCACACCTCTTCCGCCTCGGTCGGCGTTTTCAGGTCGCCGCTGACCAGATAATCGGGCTGGCCGGGCGAGCGGCCGAGCCGCGCGACATAATCGATCGCGGCCCACTTCATATAGGCGGTGGCGTATTGCAGGTCGCCCTCCTCCCAGCTTTCGCTGATGTCGCCCTTCAAGAGGCTGACATCCGAGACGATGTTTTGCACGCCCTCGCTGGTGTTGCGGGTCAGCTCCTCCGAGAAATAGCTCAGCATCTCGGGCGTCATCAACGGGCGCAGCCGGCCGAGATCGCCGCCGCCCCACGCTTCCTGGACCGCGCCATGGATCCCCTGGAAGGCGCTGAGATCTTCGTCGCCGACCGTGGTATCGCGGCCGCGATAGCGCGCCGCCGCCGGCGCTGCCGCGGCACCGACCGAGCGCGGCACCCCGCCGCCCGCCCCGGCAAACGAGAAGCCGCGACCGGTGAACAGCCTGATGAGGAAAAAGATCAGGCCCCCGATGATCAGCATCGTCAGCAACCCGCCGAACACATGGCCCATACCGCCGATGCCGCCGCCCAGGCTGCTGAACAGCATCGAGCCGAGAAAGCCGCCGGCGATCCCGCTCATGATCGGGTGGCGCTGGAAGAAGCTGCCGCCCGCCATGGCGGGCGCCGCCGCGCCCGCGGAGAGCGGGCTGGTCGCCGACGGCGCCGGGTTCATGCTCCGGGTAACCGGCGCGGCGCCGTTATTGTCGAAGGTGCGCGTGCCGCGGCTGCCCATGCTGGAGCTTTTGCCGGACGACGAGCTGCCGGCGCGCGCCTCGGCGAGGCTTGGGGCGAGCGCCAGGGTCAGGCAGAAAAACAGCGACAGCAGGATGCGCCACTGCAGGATGTGCCCTGACACGGGCTTTTGGGGCGATCGTCTCGACATGGTCATCTCCGTACGCGAGGCGAAGTTGGGTTGGTGCGTCAATATGGGGGGTCGGTGCGATGCGCGAAAGAGCAATCGTATCGGCGCAAGCTTCCCCGATCGACGTTCGCGCCGATGTGGTAGAGCGCGTTGCTTGATCGGCGGCTCCGGCGCTCCCAGATCTATCAGGTAATTCGTGTTACCGTTGCCGGGTGCCGCCCCTGGGCCCGGCAGCTTGTCTCGCTCGCCGCCGAGGAGAACGACGATGTCGCGCCTGCCGCTGTTCAGCTCGCCGCTGCTGCTGGGGTTCGAGCATTTCGAGCGGGCGCTCGACCGGGTCAACAAGGTCTCCGGCGACGGCTATCCGCCCTACAACGTCGAGCAGCTCAGCGAAAACGAGCTGCGCATCACCCTGGCGGTTGCCGGCTTCACGATGGCTGATCTGAGCATCACGGTCGAGGACAGCCAGCTGGTGATCCGCGGCAAGCAAACCGACGATGCGCAGCGCGTCTATCTGCACCGCGGGATCGCCGCGCGTCAGTTCCAGCGCTCCTTCGTGCTCGCCGAGGGCATCGAGGTACGCGGCGGGTGGCTCGAGAACGGGCTGCTCCATGTCGATCTGGTTCGGCCGACGCTCGAGGCAAGGGTGCGCACGGTGCCGATCCGCGGACCCGAACCCGGCGATGCGGACACCGGCGGTTGGCGGCCGTTGCGCGCGCGCTCATCGGGTAATTCGACCGGCTAGGGATTTTTCGTGCGGTGGGTCAATCGTTCGCCGGGAAGCCAGCGCCGGCGTGGTGGAGATCGAGATGCAGTTCATCGAGGGACTTCGGCAGTTATCGGCACGCGAGCTGGGGCTGCTCGGCGTGAACGATGTCGCCTATGTCAAGCGCATCGTCGACGACGGCAGCGAGGCGTATGCGGTGCATGCCGCCGACGGCACCCGGATCGCCGTGCTGGCCAATCGCAATCTCGCCTTTGCCGTGGTGCGGCAAAACGATATGGAGCCGGTGAGCGTGCACTGACGGCGCCGAGCGCCTAGGCCGGCCGGCGCGGGATCGGGCGGA
>CAYMRQ010000144.1:0-12280 GCA_964392845.1 uncultured Rhizobium sp.
CCCTACCGCCTCCTCAAATTGGCTGAGGCTCGATGGTAAGCGGGATCCGGTTTATCGCGTTCCCAACGTGCCGCCGTTGTAGAGGTAGGCAGTGATGCCGTTGGCCCGGAAGCTTTGATTGCCGAGCTTGGTTTCATTCCCGGCCGCCGCCGCGCGGCGACATCGCATAGGTGTTCGCCTGCGGCAGCGCCGGCACGGCGGGCGGATCAGCGGCGCAAGATTCACGGTTGCTTCGACTCGATGACCAGAGCGGCAAAATGCGTCACGAACCGTTTGCCGTCTTCGACCGCCGCCGCCGCTCGCTCCGCCGACACGTCGGAGCCGGGACCGGTCTCGTAATCGGCGATGGCTTTGAGATTGTAGGTGCGCGACAGGAACAACCGTATCTCGCCATCGACGCGCGGATCGTCTTTGGTAAGCGGCAGAAATTCCGTCTGCACGCCGTGATGGGTTTTGAACACCTTGCCGTCCCGCTCAAAAATGAATGCTTGAGCGGCGTGGAACCCCGCAAGGTAGGCAGTGCGCCCGGCTGCGTCGTTGAGACCGACGCTGAGCATGACGTCCGCTTCGGCCAACAAATGTTGTGCTTTCTCCAAAAACTCGGTCGCTTGCGGGGTCACAGCTCCAGCCCTTCGTGCCGGATTTCGTGCATCAAGGGTGTGGCATCGCGGTACGCGGTCGCGAGGTAGGGCTTGGCGTCGAAGAACGCGCCGGTTTCATCGAGAAAGCGGACGCGCAGATCGGCGAGCCGATCCAGTTCCGCCCAGCGATCCGGCAGCGCGTTCAGGAACACCGCCAAATCATAGTCGGAGTCGGGCCGCGCCTCGCCGCGCGCGCGGGAGCCGAACAACACCACCCGTTCCAGGCGCTCGCCGTAGATTTCGGCAAGCGCGGCGCGGAAGCATCGCAACACCGGATCGGTCTGGGGTATTGTGTCCATTGTTTGTTCCTACCACGGCCCGGCCGGCTTCGACATATTTTCATATAGGGCGCCGTTAGCGCCCTCCCAAAGGTTCGAGCCGGCGCGTAGCTTAGCCGCATTATGTCCAACATTCGGTCAACGCAGCGCGATCGCGCCAAGGGGGATAACCGGGTGGCTGTTTGCGATCCCACGGTCCCGCGGCGCGATGGCTGAAGGGCGCCATTCGCCGCTCGACGGGCTGCTGCCGTGGTCATTGCCGGACGACGCGATCACGCTCGCCGAGCTGCGGTTCTTCGAGCAGATCGGGTTGCGCGTCAGACAGCCGGTCGCGGCCTATCTCGCCGGCGTGCCGCTGCCGTTGCAGCCAAACCGGGTGGCGAGCATGCGCCGGGTGCGCACGCTGTGGCTCGGTCCCGACGAGTGGCTGGTGACGGCGCCGGATGGCGTGGCGCCCGATCTGATGCGCCGGATCAGCCGCGCCCTCGCGAGCCGGCACGCCACGGTGACCGACCTGTCGGCGAGCCGCGCCGTCATCGAGATTGCCGGCCCCCGGGGGCGCGACCTGCTCGAAATGGGCTGCGGCCTCGACCTCCATCCCCGCGCGTTCGGACCGGGAAGCTGCGCGCAAACGCTGTTCGCCAAGCTGCCGGTCATCCTCGACCAGCTCAGCGCGGCGCCCGTCTATCGGCTCTTCGTGCGCCGCTCGGCCGCGCGCTGGCTCGCCGAATGGCTGATCGACGCCGCCCTGGAGTTTCGCGTCGCGCCGTGAAACGCAGGACCATGCCGCTGCTGCTGCCGCGCCCCGCCTATCATGCGGCGGCGCGCCCGGCCCCCCCGATCAGTCCGTCCACCCACCCGCCCGCTAGTGGTACGAATCAGACGCTTGGCACCCATCTCGTCGTCCCGGCGAAGGCCTGGCGAAGGCCGGAACCCGCCCCTGCCGTGGATACCGGCCTTCGCCGGTATGACGGGGTAGGGTGTGTTTCGTTAGGTTGTATCCACTCGGTAGCGGGAGACACGGCGAACGGTGAAGCTGCCCGCGTCTTCGCCCCCCTGTTGCCTTAAGCCGCGACATCGGCGAGCGTGCCGGTCCGCGCATCCAGGAACCGCGTCGATGCAAACCTCCGCCGGCATTGCGCCCCGATCGCGAAACGCCGGCGACTGGCTCGCTCTGGCGCAGCGATACGAGCGCGAGGGCGAGCTGTTCCAGGCCTACGACATTGCGATGCAAGGGCTGGCGAGATTTCCGCATGATTTGCGGCTGAAGCATCGCGCGGTCTTGTGTCTGGCCTCGACCCATGCGACCGCCCAGGCGAGCGATTTGTTCGAAAGACTCGGACTGGACCTGGCGGATTCCGACATCGCCGGCCTGCCGCGGGCCGTTCGAATGGATATTCCGTGCCTGAAGGCCCGGCTGCGCAAGGACGACGCGCTCAATGCCGCGGGCGACGCAAGGCGCGTCGGCCTCCGCGAGGCGGCCGATCTCTATGAGCGCTGCTACCGCAGAGAGGCGGCGGCGACCAATGCCGAGGCGTATTACCCGGCGATCAATGCGGCGACGCTCTGGCTGCTCGCGGACGATCGCGATGCCGCCGCCTGGTTGGCGCGCGATGTGCTGGCCCGGCTCGACGCCCGCCCGGGGACACCCAGCTATTACGAGCTGGTCAGCGCCGCCGAAGCCCGCCTCGTCCTCGGCGAGGTTGATGGCGCCCGCTCGCTGATGGTTCGCGCCCGCGCCGAGGTCACCGGCAGGGCCGACGCCGATTACCGGGGGCTGGCCAGCACGATCCGGCAATTGCGCCTGGTCGTCGGCGCCAATCGGCTCGACGCCTCGGTGTTGGCCGCCCTCGCGCCGCCACGGGTGGTACACTATTGCGGACACATGATCGCCGCGCCGGGAACCCGCGGACGCTTTCCGGCCGACCAGGAGGGTCGGGTTCGCGACCAGATCGAGCGCCAGCTCGCCGCCATGGATATCGGCTTCGCCTATGGCTCGCTCGCTTCCGGCGCCGACATCCTGTTCGCCGAGGCGGTTTTGGCGCGCGGCGCCAGTCTGCACCTGGTGCTGCCGTTCGATCGGCGGGAGTTTGTCAGCCAGTCGGTGCGCCCGTCGGGAAGCGGATGGGTCAGGCGCTTCGAGCAATGTCTGCGAGCCGCCACGACCGTCCGTTATGCGACCCGGGACCGCTACCTCGGCGATGACCAGCTGTTTACTTATTGCAGTCAGCTGGCGATGGGGCTGGCGCTGCTTAGTGCCCGTCACCTGGCGACCGACGCCGAGCAGGTCGCGGTCTGGGACGGCGAGGCCCCGGCCGGGCCGGCCGGCACAGCGGTCGATGTCGCGAACTGGCGCTTCAGCGGGCATCCCTCGGCCCGGATCGATTCCGCCAGCACGCTGGCCCGCCCGGCCGCCCCCCAAGCCGGGGTCGCCGCCGGGCGGCGGACGCGCGCCATGCTGTTCGGCGACGTTCGCGGCTTCAGCAAATTGACCGACAGCCAATTGCCTCGCTTCGTCAACACTGTACTCGGCACCTCCGCCGCGGTCGTCGAGCGTTACCGGAGCGATATTCTGCTGGCCAATACCTGGGGCGACGGTCTCTTTCTGGTGTTCGACGACGCCGGGAAGGCGGCAAGCTGCGCGCTCGATCTGCAGGAAGCCATCGCCGGGATCGACCTGGCGGCGGCCGGTCTGCCGGCCGATCTGGCATTGCGGCTCGGCGGCCATCTGGGGCCGGTCTATACCGCCCACGACCCGATCATCGAGCGCGACAATTTCTTCGGCGCCCATGTCAGCCGGGCCGCGCGGATCGAGCCGGTGACGCCTGAGCGGTGCATCTATGTCACCGAGACTCTGGCCGCGGTTCTCGCTCTCCACAATGCCGACGAGTTCGTCTGCGATTATGTCGGCATGACCCAGGCGGCCAAGCGTTACGGCAAGATGCGCATGTTCCTGCTGCGCCGCCGCGCAACAGCCGCAGGCAATGCAACCGGTCCGTGCTAGGATAATGCCGTCGCCCGACCCGGGCGCGAGATGGCGGAGCACGGGCCGGAACCCGACCGATGCCACGGATCACGATCTCCTACCGCCGTGATGATTCCGGGGTGATCACCGGGCGGATTTTCGACCGGCTGGCGGCGCATTTCGGCCGGGAGTCGGTATTCCGTGATATCGATGACATCCCGCCCGGGGTCGATTTCCGCAAGCACATCAGCGGCATTCTGGACGCGAGCGATATCGTCCTGGCAATCGTCGGACCACGCTGGATCGGCCCGCGCGCCGGGCCGAGCCGGCTGGCCAACGCCGCCGACCCGGTGCGCGTCGAGATCGAGACCGCACTGCTCAAAGACCGCCCGCTGATCCCGGTTCTGGTGCTGCGCGGCAGCATGCCGCGGGTCGAACAATTGCCGGAAAGCCTGCAGGATTTCGCGTACCGCCACGCCGTTTCGATCGATGCCGGTCAGGATTTCGACGTGCACATGGCCCGCCTGATCCGGGCGATGGATCGCTCGCTCGAAGGATTTGCGGCCGCTGTTGATGCCGTGCCGAGCGACCCGGAACCAATCCTCGACCTGGGCGCCCCACTGGAGCCGGAGCCGCCGTCATCCGCCCAAATCGAAGCGCTTCGGGAGGCGAACCTGGAGCTCGAAGAAAAACTCGCCGCGCTTACGGCCGAGCCTGAAACCGCGTGGTCCGCCACGGATCTGACACCCTCTGAAGTGTCCGAAGCCGGGGCGACTCCCCCGCGGGAGAACGCCGTCGAGGCAGCGCGGGCTCGCATCCTGGCGCCCGCGCAAGATCCCCGAGCTGCTCGACGCCTCGGGCGCGGCGCCGCTTTTGTGTTGCTCGGCGGCCTATTGGGGATCGCAGCCACCTTCGGCGCCAACCAATACCTTATGCGGGAACAGCCGGTTCTCTCCTCTGTCCCGGATGCCGGTGCGCTTGCAACGGCAAAGCAGGCCTCGGATGCCAAGGCAAAAGCACTGCAGGAAGAGCTCACCGCCGCTCGGCTGCAAGCGGACCAGGATCGCAAAAAGCAGACGGACGCGCTTGCGGCAGCGCAGGAGAAAACCGCCGCGGCTCAGAAGCAGCTAAACGATCAAGCCAACGGCCTGCGCGAGGCACAAACCCGTGCCGACAAGGCGGAAAAGGACTTGGCGGGCCTAAAAGATGTCAGCGCGAACGCCCTCGCACAGAACGCGCCGCTGAACGCCCGGATCAAAAGCCTTGGCGACCAGCTTGCCGCGCAAAAGGATGCCAATCGTGAGGGCCTTGCCCAGATCGATCAGCTCAAGGGACAGATCAAAGTCCTCGGCGACCAGCTTGCCGCGCAAAAGGATGCTCATCGTGAGGCCCTTGCCCAGATCGATCAGCTCAAGGGGCAAATCAAAGATCTACCCGATCAGCCAACCACCGTGCCGGCGCCAGCGGCTACGACCGCCACGGCAGAGAGCGAGGCAAGCTGGTCGGTCGACGACAAGCGCGAGATCCAACTCGCCTTGCGGGCACTCGGCCACTTGCCGGGCGAAGCCGACGGCAATTTCGGTCCCGGCACGCGCACGGCGATCAAACAGTTTCAGTCATTTCAAGGCGCATCCGAGACCGGCGCGCTGTCCGAAGCGGACCGCAAAATACTCCTTGATATGGCGCAGCGTTTGTCGCGATTGCTCGAACGGCCGGCAACCTCGCCCGCGGGTGCAGCCACCGGCGGGGTCAAAGGCGGGATGCAACGTTATGCCCGGGCCTCGGCCCACGAGACGGGCAAGGGCGGTCGGAAGGACCCGGCCGAAGCCGTTTTCTGGTACGGACTCGCCGCCGCCGACGGCTGGTCCACGGCACTGACCAATCTCGGCACGCTCGTCGCCCGCGGCTACGGCGACACGAACCCCGATCCGGCCGGCGCGGCAATCCTGTGGTGGGCGGCAGCGGCGCGCGGCGAGGCGACCGCTATGTTCAATCTGGGCGCGCTTTGGGAGCGCGGCATTGGTGTAACCGCTGATATTGGCAAAGCACGCGCCTGGTATGAGCGTGCCGCCGCCCGCAACGACCCCGGTGCGCGTGCCGCGCTGAAGCGCCTGGGAGCGTAAGCAGTGCGCACACGTTTAGGCCCACTCCCTGTGCCGGGCTTGAGATCATGATATCGAACGGATTTGCGCTGATTGCCGTGTGCGTGCTGGTCGCTGCACCGTGCATGGCGCAATCGCCGGACCCGTTCCGATCGGCGCCGCTGCCAGCGCCGGACTCGTTTCGATCGGCGCCTGGCCCGGCTCCGACCAAGCAAGCGACGCCGCTCGCCAACCCTCCGAGGCCGCGCCCGCGGGGGGGTGATGGAGAGCAGCCGCTCGATACTCCGCCGCCCGCGCCAACGGGCCCTGCCCCGCCGAACCTCGACCGCGATCTGAGGGGTATGATCTTGCGATCAGGGGGTTCGACCATTACGTACGCCGCTGACGGGTCCTACACCTTTGTCAGTGCGGACGGCCAGCAATCGACGGGGCGATGGACGCAATACGACAATGGCGCTCGGGTTTGTGTGGCGTTTGCCAACGGGGAGCGGTGTGACAGAATCGAGTGGAACGGGAAAACGCCCACTACACTCACCAACTCTCGCGGGCAGTCTTTCGGCCTGGCAGTGGTCTCAAGATGAGGTTCCTACCATCCTTATGACAATTGGTTCTCACCCAGACGATGTCGTGCCTCGCTGCCGCCAGCACCGCAACAGCGGCGCCCGGAAAATTCTCGTTGGCGAGAAAGCGCATGTCACGCCGCGCTCGGAAACACCTTCTCGGAACTCAACGCGTCCCTTGCATAGGCCAGGCACGCGATGATGTCGTCATGCGTAATACCGGGGTAGTTTGCTAGAATCTCGGTTTCGTCCCAGCCATCGGCCATCAGTCCGATCACGAACTCGACGGCAAGGCGCGTGCCGCGGATGACCGGCTTGCCGACCAGCACTTTCGGGTCGAGCGCAATGCGCGGATGCTCAATCATCACGGTACCGGCATCACCGTTCCGGGATTCCCATCGGTGCAGATGATCTTATCCGATAAAACCGCTCTTTGCGATGCCGAGGTCCGGAGCAGGGAGGCGGCGGGCGGAGCGGGTCGCGCCCTGTCAAGATACGCGGGACCGCTTCACTACCGTTGCCCTCGACCGCGACATCGGGGACGCTACGGGATGTACCGCCCCAAACCCGCGTGAGGTGATGCGATGAAGATTTCCGGGACCAAGACCCAGCTCGTCGAGCTGCCGGCCGACGAGCCGCTGGCCGGCGCTGCCGACAACCCGAGCGGCAAGCGCCCGATCGTCACGTTGCGGGTAGAGACCGATGCCGGAATCGAGGGCATCGGCGTCGCCTATTTCGGCGGGGCGCTGACGCGCACCCTCGCGCACGCGATCGACGAGTTGGGCGCGCTCACCATCGGCGAGGACCCGGTGCGGGTCGAGGCCGTCCAGCAAAAGCTGCGCACTGCCGCCGGCACCTCGGCCGGACCGGGCGGGATCTACAATCTCGCATTGTCGGCGATCGACATCGCGCTCTGGGACATCCGCGCCAAGTCGATGAACCTGCCGCTGTGGAAGCTCCTCGGCGGGGCGCGCGAGCGGGTGCCGACCTATGCCAGCGGTGCGCTGATGCGCGGCCTCTCGCTCGACCGGGTGGTCAGGGCCGCCGCCACCTTGAAGGACAAGGGCTGGCGCGAGATGAAGACGCAAATGGCGCTGCCCGGCGAAACCACGCCGGCGATCGAGGTCGAGCGCATGGTCAAGATCCGCGAGGCGATCGGCCCCGACATCAAGCTGATGTGCGACATCAACCAGCGCTGGCGGCCCGAGCAGGCGATCGATATCGGCCGCCGAGTGGAGGATGCCGGGATCGGGTTGTTTTGGTTGGAGGACGTGACGACGGCCGACGACTATGCCGGGCTTGCCCGGATCGCCGACGCCCTCGCAACCCCGGTCACCGGCGGCGAATATGTCTGGGGCATCGTGCCGTTCCGCCATATGCTGGAGGCGCGCTCGGTCGACATCCCGATGATCGATCTGGTCCGGGTCGGCGGCATCACCCAATGGCTGAAGGTCGCCGGCATGGCCGAAGCCTTCAACCTGGCCGTCGTCAGCCACCTGATCCCGGAAGTCCATGTCCATCTGATCGGGGCCATTCCGAACGGGCTGACCGTTGAATACATGCCGTGGCTGACGCCGCTCTTCAAAGAGGTGCCGGTGCAGCAGGGTGGCGAACTCGCGATGCCGGCCGCGCCCGGCCTCGGCCTCGAATTCGATCAGGCAACGCTCGATCGCTATAAGGCGTGAGCCCTGGTGCGTCCTTCGAGACGGCGTGCTTGTGCACGCCTCCTCAGGATGAGGATAAATCTTTGATAAAAATGATAAAAACCTCATCCTGAGGAGCCCGCGCAGCGGGCGTCTCGAAGGACGCACCGCCTCGATGCAACCCAAAGTGAATTGCAAGTTCTGGTGATGGATTAAATCCCGCGAAATTCCGAATCTCGATAGGAAGAACCTTCCGGTGAGCGACTGGACCGATGGCTATGTCTCGGAGGTTGGCTATATTTTCGGTTATTATGGCGAACTGAACCCGCTTCGGGTTGCGGTGCCGTTTCTCAATGTCGGGCTGGCGCCGCCTGATATCGCCACCGCCTGCGAGCTGGGCTACGGCCAGGGCATCAGCGTCAACATCCATGCCGCCGCCTCGGACGTTCGCTGGTACGGCACGGATTTCAATCCCGGGCACGCCGGCTTCGCGCAATCCCTGGCCGATGCGGCGGGATCGGGGGCGCAGCTTTTCGATCAATCCTTCGCCGAATTCTGCGCCCGCGCCGACCTGCCGGATTTCGATTACATCGCCCTGCACGGTATCTGGAGCTGGGTGTCGCGAGAGAACCAGCGGATCATCGTCGACTTCATCCGAAAGAAGCTGAAGGTCGGCGGCATCCTCTACATCAGCTACAATTGCCAGCCCGGCCATGCCGCGATGCTGCCGCTGCGGGGCCTGTTGACCGAGCATCTCGGGGTGATGGCCGCGCCAGGCCTCGGCATCCTCGCCCGCATCGACGCCGCCCTCGACTTTGCCGAGAAGCTGCTGGCGCTCAACCCCGGCTTTGCGATCGCCAACCCAAGGATCGCCGACCGGCTGAAGACGATAAAGGCCCACGACCGGCATTACCTGGCGCACGAGTATTTCAACCGCGATTGGCGCGCCATCCTGTTTGCTGAACTGGCAGAGAGCCTCGCGCCGGCAAAGCTCACCTACGCCTGCTCGGCCTATTACCTCGACCACGTGGACGCGCTGAACCTGAATGCGGATCAGCACCGGTTTCTGGCCGAGATTCCCGATCCGATGTTGCGCCAGTCGGTGCGCGATTTCATCGTGAACCAGCAATTCCGCCGCGACTATTGGGTCAAGGGCGCGCGGCGCCTGTCATCGCTGGAACAGACAGAGGCGCTGAGAAGGCTCAAATTCATGGTGCTTACCAGCCCGCGCAGCGAGCTTCTTTTCACCGTCCAGGGTGCGGCCGGCCAGCGCGAGTTGAGCCAAGGCGTGTATGACCCGATCCTCGATGCGCTCGGCGATCACCAGCCCCGGACCATCGGCGAGATCGAACAGGCGCTGAGCGGCGCTGGGGTAGCGCTTCCGGCAATTTACGAAGCCATCATGGTGCTTGCCGGCAAGGGCGATCTCGCCGTGGTGCAGGATGACGCGGCACAGGCGAGCGCCCGGGGGCGCACCGACAAGCTGAACCTTCGCATCTTCGACAAGGCGCGCAGCGGCGGCGAGTTGACCGCCCTGGCCAGTCCGGTGACCGCAGGCGGCATCGTGGTGTCGCGGTTTTATCAGCTGTTCCTGCTGGCGCGGACGCGAGGCCGCGAGAGCGCGCCGGATCTGGCTCAATTCGCCTGGGACTTGCTGGCGGCGCAAAATCAACGGATGGTCAAGGACGGCAAGCCGCTTGAGACCCCCGAGGAGAACCTGGCCGAGCTGACCAGGGAGGCGCGCGCGTTTATCGACACGCGGCTGCCGGTCTTCCGGGCGCTGAAGATTGCCTGATTGAGGATCGAATAACCCGCCGGGAGGGAAGTCACATGAAGATCGCCTCGCTGGAGACCGAGATCGTCCTCCTACCGAATGACGAGCCGCTCGCCGGCTTTTCGGAAAACCCCAATGCGAAAAACCCGATCGTCACGCTGCGGCTGCGCACCGACGACGGCATCGAAGGATTGGGCGTCGCCTATTTCGGCGGGGCGCTGACCCGGACCCTGCGCCACGCGGTCGACGAACTCGGCGCGCTGGCGATCGGCGAGGATCCGCTGCGATTGGAGGCGGTCGCCAAAAAGCTGCGCGATGCGGCGGGGTCGTCCGGCCCGGCCGGCATCCTGACGCTGGCGATGTCGGCGATCGACGTGGCGCTGTGGGACATCAAGGGCAAGGCGCTCGGCCTGCCGTTGTGGAAGCTGCTGGGCGGCGGGCGCGAGCGCATCGCGACCTATGCGAGCGGGGCGCTGCGGCGCGGCCTCAAGCTCGACGAGGCGGTGACCGCGGCGGGACGATTGCGCGAAAAAGGCCATCGCCAGGCCAAGATGCAGCTCGGCCTGCCCGGCGTGACCTCGCCGGCGCGCGAAGTCGAGCAGGCAAGGCTGATCCGCCAGGCGGTCGGCCCCGACATGGATTTGATGTGCGACATCAACCAGCGCTGGCGGGCCGAGCAGGCGATCGATATCGGCCGCCGCGTCGAGGATGCCGGGGTTGGCCTCTTCTGGCTCGAAGACGTGACGGCGCATGACGATTATGCCGGGCTCGCGCGGGTGACGGCGGCGCTCGCGACCCCGGTCGCCGGCGGCGAATACCTCTACGGCATCGTGCCGTTCCGCCACATGCTGGAACAGCGCTCGGTCGATATCGTGATGATCGACCAGGTGCGCTCGGGCGGGATCACCCCGTGGCTCAAGATCGCCGGCATGGCGGAAGCCTTCAACCTGCCGGTGGTCAGCCACGGCGTGCCCGAAATCCACGTCCATCTGATCGGCGCGGTGCCCAACGGCCTCACCGTCGAATACATGCCGCGCCTTTTCCCCTTGTGGAAATCGGTGCCGCAGCCGGTCAACGGCCTCCTCTCGATGCCGACCGCGCCGGGTCTCGGGCTCGAATTCGATCAGAGCGCGATCGACAAATACCGCGCGTGAGCCTCCGCCGGGAGCGTGCTGCCTCAGTTTGAAATTCGGCTTTGGGTGGTTTCGCGGGCCTTCCCGTCCGCGCGGCTCGTCGTTTAACGTAAATTTTTCTGTGGAAAAATCGCGGGGTCGCGCCGTGCTCATTGATCTCAGTTCAATCTTGACATTTCTGGCCATCGTAGGCGGCGCAGCTGTTCTAATACGAGGAACCCTCGCCAAGGACAAAACGGGCGTCAACATCCATGCTGCCTCTTGTCCAAGATGCGGCACGAAATTCAGCCGCGTCCGCTTTCCGCGCACGGTGCGGCAAGCCCTTTGGGGCGGTTGGAAATGCGCCAACTGCGGGTGTGAAACCGACAAATGGGGACGGGAGATTTCGCATCGCTAATCGCTTTGCCCGCCGTCTCGCGCCGGAGCGGTGCATCCCCACATGTCTTTAATAAGCCCTGAGGCGGTTCCGGGACGATCGGCAATGCGAATTCGAAATCTTGGGCGCAATGCACTCATTTGGTTGGCCGTCACGGTTGCGGGCGTGCTGTCGATCTGGTCCGGCATCGCCGAGATGAACGCCGCTGGTCAGGAAACAGTCGGCTCCGGTCTCAAGATCGGTGGTGGCATGGCGGCTGTCGCGGTCGGTGCCATGTTCCTCTGTAATTTTCCGCTCGGCGTCAAGGTCATGCGCAACGTGCGTCTTCGCCGTCGCGAGATTGGCCGTTGGACTATCACCGCCAGCGAACTCGACGAATTCCGTACCAATGACGCAGCCCGCAACGCGCTGGGTTCTGCGTATCGCAACGACTACAAGCCCCCGAAAAGAACACCCGCCGGTGGTATAGAGGTCGTTTTTATTGATAATGGCGTGTTGGTTGGTGACACCTATTTTAGCCTGACGACGACCGGACTGCGTCGTTTCGCAGGCGTGCAAATTCTACCCCAAAGTCCGCTTGCCATTGAGTTCGGCACGGTGCTCACCTTCATCGGCCCAACTGCTGCCTCATCGGTCATGATCAATCGATCCGCCAGCGTGCTGCGCCTGCCGGTCTCGCGCCTCGCACGTGATGGCGCGGCCAAGGTCCTCGATCATTTTCGCAAGGTCGATGCGCGAGAGATCATTGTCAATCCTGGCGTCTATCGCAATGCTATTTGGGCCGGCCTCATTGGAGCGCCAATCTTTT
>CAYMRQ010000145.1:0-6646 GCA_964392845.1 uncultured Rhizobium sp.
CGACCGCAAGGATTGTGACCGTCTCGGCCCCAGCCAACAGCGGCATCGCATCGTTGATCGCGCGCGTCGCTTCCCGGCTCGAATCCCAGCCCACCAGCACGCGCCGGCCGATCTGCGCCCAGCTCCCGGCATAGGGGACGACGAGGATCGGGCGGCCTGCCGCGAGCGCAACCTCTTCGGGCCGCGGCCGGAACAGCACCGCCTGGGCGTCATCGGGGTCGGGCTGTCCGATCACGATCAGATCGACGTAGCGGCCGTGCAGTGCGGTGGTTTCGGAGGGGTATCCCGCGGCGGTGCGCCATTCGGCCGACAGGCCACGACGGGTCGCGATCTCCTCGAAGAGGCGTCGCGCCGCTTCGTCGTCTGCCTGCATCTTCAGCTGGTATTCGCGATACAGCGGATCGAGCAACGAGTGATCGAAATAATCGAAATACCCGCGTTGGCGCGGCGCTCCCACCGGAAGAATCGTATGCAGCCCGATCAGATGGGCAGCGAAGCGCTCGGCCAATGCCGCCGCCAACTCGACGCGCCCGCGTGCCGGCCGGGCGGTATCGAGCGCGACCAGAATATCCTTGAAACCCATCGCTTCCTCCTCGCGGCATCCGTGAGTACACCGATTGCAATCATTCATCGCCCGCCGGCTCTCGGCCGCCTTGATACAGGTCAAGAAAGGCGACGGGCAAATCAAGGCCTTTCGCAGCCGAGAGCGGCGCTGTCGACGCCAGTGCATGGCCGGATGCGCCAGGTGCTGCGGGATAGGTAGTTGCCCTTAGGGGTCTCCCGTAAGGATTATTCCGAATATCGCCGATGGCGGATTGCCGACCATCCTCTCTCCACGATCCGAAGGGATGGAGAAAGACATGTTCGTGCAATTCACCGGCTCCGCTTATGGCGATGCCCTCGACCGCTCCGGCTCGGCCTCCGGTGGGATCGCGCAATCGGGCCAGCTCGAGACGCTCGTCGCCTTTGAGGCGATCGGCAGCCGGCGCAGCCTGGCCCGCAACGAGGAGATCTTCGCCGAAGGCGATCCGGCCGATTGCTGGTACAAGGTGGTCTCCGGGACCGTCCGCCTGTGCAAGCTCCTGGCCGATGGGCGCCGCCATATCGCCGAATTCTATTTCGGCGGCGATTGCTTCGGCTTTGAGAATATGCCGGAGCGGCTTTTCTCGGCCGAAGCGGTGAGCGATGTCGTCGTGATGCGCTATCCGCGGCGCGCCACCGAGCGGCTGATCGACGAGAGGCCCGGGCTGGCGCGCGGCCTGCGCGACATGACCCTGTGCGACCTCGCCAACGCGCAGATCCGGATGCTGATGCTGGGACGGATGAGCGCGCCCGAACGGGTCGCGACGTTCCTCCTCGACATGTTCGAGCGGCGCGACGCGACGCGCGCGCTCGACCTGCCGATGTCGCGCAACGACATCGCCGATTACCTCGGCCTGACGATCGAGACAGTGTGCCGCGTGATGTCGGCGTTCAAACGCAGCGGCGCGATCGGCATTCCCACGCCGCATCGCATTGAACTGCGCGACCGTGCGGCTTTGGCCGCGATCGGCGAGGCGTGAGCGAGCCCCGGATTCAATCGAGCCGCGCGGCTCGCGAGGAGGCTCAGGTGAATCGGCTGGATTTGATCCAGGTCAGTGCCGTACCATGCATTGCGGGTTCAGATGTCGTGTTTGCGACAAGGCCCGAGCTGATGACCGAGGTGACAGAGAACCGCCAGATCGCCGCGCGAGGCCCGGTTTGCGTCGTCGATGACGATTTTTGGGTCTGTGATTCGCTGAGCGTGCTGCTCGAAACCTACGGCTTTGCGGTGTTGACTTACACTTCGGGCGCGGAATTCCTCAAGGATGACCGGCGCCGCAACGCGAAGTGCCTGGTTATCGATCAGCACATGCCCGGGTTGGACGGGCTTGACGTGGTTGGGGAACTGCATCGCGACGGGGTGTCCCTGCCAGCCATATTGATCACCGGAAAGCTCGATGCCGGGATTACCCAGCGCGCCGGCGCGCTGGGTATGCTCGCGATTTTGGAAAAGCCCTTCCCGGTGGCCCGGCTCGTCGAGCTGATCGGCAGCGCCCTCGCCGCGCGGGACTGAGCGAGGGGTACCCTATGGCAGATGATGGAGCGCCGCTGTCGCAGCATCGGTTCCGCTGCGTTCTTTGCGGTTGACCTGGGTCAAGGCCGCTCCCTTATTTTTCGGGCGAGACAGGTCCCCTGACTTCACCCGGCCCACCGACGGCGGAGAAAGCCGATGATCAAGACAATCCTGGTTGCCGCGACCGGCAACAAGAGCGATGACGCGACCTATGCCGCGGCGCTGGCGATCGCCCGGCCGTTTGGCGCGCATCTCGACGCGCTGCATGTCCGGCTTGATGCGGTCGGGCTCGCTGTCGCGATGACCACCGATGCCGGCGGCGGCGCCCTGACCTCGGGGCTGATCGAGCAGCTGGAACAGGATTCGCGCGAACGCGAGGCGAAGGCGCGGGAAATCTTTACCAGGTTTTGCGATGGCGCCGGTCTCGTCGCCGCCACCGCGCCATCGCCGCAGAGTGCCGCGGCGCCCTCAGCCGAATGGCATGTCGAGACCGGCGAGGAGCCGCGCTGGATGGCGACCTATGGCGTCGCGGCCGACCTGATCGTGGTGCCGCGCGCGATCGGCGAGGATATGCTGGCGCGCTCGACGCTGGAGACGGTACTGCTCGACGCCGGCCGGCCGCTGCTGATCCCCGCCGCCTCGGTGATTCCGGCGAATTTCGAGCGGATCGCCATCGCCTGGAAGCCGACGCCGCAGGCCGCGCGCGCGGTAGCGGCGGCGATGCCGTTCCTCGCCCGGGCCAAGGAGATCGTCGTCATCACCGTAGAGGAACCGGCCGGGGAGCGCCCAGGGGAGCGCGACCAGGCCGACCGGCTGGTAAAAAACCTCGCCTGGCATGGCCTTGCGGCGACAACCGAGCGGTTGCAGCCCGGGCCCGGGGGCGCCGCCGCAACGCTGTTGGCCGGCGCTGCCGATCGCGCGGATCTGCTGGTCATGGGCGGCTATGGCCACAGCCGGCTCCGGGAATGGGTGTTTGGCGGGTTCACCCAGCTGGTGCTGGCCAACGCTCCGCTACCGGTACTGATCGCTCACTGAGACTTTGTAAGCCGATAGGCGCCGGTCGCGACCGGCGCAATGCGTCCTTCGAGACGCCCGCGTTGCGGGCTCCTCAGGATGACGATTTTTCTCGTTTATATCATAAATTCAACGTCATCCTGAGGAGGCGCGAAGCGCTGTCTCGAAGGACGCAGGATCGTGATGCAGCCGGCTCAGTCATCGGCCGGCGGCTCCGGTCCCTCGGTCGGAATGATGAAGCCCGAAACCGGCTCGACCCAGACGAGGTGGTCGCGCACCGCTTTGACGCCGGGGGTTTTTTCGGCGAGGACCTGGAGCGCGGTGCGTTCGCGATCGTCGGTGATGGTGCCGTACAGCTCGACGGTGCCGGCCTTGACCCTGACATCGACGCTGGCGCGCGGCCCCCAGGGCTGCCTGTCGATCTCAGCGAGGATGCGCTCGCGAATTTCCCCATCGCCGACGAGCTCGTTGCTCGCCGGCTTCGGCAAATTGTCCAGCAGCGCCCGCACCAGATTGGCGCGGCTGACGATGCCGACCAGCCGCCCCGCCTCGATGACCGGCAGGCGCTTGACCTGGCGGCGCTCCATCAGCCGAACCACTTCGGCGAGCGAATCCCGCGGCGCCACCGCAACGACATCCGGGCTCATCACCTCGCCGACCTTGCGCGCGTTGGCATTGGCGTATTCCCGGGCGAGACGGCCCGGAGAAATCAGAAATTCGAGCCAGCGCGCATGGTGGCGCTCCGTGCCGGTCTCGGCCCGGCGCAGCAAATCGCCTTCGGTAACCACGCCAATCACCGTCCCGTGCGGGTCGACAACCGGCAAGCCGCTGATCCGATGCTGCAGCAGCAGCCGCGCCGCCTCGGCGATCGTCGTCTCCGGCGTCACGCTGATCACCTTCTGGGTCATGATATCGGCCACGTTCATCGCACCCTCCCGCTCGCCCGGCTGCCTCGTCGCGCACTCTTGACCACATGAGATGGGGATCGCCTTGATCCCGATCAATTTTCGCCGATCGCCAGGGCGCCATGGTGCGCGCCCCTGCGGTCGCCCCGGTGCCGAATGGACAACGCAGACGCGACCCTTGGCGGTCTCAGCGAGCCCGAGGCGGCGAGCCGCTTGCGCGATGAAGGCTTCAACGAGCTGCCCGCAGCCAACCGGCGGACGGTGATCCGGAGATTGATCGACGTCGTGCGCGAGCCGATGTTCGCGCTGCTGTTGGGTGCAGCCCTCGTCTATCTCGCGCTCGGCGATCTCACGGAAGCCGTGGTCCTTTTCGCGTTTGCCACGACCTCGGTGTCGATCGCGCTGATCCAGGAAGCCCGCACCGAGCGGGTTCTCGAAAGCCTGCGCGATCTGACCAGTCCGCGCGCGCTGGTCATCCGCGGCGGCGTCGAACGCCGGATCCCCGGACGCGAAGTGGTGCGCGGCGATGTGCTTGTCCTCGCCGAGGGGGACCGGGTGCCGGCCGACGCGATCCTCGTGTCGGGGCACGATCTCGCCACCGACGAATCGCTCTTGACCGGCGAATCCGTCCCGGTCCGCAAGCTGGCGGCCAGCCCGGCGAGCGACCCGGCCGAAGCGCCGACTGCGCCGGCGCGACCGGGTGGCGACGATCTTCCCCAGGTCTTTTCGGGCAGCCTCGTGGTGCGCGGCCACGGCCAGGCCCGGGTGACCGCGACCGGGAGCCGCAGCGAGATCGGCAGGATCGGCCTCGCCATCGTGCGGATCGAGACCGAACTGCCGCCGCTGCGCCTGCAGATCCGGCGGCTGGTGACGCGTTTCGCGGCGGTGAGCCTCACGGTCAGCGCGCTCGCGACGGTGCTCTATGGCTTGTTGCGTGGTTCATGGCTCGAGGCGCTGCTCTGCGGCATCGCGCTCAGCATGTCGATGCTGCCCGAGGAATTCCCGCTGGTTCTGACCGTCTTCATGGTGATGGGCGCGTGGCGCATCTCGCGCGCCCAGGTGCTGACCCGGCGCATCGCCGCGATCGAGACGCTGGGCGCCGCCACCGTGTTGTGCACCGACAAGACCGGCACGCTGACGCAAAACCGCATGACCATCGCCGAGCTATGGGCCGGGACGGAGCGCTGGCAACCCCGCGAGCCCGGCGCGCTGCCCGACCGGTGTCGCGGACTGCTCGAATACGGGATCCTCGCCAGCGCGCCGACGCCGTTCGACCCGATGGAGAAAGCCTTTCACGCGCTCGGCGCGGAGCGGCTTGCGCCGGGGCCGGGACCGCAGCCGGGCCGCATCCTCAAATGGGAATACGGGCTGCGTCCGGACCTGTTGGCGATGACCCAGATATGGGAGGAGGCCGGGTCGGAGCGCCTGATCGTCACTGCCAAGGGCGCGCCCGAAACCATCGCCGAACTGTGCCGGCTCGGCGCGGCCGAGCGCGCCCTTATGAATGCCGCGCTCGACGAGATGAGCGGCAAAGGCATGCGGGTGCTTGGCGTGGCGCGCGCCTCACTCGCGCGCGGCACCGGGCGGCCTGCTTCGCCGCGCGATATCGCCTTTGAATTTCTCGGCCTCGTCGGGCTTGCCGACCCGCTGCGCCCGACCGTTCCCGATGCGGTGCGCGAATGCCTGGGTGCCGGCATCCGGGTCGTCATGATCACCGGCGATTATCCGCAAACCGCCCGGGCTATCGCGACCGAGGCCGGCATAGCGGCGGGCACCGTCATGACCGGCGGCGAACTCGAATGGATGGATGATGCCGAGCTGCGCCGGCGGATCGGCGAGGCCACCATCTTTGCCCGCATCATGCCCGAACAGAAATTGCGCGTCGTCGAGGCGCTCAAGGCAAACGGCGAAATCGTCGCGATGACCGGCGACGGGGTCAACGACGCGCCGTCGCTGAAGGCGGCGCATATCGGGATCGCGATGGGCGGACGCGGCACCGATGTCGCGCGCGAGGCGGCCGCGCTGGTACTGCTCGACGACGATTTCGGCTCGATCGTCGAGGCGGTGCGCCTCGGGCGCCGCATCTACGACAATCTGCGCAAATCGATGGCCTATATCCTGGCGATTCATGTGCCGATTGCCGGTCTGGCGATGCTGCCCTTGCTGTTCGGCCTGCCGCTGATCTTTTCACCGCTCCATATCGCGTTTCTCGAAATGGTCATCGATCCGGTCTGCTCGATCGTGTTCGAAGCCGAGCCGGCCGAACCCGATGCGATGCGCCGGAAGCCGCGCGACCCGGCCGCGCCGCTTTTCACGACGGGTTTTGTCATCTGGAGCCTGTTGCAGGGTGTTCTCGTCTTCGCGCTCGTCGCCGGGCTGTTCATTGCCGCCGTGCACCGCGGCCTGCCGGACGACGAGGCCCGCGCGCTGGCCTTTGCCGCGCTGGTGGCGACGAATATCGGGCTGGTTCTGGTCGACCGGGCGGGGAATGCCTCTCTCTTCGGCGCGTTTCGCCAGCGAAACCCGGCGCTCTGGTGGGTGCTCGGAATTACCTCGGCCATCCTTGCGGCGATCCTGCTGATTGCCCCGGCGCGCGAGCTTTTCGGCTTCGGGCTGCTGCACGGCGACGATC
>CAYMRQ010000145.1:6656-8245 GCA_964392845.1 uncultured Rhizobium sp.
CTGCTGTCATCTTGACACCGATCAATGCGCGACGCTGCGCAAAAACCATGTTGGCTGACGTAAACGGGATGCCGCGCCGATGTCCATTCGCAATTTTGACAAGCTGTTCCAACCCGAAACCGTCGCGCTGATCGGGGCGAGCGGCCGGCCCGGCTCGATCGGCGCGGTCGTCGCCCGCAACCTGCGCCGCGCCGGGCGGCGCGGCGAGTTGCTGCTCGTCAACCCGCATCATCAAATGCTTGACGGGATGCCGGTCTACCCGGACATCGCGAGACTCCCGCGCCCCGCCGATCTCGCGATCATCGCGACGCCGCCCGATACGGTCCCGTCCCTGATAGCCGAGCTCGGAGCCCGCGGCACCCGCGCGGCGGTCGTCATAACCGCCGGCTTCGGCGAGCTGGGCGAGCACGGTAAGGCCTTGCAGCAGGCGGCGCTCGATGCGGCGCGCCCCTACCTGTTGCGCCTCGTCGGCCCGAACTGCGTCGGGATCATGGTGCCCGAGATCGGGCTCGACGCCAGCTTCTCGCATCTCGCCCCGCCGCCGGGCGACATTGCCTTCGTCAGCCAATCCGGCGCGATGATCACAGCGATGCTCGACTGGGCGGCGCCGCGCGCGATCGGTTTTTCGCATGTCGTCTCATTGGGCGACATGGCCGATGTCGATTTCGGCGACATGCTCGATTACCTCGCCGCCGATGCGCGCACTGGCGCGATCCTGCTCTACGTCGAGGGCATCACGCACGGCCGCAAGTTCATGTCCGCCGCCCGCGCGGCGGCGCGCCTGAAGCCGGTCCTGGTGCTGAAGGCCGGGCGGTCGAGCGGCGGGGCGCGCGCCGCCGCCTCGCACACCGGCATGCTCGCCGGCAGCGACCGGGTCTACCACGCCGCCTTCCGCCGCGCCGGCATGCTGCGCGTCGACACCATGGCCGAGCTGTTCGATGCTGCGGCAACCCTCGCGCTGACCGGCGCGCAGGATGGCGAGCTTCTCGCCATCCTGACCAATGGCGGCGGCGCCGGCGTCTTGGCAAGCGATGCGCTCGAAGCGGCGGGCGGCCGGCTCGCCATCCTTGCGACCGAGACGATCGCGCGGCTCGATCGGGTGTTGCCGGCGACCTGGAGCCGCGGCAACCCGGTCGACATCATCGGCGACGCGCCGGGATCGCGCTATGCCGCCGCCCTGGAGACGCTGTTCGCCGATGACGGGGTCGACGCGATCCTCGTGCTCAACTGCCCGACCGCGCTGGCCCCGCCCGAAGACGCGGCACGCGCGGTGATCGATAGGGTCGCCGCGGTCCCGGCCGCTTCACGGCATGCCAGCAACATCTTCACCGCCTGGCTCGGCGAACAGTCGGCGGCGGCGGCCCGCAGGCTGTTCAGCACGGCGCGCATCCCGACCTACGACACGCCCGACGAGGCGGTGACCGGGTTCCTGCACCGGGTGCGCTATCAACGCAATCAGGCCTTGCTGATGGAGACCCCGCCGGTGCGCCCCGATTTGTTCGAGCCGGACATCGCGGCGGCCCGGGCGGCGATCGCTGCCGCGCTCGCCGCCGGCCGGGCGTGGCTCGACGCGGCGGAGGTCGCTTCCG
>CAYMRQ010000145.1:8255-12277 GCA_964392845.1 uncultured Rhizobium sp.
AATCGGTGCTGGCCGCCTACCGGGTCCCGCTGCCGGTCTCGCGGCAGGCCGCCGACCCGGCGGAAGCCGCCGGCGCAGCGGAAGCGATCGGCTTTCCGGTAGCGCTCAAGATCCGCTCGCCCGACATCATCCACAAATCGGATGTCGGCGGCATCGCCCTCGATCTCGACGATGCGGCTGCCGTGCGCCACGCGGCAGCGCTGCTGACCCTGCGGGTAAAGAAGGCGCAATCCACGGCGCGGCTCGACGGCTTTCTCGTGCAGCAGATGGTGCGCCGCCCGGGCGCGATCGAACTGCTCGCGGGGCTGGCCGAGGATCCGGTCTTCGGGCCGGTCGTCGTCTTTGGCCAGGGCGGCACCGCGGTCGAGATCATCGACGACAGCGCCGTCGGGCTGCCGCCGCTCAATCCACTCCTCGCGCGGGCGCAGATGACGCGCACCCGGGTGTGGCGGCTGCTGCAGTCTTATCGCGACAGGCCGGCGGCAGCGATCGACGCAATCGCCGAGGTGCTGATCGGCCTCGGCCAGCTCGCCGCGGAGCACCCCGAAATCCGCGAGCTCGACATCAACCCGCTGCTCGCCGACGCCGCCGGGGTCATCGCGATCGACGCGCGCATCCGCGTCGCGCCGGCGCTCACAGCGGGGGCGGCGCGGTTCGCCATCGCGCCCTATCCGAGAGAGCTTGAGAGCATGGAGCGGCTGCGCGACGGCACCGAGGTGGCGCTGCGGCCGGCGCAGCCGGAAGACGAGCCGCTGCTGCATGACCTCGCCGCGCATATGAGCCCGGAGGATCTGCGGCTGCGCTTCTTCACCCCGGTGCGCGGGATATCCCACGCGGTCGCGGCCCGGCTGACCCAGATCGACTACGACCGCGAGATGGCGCTGATCGCACGGCACGACTCCGCCGCGCTGGGGATCGCGCATTTCTTTGCCGATCCCGACCGGCTCTCTGCCGAATATGCCATCGCCGTGCGCAGCGACTGGCAAGGTCGCGGCGTCGGCTACGCGCTGATGAACCGGCTGATCGCAATCGCCCGCCAAACCGGCATCGGCGAGCTGGTCGGCGAGGTGCTGTGCGAGAACCGGCTGATGCTGGCGATGTGCCGCGAACTCGGGTTTGCCGTGTCGCCCGATCCCTCGGATCCGAACGTCGTTTGCGTCCGTAAAGCGCTCAATCGGCCCTGACCGTCGCCCGGTTGACCCACGTCAATGCAGCGACGGTTCTTTCGGCTCTGATCGATGTACGTTTTACGGGGAGACCTCCTATGAGCATTGCGGTCCAGATCACGGTCACGCTCGGATCTCTGCTGCCGCTCGTTACCCTGGGATGGCTGTCGCGCCGGGCCGTACCCGCGCGTCGCCCGGCCCGCGTGTCCACGCGGCGCCGCTGACGCGCGCTGGCAATGCCCTGGAAGCCGGCTTGCAGCGCGCTGGGCGCGCTGATGCTCGGCACCGTTGCCGCGCAGGCCAGCGACGCGATGGCGCTCGCCGACAGGGGCGGATTCGTGGTGGGCCACGTCCATCGCCGCGGTGTCGGAGAGGGCCGCATCGAGCGCTCGGCAGCGCCGGTCAATCAGCTGCTCAGCCTTTTCCTCCGAGCGCGTCCTCGCCAGTGCCCTCGCGGATCAGTTCGGCGACCCCGTTCCGCCCTGCGCCGCGGTGCGCTCCGAGCTGGCACAGCTCGCGCGGCATCGCCGGGCGGCAACCTCGCCTGCAGCCAATCAACAAGAGGGACAAATGGCTCGCGACAATCCTTCGGGCGGCGGGCCGGCACTGCCCAGCCGCAATGCCGGAGCAAAACCCGCCAAAGCCGCAAAACCGGCCTCGACGCGGCGGGAAGACCTGACGCCGGAGCGGCGTGAGGCCCTGGCACTGCGGCGCGCGGCGCAACAGGTTCGCGGCAAGCCGCCATCGATATGAGCGGCATCCGTGAAGCGCTCTACCGCACCAGCACGCCCGTCATGTTGGCGTGAAACGCGGCGAGGTCTTCCGGGCCGAAATAGTTGATGTCGCCCGGCGTCGCCAAACCGATCGCCGCGGCATAGGCGGCGAACCGGATGGCAAGGTCGAGATCGCCGTCGATGAGGCCGTGAATGAGCCCGGCGACGAAGGAGTCGCCGGCGCCGATGCGATCGACGATCTCGACCGCGTAGCGCGGCGCATGGCGGATCGCGCCGCGTGCCAGGAGGAGATCGCCGGGTTCGGATCCGGGCGGCCGGGTCACCGCGACGAGCGGCATGCCGTAGCGCGCCGCGATCGCCTCGGCGAGAGGTTCGGCCTCCTCCTCGAAGCCCAGGACGGCGCGCGCGTCGCGCTCGGCGACGACGAGCAGCTCGAGGTGCGGCGCGACCGCGGCCAGCATCGCGCGCGCTTCCGCGGCGCTCTGCAACGTCGCGCGATGGTTCAGATCGTAGGACACGGGCTTCCCGGCGGCGGCGCCGAGCGCGGCGACATGGGCGACGAGCGCCCGGCAGCTCGGCCCCAGCGCCGGGGTGATGCCCGACAGATGCACCCGCGCGCTTGCCGCGATCAGCGCCTCCCAGGGCGCGTCCTCGAAGCCCAGCCCGGAAGCGGCGGAATCCTTGCGGTCATAGATCACCCGGGCGTTGCGCGGCGCCGGGCCGGGCTCGAAGAACATCAGCCCGAGGCGTGCGCCGGGGATCCAACGGACAAAGCGCGTGTCGACGCCGTGGCGCCTCGCCTCGCCGTCGACGATGCGCCCGAGCGGCCCCTCCGGCAGCCGTGACACCCAGGCGGTGCGGCGTCCCAGCCGGGCCAGGAGGCAGGCGACGTTGAGCTCGCTGCCGCCGATCCCGACCTCGAACGCCCTGGCCTGGTCGAGCCGCTGCATCCCGGGCGGCGACAGCCGCAGCAGCGTCTCGCCGAGCGTCACAAGATCATAGCTCGGGATGGCGGCCGCGCTATCCGGCATCGTGCGGCGCGGCGCGGCCGGCCTCACCCGCGCGGACCGCCGGCGACATAGATCACCTGGCCCGAGACGAAAGACGCCTCGTCGCTGCACAAAAAGGCGATCAGGTTGGCGATGTCGCGCGGCACCCCGGCGCGCCGTACCGGGATCTCGCGGGCGCGCTCCTCCTTCCACTCCTCGGGGTCGCGGCCGAGCCGGATCGCGACCGCCCGCGTCATCTCGGTGTCGATAAAGCCGGGCGCCACCGCATTGACCGTGACGCCATAGCGGCCAAGCTCGATCGCCAGGGTGCGCGCCATGCCCTGCAACCCAGCTTTCGCGGTCGAATAGTTGGTCTGGCCGCGATTGCCGAGCGCGGAGACCGACGACAGATTGACGATGCGGCCCCAATTGCCCTTGACCATCTCGCGCTGCGCCGCGCGCGAGCACAGAAACGCCCCTTTCAGATGCACCGCCGCGACCGAATCCCAATCCTCGTCGGTCATCTTGTGGATCAGATTGTCGCGGGTGATTCCGGCATTGTTTATCAGGATGTCGAGCGAACCGAGCCGAAGGGCGATTTCCGCGACCATCGCCTCGACCTCGCTGGCAATCGCTACATTCATCTTCAGACCGATCGCCCTGACCCCGTACCGCGCGGCGATCCGCGAAGCGGTCGCCTCGGCGCCGGCGCCGTCAATGTCGCCGATCGCGATCGCGGCGCCGTCTTCGGCAAGCCGCTCGGCGGTCGCCTCGCCGATGCCGCGGGCACCGCCGGTAACCAGCGCGACGCGTCCTTCCGACCGCTTGGCCATGTCATTTCCTTCCGATGTCCCCGGGGCCAGCCTGTCGCAGCCACGCACCGGGCGCAACCCGAATTGGCCCGAGATTGCTTCGCTTCGCTCGCAATGACAGAAAAGGAATCGTCATTGCGAGAAGCGGAGCGACGAAGCAATCCCGTAAAATGAGGGTCTCATACCAACCGCTTTAAGTTTTGACCGATATCCAATCCAGGGTGGTTATTGAGGTGATGCGGGCGACATCGCCAACGAACCCGTTGCAAGCATCACAGCATGCGTCGACGATGGCGTCGTAGCTATCCCAAACCCGCATGC
>CAYMRQ010000146.1:0-12211 GCA_964392845.1 uncultured Rhizobium sp.
CGAGGTCGCGGTCATGCCCGGTGAGCCACGGCAGCTCCTCGGTGAACATCGTCACGCATTGCCGGTAGCTGCACGGCATCCGGGTGATGTCGGTGCCCCAGAAGCACCGCTGCGGGCCGTACGCGTCGAAGATTTGCCGGATGTATTTGTGAATATTCCGATAGGGGTAGGGTTGGCTCGAATAGCTCGGCGCGCCCGAAAGCTTGACCGCGACGTTGGGATATTTGGCCAGGGCCAGCATCTCCGGCAGATTGGCGAACGCGGCATCATCGGTCCCGGCACCGCCGCCGCCGCCGCGCCCATGATGGTCGATGTGCAGCTTGAGCCCGGGATGCCGCTCGGCAATTGTACCGAGCGCGGCCATGTGACCGCCCGCCAACAGGCCGACCGGCAGCCCCCCGCTCTCGCAAGCAGCCCAGAACCAATCGAGCGAGCCGTCGGTCCACCAGACCTGTTGGTGCGGCTGGTTGAAGGTGAAGCGGAAGCCGAGCATGCCCGGCCGCTGCCGCCAGTTCTTGACGATATCGAGCCGGTTCGGCGCCAGAAGGTCGAAATTCCCAAGGATGCAGAACTTGTCCGGATGCGCTTTCACCGCCTCGACCGCCAGCGCGTTCATCACCTCGCCGAGCGTGCTGGGTGGATGGAGGACCGCGGCGTCGACCCCCGCCTCTGCCATCTCCTTTAGCGCATCCTCCTTCGAATAGGTCGGGATCTGCCGGTGATGCGCCGACATCTTGGCGTTTTGCCAGATATGAATCTGTGAATCGACGATCAGCATCGCGTTTCTCTCCTCTTTGGCTCTGCGGCTCCCTCCTTGTCATACCGGCGAAGGCCGGTATCCACGCCGGAAGTGGGTCCCGGCCGGAGTTTATCCTCGGGCCGGCCAAAGGCTGGACCGGGCCGGGACGACAAGAGAGTGGTCCGCAGCGGTCGCCGGAACTCCCGAAATGAACAATACCGCTTTGCCGGGCTACTCGAGTGGTTTCTTGACGAAGATCGTCGGGACCCAGGGCGGCGGCCAGCCCTCCATCCGTTCGCGCCGCCGACGTTCGGCATCGCTCTCGACGCGACCCGATGGCGGCTTGCCGGATCGGGCATCCTGGTCGGGGTCGCTCGTCGCGCGCTCGCGGCGCAGCTCGTCGATGCGGGCGCGGATCGTCGCGAAATCGTCGGCGGCTCGCGGGCGACTCACCGGACCTCCCTTGGTTCGATCGGCCATTCCAACGCAGACCGGCATAGTGAAGCGGAAGCCGGCCGGGCGTCAAATCCTACGGGGGTACTCTCGCCGGCGTTGCCGCCAGCCTCTCGGTTGGAGTTGAATGGCGCGGTCAACCGGAGGATGCCCGATGGATGTCGCCTTCCTGACGATCGCCGAGCTCAATCGGCTCTATATCAGGCGCGAACTGTCGCCGGTCGAGGTGACCAAGGCGCTTTTGGCGCGGATCGCCGCGCATGACGGCAAATTGCACAGCTTTCTGCGGCTGACCGAGGAGGCGGCATTGGCCGAGGCGGGCGAAGCCGAGCGCGAGCTGATGGCCGGCACGCGGCGCGGGAAGCTGCACGGCATCCCCTATGCGCTGAAGGACATCATCGAGACCGCAGGAATCCCGACGACCGGCCATTCGAAGCTGCGCCAGGATTACATCCCCGCTGCCGATGCCGAGCTGGTCACCCGGCTCAAGGCGGCCGGCGCCATCATGCTCGGCAAGCTCGCGACCTGGGAGTTCGCGCTCGGCGGACCAAGCTTCGACCTGCCGTGGCCGCCGGCGCGCAACCCATGGAACCCCGACTATCTGCCCGGCGGGTCGTCGAGTGGCGCCGGGGCGGCCGTGGCGGCCGGGTTTGTCCCGGGCGCGGTCGGTACCGACACCGGCGGCTCGATCCGCGGCCCGGCGGCGGTCTGCGGCCTCGCCGGACTGAAGCCGACCTATGGACGGGTCAGCCGCCGCGGCGTCTTTCCCAACACCTTCTCGATGGACCATTGCGGGCCGCTCGCCCGCAGCGCCGAGGACATCGCGCTGTTTTTGAAGGTGATCGCTGGCTTCGACACCGAGGATCCCGGCAGCGAGGATGTTCCGGTGCCGGATTACCCGGCCGAGCTCAACGGCGGGGTGCGCGGGCTGCGCCTCGGCCTGATCAACGATTGGTATCAGGGGGCCAACGCCCATCCCGACCTCGCGCCGGCGATCGAGGCGGCGGTCGAGGTGTTGCGCGGTCAAGGCGCGGTCGTCGAGCCGGTCCAGCTGTCGAGCCTGCGCGACTACACCGATTGCAAGACGACAATCTCGAGCGTCGAGCTTTATGCGATCCATGAGCATGATCTGAAAACCCGGCCGCAGGATTTCGGCCGCATCCTGCGCAACCGGGTGCTGCCCGGCGCGTTGATCCGCGCCGAGGATTACCTAGAGGCCTTGCGCTGGCGCACCGCCTTGGCGAAGGAGCAGGCGCGGGCGTTGCAGCAGGTCGATGCGTTCATCACGGCGGCGGCGCTCAATGTCGCCGACCGCGCCGACCCCAACCTGCCCGACCGGCTGGTCAGCGCGCCCAGCATCACGATGCCGTTCAGCGTCGGCGGCCTGCCGGCGCTCGCCATCCCCTGCGGCTACAGCAGCCAGGAAGGCCTGCCGCTGTCGCTGCAGATCGCGGCCGCACCCTTCGCCGAGGGGCTGGTGCTGCGCATCGCCCATGCCTACCAGCAGGCGACCGACTGGCACCGCCGCCACCCGAACCTGGCCTGATCGCGGAGCATTCATCATGACGAGCGACAAAGGGACCGATCTCAGCCATCTGCCGCCTTCGACCCCGGAGGAGATCCGCGCCATGGCGCGCCAGGCCGGGCTGGATCTGCCGGAAGAGCTGATGCAGCAATTCATCGCCGCATGGCCGGCTTATGAGGCGATGATCAGGCGCATCCCGCGCAGCCGGTCCTATGCCGAGGAGCCGGCGCATACCTTCCGGCCGGCCCGAATGTCAGTCCGCGACCGGCGCCCATGAGCGGCATGAATCGGAAAAAGCGGACGGCAGGCGAGGATGAGTTCCGGGTCATCTTCGACTCGGTCGGCGACGGCATATTTGTGTGCGATGCGGAAACCGGCACGCTTATGGACGTCAATGCGGCTGCCTGCACGATGTTCGGTTTCATGCGGGAAGAGCTTATCGGGCGCACGCTGGGGGATCTTTCGACGGGCCTGCCGCCCTACGTGCGACGCGATGTGATGACATTGTTGGAGGAGGCGCAATCGCTCGGGCCGCAGATCTTCGAGTGGCGCTGCAAGGCGAAGGACGATCATCTGTTTTGGGGCGAGATTTCGCTGCGCTGCGCGTCGCTTGGCGGGCGTCCGGTCGGGCTGGCGGTCCTGCGCGACATTACCGAGCGCAAGCGCAAGGAAGACGAGGCCGCCCAACTGGCCCATTTCGACGTTCTTACCGGTCTGCCAAACCGGCGGAATTTCGACGTCACTCTTGAGCAGGAAATCGCGCGATCCGCGCGGTACCGCGGGCCGCTATCCCTGGCGATGGGCGATATCGATCTTTTCAAGATCGTCAATGACTCCTTCGGGCACCAGGTCGGAGACGCGGTGCTCAAAAGCCTTGCCGAGCTGATGCGCAAAAGCCTGCGCCGAGCCGATTACATAGCCCGCTGGGGCGGCGAGGAATTCACCCTTC
The DNA here is from genome assembly GCA_964392845.1 of uncultured Rhizobium sp. Classification (GTDB taxonomy): domain Bacteria; phylum Pseudomonadota; class Alphaproteobacteria; order ATCC43930; family CGMCC-115725; genus DATARH01. The sequence continues at coordinate 3,667 of CAYMRQ010000146.1, forward strand.
TGCTTCCCGAGACGAGGCTCGAGGTTGCAGAAACGCTGCTCAACCGGCTACGAACGAGCATCGCCAGTCAGGTAATTCCGGAAATCGGACGGGCAGTGACGGTGAGCTTCGGGGTCACTGCATATACGAAACCCGATAGTCCGGACGATCTGCTGAAACGGGTCGACGCGGCGCTTTACCTGTCGAAACAGACCGGCCGAAACAAGGTGACCAAAATCTGACCGGCGTTTAACCGGGCCGCGGATCTGGATCAGAACCGGCGAAAGTGCGACGTTGACGAGCGGTCAGCCAATTTTGTGTGGCCGGGATGTGCCGGGATCGCGTCCGGTGCCGAGCGCCGCGCCAGGTCGCGCTGCCGGGTTAGCCGCTGGTTGCCTGCGCCGGCCAAGCGGCGCACGCTGCCGACACAAAGATCACCAGCCGGGAGAAACGCGATGAAGACGAGCCAGGACCGCATTCTGACCACCCATACCGGCAGCCTGCCGCGCCCGCCGGAATTGCGCGCGGTGCTGGTCAAGAAGGACCAGGGCGAGCCCTACGACAAGGCGGAACTGGAGCGCCTGACGCGCGAGGCCGTCATCGCCATCGTGCGGCGCCAGGCGGAGGTCGGCGTCGACATCATCAATGACGGCGAGATGTCAAAGCCCGGTTATTCGACCTATGTCGCCGACCGGCTGTCGGGGTTTGCCGGGCACGAGCCGGCCAAGCCGCGGCTCGATACGGGACCGCACCCGAATTTCATGGCCGCCTACGAACGGATGACCGGCGCCAATGTCGCACGGCGCGCCGTGTGTGTCGGCCCGATCGCGGTGCGCGACCGCGAGCCGCTCGCCCAGGACATCGCCAATCTGAAGGCGGCGCTGGCGCAGGTCAACGCGGTCGAAGGTTTCATGACGGCGGCCTCGCCCGGTCTGGTGCCGGTATTCCAGAACAACCGCCATTACCCGACCTATGAGGCCTATGTCGAAGCCATCGCCGCGGCGATGCAGGAGGAATACGAGGCGATCGTCGCCGCCGGGTTCGTCTTGCAGCTCGATTGCCCCGACCTGGCGATGGCGCACCACACCTCGTTCCAGGACCTCAGCGAAGCCGATTTCCTGAAGCGCGCGGCGTTCCATGTCGAGGTGCTGAACCACGCGCTGCGCAACGTGCCGGCGACAAGCTGCCGCATCCACATCTGCTGGGGCAATTACGAGGGGCCGCACGACCACGACATCGATTTCGCCAAGGTCGCGCCGATCCTGGTGAAGGCGAAGCCGATGGCCCTCGTCATCGAGGCGGCCAACCCGCGCCACGCCCATGAATGGGTGGTGTGGCGCGACATCAAGCTGCCAGATGACAAGATCCTGGTGGCCGGCGTCCTCGACACCTCGACCAATTACGTCGAGCACCCCGAGCTGGTGGCCGAGCGTATCTGCCGTTTCGCCGACATCGTCGGGCGCGAGCGGGTGATGGCCGGTTCGGATTGCGGCTTCGGCACCTTCGCCGGCTACGGCAAGCTCGACCCCGATATTTCCTTCAAGAAATTGCACGCGATGGCCGAGGGCGCGGCGATCGCCTCCCGGCGGTTGTGGGGCGGGAGCTGAGGCAGGCTGGCAGAAATTGGTCCCCCTGCTGCCGGTGCGAAACCCTCTCCCGCACCGCGGGAGAGGGTGGCTCGCCCCGCAAGGGGTGAGCCGGGTGAGGGTGCCCGCACCGAATCTTATGCTTGCCCCCTCCCCCCCACCCCCCCCCCCCGCGGGGGGGAGGGGGGTCCCTCCCCGCCACCCGCCCCCCCGGCCTTGCCGGCATCGCCGCGGCGTTGGCGTTGCGACCGCCGGCCGCGCAGGCGCAGCCGCGCAACGGGATGCGCCGCCTCGGCGTGCTGATGTGGCAGCTCGCCAGCGACCCTGAGGGGCAGGCACGCGCCGCCGCCTTGGTGCAGGGGCTCGGCGCGCTCAACTGGAAAGAGGGCGGGAATCTGCGCATCGACTGGCGCTGGGCCGGCGGCAACCCCGCGCTCTTCGCACGCTACGCGGCGGAACTTGTCGCGCTCGGCCCCGACATTCTCTTGGCCGGGAGCAGCTCGACAGCGGTCAAGGCGCTGCGGCGGCAAACCAGCACGATCCCGATCGTGTTCGTGGGCGTCGTCGACCCGGTTGGCCAAGGCTTTGTCGAGAGCCTGGCGCGACCCGGCGGCACCATCACCGGCTTCAGCAATTACGATCCGCCGATGGCCGGCAAATGGCTGGGGATGCTGACGCAGATCACCCCACCCGTCGGGCGCGTGGCGGTGCTCTATAATCGCGCGAACGCGCCCTATTCCGGCCTGATGCTCCACGCCATCGAGGAAGCGGCCCGGTCCCTCGCCGTGGCGGTGCGGGCCGCGCCGGTCAATGACGATGCCGAGATCGAGGCGATGATGGCGGGGCTCGCGCACGAAGAGCGCGGCGGGGTGCTGGTTCTGCCGGACATCTTCACTGGTATGCATCGCGACGCGATTGTCGGCCTCGCCGCCCGACACCGCCTGCCCGCGGTCTATCCCCAGCGCTACCTCGCCGGTCGCGAAGGGCTGATGTCCTACGGCATCGAGACCACGGATCTGTATCGGCGCGCTGCCGCCTATGTCGATCGCATCCTGAAGGGCGCCAAAGCAAGCGACCTGCCGGTCCAGAACCCGACCAAGTTCGAGCTGGCGCTCAACCTGAAGACCGCCAAGGCGCTCGGCGTCACCTTCCCGCCATCGCTCCTCGCCGCCGCGGATGAGGTCATCGAATGATGACGCGGGGCAGGGAAACGCCAGAGTCCTTCCCCCCGCGGTGGATAAATGCGTAATCTCTTGCCGACGAGTTTCTCGGCAACCCGGACCTTACCGCACCCCCGCACCCAGGTCCGTCCCATCTACAGGAGGAAACATGAGCGAAATCAGAGGCGCCGACTTGCTGGCGAAAAGCCTGAAGGAGCAGGGCGTGCAATTCATGTTCGGCGTCGTCGGGTTTCCCGTCGGGCCGATCGCCGAGGCCGCCCAGAAGATCGGCCTTCCCTACATCGGCATGCGCAACGAACAGGCGGCATCCTATGCCGCGGGTGCCGTCGGCTTTCTGACCGGCCGGCCCGGCTCGTGCATCGTCGTCACCGGTCCGGGCGTCATCCACGGTCTCTCCGGCCTTGCCAACGCCCAGCAGAACTGCTGGCCGATGATCCTGATCGGCGGCGCCTCGGAGACCTATCGCAACGGCATGGGCTCCTTCCAGGAGGAGCGCCAGGTACTGGCCGCGACCCCCGTTTCCAAATGGGCGCACGCCATCGAACACGTCAACCGCATCCCGTTCTATGTCGAGATGGCGGTGCGGCAGTCGATCTACGGTCGCCCCGGCGCCACCTATCTCGACTTCCCCGACGACATGATCACCGGCTCGTGCGACACCGACACGGTGGATGCGGTCCGGAAGTGCCCCGACCCGCCGCGCACGATGGCGATGCCGCAAGACATCGAGCATGCCCTCGACGTGCTGCAATCGGCGCAGCGCCCGCTTGCCCTTATCGGCCAGGGCATGGCCTCCTCGGGCGCCGAGGAGGAGGTGCGCGCCTTTATCGAGCGCACCCAGATACCGTTCGTGCGCACGCCCAAGGGCAAGGGCGTGATGCCGGACGACCATCCGCTGTCGGCCGGCGCGGCGCGCAGCCTGGCGCTGTCGCAGGCCGACGTTGTCTTCCTGATGGGTGCGCGCTTCAACTGGATCCTGCATTTCGGCCTGCCGCCGCGCTACAACAAGGACGTGCGGGTGGTCCAGCTCGACATCGAGCCGGAGTCGATGCACCAGAACAAGCCGGCCGAGGCGGCGCTGGTCGGCGACGGCAAGGCGATCGTCGCGCAGCTCAACGCCGCGCTCTCCGGCCGCCAGTGGTTCCACCCGGAAGGCTCGCCGTGGCGCCAGGCGATCGCCAAGAAGTCGGCCGAAAACGCGGCGATGATCGCGCCGCAAATCGACGACAATTCGTCGCCGGGGGGCTATTACCGGCTGTTCCGCGACATCCGGGAGTGGCTGCCGAAGAACGTGATGCTGTGCAGCGAGGGCGCGACCACGATGGATATCGGCGGCACCCAGATGCCGCTCGATAACCCGCGTTCCTACCTGAACGCCGGCAGCTACGGCACGATGGGCGTGGGCCTCGGGCTCGTCGTCGCCGCCTGCGTCGTGCACCCCGACCGCCCGGTCGTCCACATCTCCGGCGACTCGGCGATCGGCTTCTCCGGCATGGAGATGGAGACCCTTTGCCGCTACAACATGCCGGCCAAGATCGTCGTCATGAACAATGGCGGCATCGGCCCGGGCATGCCGGAAATCCCGCCCAACCCGATGCTCAATATGCGGCCGAACACGCTGATCTACGGCGCCCGCTACGACAAGATGATGCAGGCCTTCGGCGGCTACGGCGCCTACGTCGAGGACACCAAGGACGTTCGCGGCGCCCTCGACGAGCTGATGAACTTCCCCGGCCCGGGCCTCGTAAACATCAAGCTCAGCCAAGGCTCCGCCAGAAAGGCACAGGAGTTCCGCTGGCATAGCTGACCCGGAGCGGCTCGATCGGGCCGCGCAGATCACCCAAAGGCAGGGCCGCTCCCATCGGGGGCGGCCCTTGCCGTTGTGCCGCACCCGCGCGGTGGCGACGCGGGCGCTCTCAGCAACGAACGACGCTTAACGGTTCATTTCCGAGTGCTTCCGTACGCTGTCCTCGCGCAGCTACGGAGCAATGCCAATGGCACGGGTGGTCCGCCTTCAGCACCCGCAGAGAAGATGGTCGGGCGGCCGGTACCCGCGACAAGGGATGCGGTGGGTGCCCACGGTGCGATTGGTGGTGCTCCTTGGAATCGCCGCGGCGCTGTACGTAAGCGAGGGGCCGGGGATCGATATTTTCCCGCGACGGGGCGAGGCTGCGCAGGTGGTCTACGGGCGCCAGGCCGACGGGGTGTCCGGGCAACGCGCTCTCTCTCTTTGCAACCGCCGGAACGACAAGGACTGCGTGGTCGATGGCGACACGATCCACTATGCCGGGCTGAAGATCAGGCTCGAAGACATCGACGCGCCCGAAACCTACCAGCACAAATGCTCGTCCGAACTCGCCCTCGGGCAGCGGGCGGCAAACCGGCTGCTGCAATTGGTCAATGCCGGGCCGTTCGAGGTCGTCCGTCGGGGCAGCCGCGATGAGGATATTTACGGGCGCAAGCTCCGTGTGATCGAGCGCGACGGTCGCTCGTTCGGCGACATCCTGGTCGCCGAGGGCTTGGCGCGGCGGTGGGATGGCGCCCGGCGAAGCTGGTGCGGATGAACTTACCGGCTCGGGGGAAGCAGCGAGTAGGATGGGTTGAGCGGAGCGAAACCCATCACCGTTCGCCGAACCCGCGCGACTCATCGCCGGCGTCACCGGCCCAATCTTCCGGATATGCGCCGAGCCGGACCCAGCGGCGAAATGATGAATAGGGCCAATCCCGCACTCGCCCCGCATGGCCGTGCTTCACCGGGTTGAAGTGAATGTAATTGAGGTGGCGGACAAAATCGTCGTCATCACGAATCGTATGTTCCCAATATCGCCGCTGCCAGATGCCGCGCTCGCTTTTGGCGCTGCGGTTGGCAGAAACGGGCTCGGAGCGGGGCAAGCTGTGCGAGAACGCGCTCTTGATCAGCCGCCACCGAGTGGCGAAATCGGCGTCGCCATCCGGCAATGTCCAGATCGTGTGCAGATGTTCCGGCAGGATCACGGCGGCTTCGATCGTGAACGGATGACGGGTCCGCACCGATCGAAACGCCGCGCGCAACAGGGCAACATGCTCAATCAGCAGCGAGCGACGTCGGTCGGCCAGATTGACGGTGAAGAAATAGGTGCCACCGGCGAGGAAGTTGCGGCGACAATTTGCCATTCCCTGCCGTGGGCCTGACGGCGATGGGTTTCGCTACGCTCAACCCATCCTACTGACTGACGATTAGACCGGGCTGGGCTCGGTCTGCCGCCGCAGCCGTTCGACCTTCGCCATCGCCGCGGGGCCGGGCCAATCCTCGGTGAGCCAGCGGGGGAGCGGGTCGGCGGCGGCGCTCAGCGGCAGCGCCTCGTCCTCGTCGCCGCGGCCGTTCGGGAACAGCCTCAGCGCATTCGGCATCTCGTAATAGATCTCGAGGCCGTTGCCGTCGGGGTCGGCGAAATAGAGGCTGCGCTGGCAGACATGGTCGGTGGCGCGCTGGATCTCGACGCCATTTTTGAGGAGGTGGGCGTAGGCCTCGCGCAGCGCCGCATAGCTGGCGACCTTGAAGGCGATGTGCACGAGGCCGAGCCCGCCGCGCTCGGGCCGCGATGCCTCCTTGGGCGTCGCATGCTGCGTGATGTCGATCGTGTGAAACCCGTCGCCCAGGGTCATGAAGACGCCGCCGTGCTCGGGGTCCTGTTCGGCGACGGCGAACCCGAGCGCATCGCGGTAGAAGCGCTTGGAGGCTTCCTCGTCGGCGACCCGCAACAGCACGTGGCCGATACCCGCCAGTCTGATCATCGCAATCCTCCCCATCGGCACAGATCGCTGCGCCATGTTAGCGTCAGGGCGCGGACGGCGGTATAAATGTTCGATGGCTTACGAGACCTATCGCGTCGAGATCACCCGCGACGAGACGCGCGCCGAGGGCGCGGTCGGCGTCGAGATCACCGCCTATATCGACCGGGTGCCGGAAACCGACGCGCCGACGCTCGGGCGGCTGACCAGGGCGTCGCGCGGCGTGTGGAACAGCCGGCTGCAATTCACCGGCGATTTCACGTCGCTGGCCGAGGCGCTGGCGGCGATCGATGCCGCGCATCCCGAGATTGCGCGCATCCGCTGCTACGAATACACGGTCGATGACGAATACCCGCGCGAGGTGGCCCTGCTGATCAAATCCGGCGACAAATGGCGGCCGGGCGAGCGGTAGTTTCGCAGCGCGGCAGGATGGGTTGGGCAACGCGAAACCCATCGGGCATCCGGTTGAACGGCTTCCGGAAGATGGGTTTCGCTTCGCTCAACCCATCCTACGGGTCTAAAATGGGGCCGCGAGCGCAATGCGCGCCAAAGGCAGCAACGGGAGGACTCACATGGCCATATTCACCCACGTCGCGGTCGGCACGAACGATCTTGCCAAGGCACGCGTATTCTATGACGCGGTGCTCGCGCCGCTCGGCTGCAAGCGCCTCAAGGATTTCGGCGACGGGGGCTCATGCTGGGGACAGACGACCGAGGAGTTCATGGTGCTCAAGCCGGCTGACGGCAAGCCGGCAACCGTCGCCAACGGCGGCACGATCAGCTTCGAGGCGCCGAGCCGCGCGGCGGTCGCGGCATTTCACAAGGCCGCGCTTGCCGCTGGCGGCAAGGACGAGGGCGCGGTCGGGCCGCGCAGCTTCTGGCCCAACGCCTATGCCGGCTATGTCCGCGATCTCGACGGCAACAAGCTCGCCGTGTATTGCCGCAAGGCGGAATAATCCCGGCCCTCGCGGCCCCATTCGCCGCAGAAACGGGTGCCGATGGCGGGGCAATATAGGGCCGCTGCGATCTGTTTTCCGCGCGCGCTCGCTGAAGGCGGGCATTGCGCCCGCGTCGGCTAGCGGGGCGTGCTTGCACGGGCGCGAGAGGAGCACTATCTTACCTATGTCTTACTGCTTCCGGGAAACTGGATATGCCAATTTCCGAAAACGCCACGACGACGGTCTCGACGAAGGGACAGGTCATCCTGCCGAAGGTGATACGGGACCGGCGGCAATGGCGTCCGGGCACTCGCCTTTTGGTTGAAGAGACGCCGGATGGCGTGTTGCTGAAATCCGCGCCGGTGTTCGCGCTGACTCGGCCAGAAGATGTATTCGGAATGCTTCACTATTCCGGGCCGTCGAAGACGGTCGAGGAGATGGACGAGGCCATAGAAGCCGAGGTAAAGCGGCGGCATGCTCGCGGTCGATACTAACGTTATCGTGCGATACCTGACCCGTGACGATCCGGAGCAATCGGCGACGGCGAAGGGGCTGATCGACGGCAACGAAGTCTTCGTCGCTACCACCGTTCTGCTGGAGACCGAGTGGGTGCTGCGCAGCGGGTACCGCTTTACTCGCGCTCAGGTCGTGGAGGCGCTCGACGCTTTTGCGGGTCTTCCGCGCGTCACGCTGGAAGACCCCGCGCTGGCTGCTCGGGCGCTGGATTGGGCGGCGCGAGGAGTTGATTTCGCGGACGCACTCCATGTCGGCAAAGCGCAAGGCTGCGAAGCGTTCGTCAGCTTCGATCCGCGGCTTGCGGCAGCAGCGAATCCCCTGGGTCAGGTAGAGGTCTGCTCGCTATAGCCCGGGGTCACGATTTTGGGGTGCGGACGGACGCTTGCAGGAGTGAGGGTCAGCGCCACCGGCGATAACCGTAAATGCCGCCGCCGCCGAACAGAAGGACCAGCACAACGATGATCAACAAGAGTTCCATAGCTTCCTCCCGATTAGATAGGTTTGGGAACTGTTGCTGATAGCTAGCCCGGATCATTCATGAGGGGTATGGGATTGCGGCGTGACGGCGGCATTT
>CAYMRQ010000147.1:0-9482 GCA_964392845.1 uncultured Rhizobium sp.
GCGGTTTATCGAGTGCCTGGAGAACTACAAGTTCCGCACCTACGCCAAGATCAATGAGGACGCAGCGTCCCGCCAGAAGGCGACCGATTTCTATGTCCGCATTCAGATCGTCGGCACGCCCAAGGATTGTCTCGACAAGATCGCCGAATTGCAGCGCGCGACCGGGATGGACCACCTCGTCACCGAATACTCGTTCGGCGCGATGCCGCACGCCGAGGCCGAACTCAACATGCGCCTCTTCGCCGAGCGGGTGTTGCCGGTCCTGCAGCGCGACCCCGCCTTCGCCGGCACCGGCATTCCTGAGGCCGCGACCCTGCCCGGCGCCGCGGCCAAGGAGCCGGCCAAGGAGGACCTCTTCGCCCCGGCATGATCGGGCGACTGGCAGCGATGCCGGATTTCCCGATCGACATCTCCGGCGAGAGCATCCTGCCGGGCGAAGCCTTTCTTGCCGACACGCCGGTGCTGCGCGCCCATGCCGGGACCCAGCCCGATCTGTTCCTGCGCTGGAACGCGATCCCGCTTGCAGTACGGGCGATCGATGTCGTCGTCCATCTGCACGGGTTTTCGCAGCAGGGCGGCGCGATGCCGCTTGCCGAAAAGGTGGCGAGGAGCGGCCTCGACCTGTCGGGCCGGACCCGGCCGACCCTCGCCCTCCTGCCGCGCGGCAATTGGCTCCGGCACACCTGGTACGACTTCCCGGCGCTGCTCGATGGCGGGATCGACCGGCTCGTCGAGGATGCGTTGCAGCGGTTTCCCCACCCCGCCGGCGGCTTGGCGGTCGACCGCTTCATTCTCTCGGGGCATTCGGGCGGCGGCATGCCGGCGATCGACGCGATCGCCGGAGCGCGCCGCAAGCCGGACGAGCTTTTCGTGTTCGACGGGCTGTACGGGCGCGATCCGCGCGCCGGCGACCCGATGCAGGGGATCGAAATCATCGATGCCTGGCTCGGCGAGCGGCTCGCGCGCGAGCCCGACCGATCGGGCGCGCTGCGCGTGGTCTATATCGAGCGCCAGACCGGCCCGTTCTCGCGCGAAGTCGCGGCGCTGATCGCGCGCCATCGCGCATCGTTCGGGCCAGGTGTGGCGGCGAGCCTCGCGCGGCGCTACCGTGTCGAACCATCCGGGGTGCCGCACGCCTACGTCGCCTCGATCTGCGGACCGCCGCTGCTCGCCCGGCCGGATGCCGAGTTCGATTGGCGCTGATTGCGCGAAGCGCGTGGTCGACGCTCAATCGGCCTCGATCCGGAAGCCGAGGATGCGCCGCGGCACGGCGACATCGCCCGGCTCCGGGAAGGCGTTTGGACGATAGGAATCGATGCCCCAGGTATCGACGGCGAGCGACTTGCCATCGGCGCTGATTTCGAGGGTGACGTAGTTGAACGTATCCGCTGAATAGAAATCCACCGGCTGGCGCATTGCGTCAGCGTCCGGATCACCTTCGCGATACACCTGCTTCAGACCGGGAAAGTTCGGCCGCAACCCAATCGGCTCGATGCCGGCCGCGCGCTCGTCGGCCGCAAGGGTGTCGGCCACCTTTTTAACCGAGGCGTAGTCATGCTGCGTAAAGCGATCGGGCGCCAAAGCGCCGATCGGGCCGGCGACGACGGTGAAGGCTCCGGGGACCGGCTTGCGGCTTTTTGGATCGCCTGGATCGGTCAGATAGCTAAGCCCCTGCACCCGGTTCAGGTGATCGTCGGTCGTCAGGAAGACAACATGCTCGATATGATTGTCGGCGATGTATTTGAGCAGATCGTTCCGTTCCGCGCGGTACCCCCCGATCCAACTTTTCGGGCCATCCCAGGGGAACACCGGCCCGAACGGACCGACCTGGTCGATCGGCGAAGAGATGGCGACAATCTTCCACGCCACTCCCTGCTTTTGGGCATCCGCCAGTACCTGCTTGAGCCATTTGAGTTGTGTCGCCCCAAGCATCGTCCGTGCAGGATTGTCGGCGCGTGGCCCGGTTTCGTCAATTTGGATATCGCGATACGAACGGTCGTCAACATTGATGAATATGCTGTTGGCGCTCCAGCGCTGCGCGAAATAGAGCTGCCAGGTGCCGTCGCTGCGGCAGTCGCCGGGTGCGGAAACGCGGCGCTCCCGCACGGGCTGGAAGTCGAGATAGGCCTGCATCAGCGCCGCGAAACCCGGTGTCTGGTTGATGAAATGGCAGGAACCATTTACATCGTTGGCGGAGTTGGTACGGTTGGCCCCCGCACCCGGTGGGTTGCCGGGTGGCGCGCCGCCACTCTGGAACTGAAAGTTGCCGAGTTCGTGGTTATCGAGAAGCGTGTAATTGCCTTGCGCCGCGAACATCGCCTGCAGACCGGCAAATCCGCCCGGTTTGACCGGCATGATGTTCTCGAGATACTTGCGGCGGTAATCCGCCAACGCATCAGCGGGATCGGCGAAGGGATCGGTCGCGGCGGGCGAGTTCTTGCTCGCTGACTCGTAAATCGTATCGCCGAGAAAGATGAAGTAATCAAGCTTCAACTCGCCGAACCCGTGTACCAGAGGGTAGGGGCGCCACGCCCCGTGTGCGTCGCCGCTGAAGGCAAAACGGATACCGACTTTCTCGTCGTCGCGCGGTGTCGTGGTGAACTGACCGGTCGAGCTGACCGCGCCATCACCCGACAAGAAGCGATAGAAATAACGCGTGTGGCTGTTGAGGCCCGTGGCGTTGATTTTGAGCGTGCCGTCGCGCGCCGGATCGGTTTTGCCCCGGTAAGTGAACAGCACGTTGCGAAACTCCGCCTCCGCGGCGAGCTGCGCGGTCACCGCGGCGGCCACCGGCTCGCCGCTCGCCGGATCGAAGGCGCGGGTCCACAGAATCGCGTCGTCGGCGCGCATGTCGCCGGCCGCGACGCCGCTGAATGCCGTCGCGGCAACAGCGGGGCCTGGGTTGATGAGAACGGCCGCGACGCTTAGGGCGGCGCCGATGCAGATTGCCCACGAGAATGGTCGGTCGATCATGGTTGCCTCCCCGTGCGGAGCGCCTTACCTGACGCATTCTTTTGCTGTCATACCGGCTACTATGATCCCGGTTTGGCGCGGCGGCAAATCGCGGGAGGGAAACTTGTCCGGTGTGCTCGACAACATTCGCGTTCTCGATTTCGGGCGCTACATCGCGGGGCCGTTCTGCGCGGCCCTCCTCGGCGATCTCGGCGCCGAGGTGATCCGGATCGAACGGATCGGCGGCGGCGAGGACCGCTTCTTCATCCCGGTCGGCGCCGGCCCCGAGGGCGGCGGCGCGATGTTCCTCGCGATGAACCGCAACAAGCGGGGCATGACCCTCGACCCGGCGGCGCCGCAGGGCCGCGAGATCGTCAAAAAACTTGTCGCCACAGCCGATGTCGTCGTCGCCAATCTGCCGCCCGCGGTGCTGCGCTCGCTGGCGCTCGACCTCGACAGCCTGCGCGCGGTCAAGCCCGACATCATCCTGACCACGGTGACCGGGTTTGGCGCCGGCGGGCCCTTGAGCCACAAGCACGGCTTCGATGGCATCGGCCAGACGATGAGCGGCGCGGTCTATCTCACCGGCATGCCGGAGCAGCCGATCGCCAGCAAGGTGCCCTGGGTCGATTTCGGCACCGCGTGCCTCTCCGCCGTCGGCACGCTTGCCGCGCTTATCGAGCGCGGCAAGACCGGTCACGGCCAGAAGGTCGAGGGCGCGCTGTTGCGCACCGCGATCGCCTTCGCCAACACCGCGCTGATCGAGCAGTCGCTGATCGGGGTCGACCGCACGGCGATCGGCAACCGCGGTTTCAACTCGGCGCCGGCCGACATCTTCCGCACCCGCGACGGCTGGATCGTCGCGACGGTGATCGGCCAGCCGATGTTCCGCCGCTGGTGCCGGATGATCGGCGAGGAGCATTGGCTCGCCGACCCGCGTTTCGCCGACGATCAGGCGCGCGGCGATCATGGCGAAATCATCTCGGCGCGGATGAGCCAGTGGTGCGCGGCGAAAAGCTGCGCCGAGGCGCTGGCCGAACTCGAAAAGGCCAACATCGTCGCCGGCCAGGTCTACTCGCCGCAGCAGGCGCTCGACGACGACCATATCCGCGCCGCCCGCCTCATCGAAGAGCGGGAATTCCCCGGCCTCGACCGGACCGTGCCGTTGGCGCCGACCCCGATCGAGCTGTCGGAAACCCCCGGCACCTATCGCCGCCCGGCGCCGCTCCTCGGCGAGCACACCGACGAGATCCTCCTGAGCCTCGGTTACGACGCAGCCGCGATCGCCGCGCTGCGGGAGGAGCGGGTGATATGAACGCGCAAGCGGAGTGATCGCAATGCCCCGCGATCCGACGTAGAGTGCGGGTCCAATCGGCGAAAACGACGCGGAGCAAGGCGAGCATGTCCCAGTTGCACCGCTTCCTCGACGAAGCGCGCGGGCTGCTGCCCGAAGCGGTGGCGCTGCGCCGGCGCATTCACGCCAAGCCGGAGCTCGGGCTTGATCTGCCGCTGACCACCGCAGCAGTCCTCGACGGGCTGCGCGGTCTCAAGGTCGAGATTGCCCGCGGACCGTCGACTTCGGGGCTCGTCGTGTCGCTCAGCGGTACCAAGTCGGGAGCGCAGACCGGCCGCACGATCCTGTTGCGCGGCGACATGGACGCTCTGCCGATGCCGGAGGCAACCGGGCTCGCCTACACCAGCGAATTTACCGGCCGCATGCATGCCTGCGGCCACGACGCGCATACGGCGATGCTGGTCCAGGCGGTGCGCCTGCTGCACCGGCATCGCGACCAGCTCGCCGGCACCGTCAAGTTCATGTTCCAGCCGGGCGAGGAGGGCTATGGCGGGGCCCGGCTGATGCTCGAGGATGGTCTGCTCGACGCCGATCCTAAACCCGATGCCGCGTTCGCCTTGCATATCGCACCCCTCGTCAAAGCCGGCGCCATCATGGGCAAGCCGGGCCCGATGCTGGCCTCGGTTGATACCTGGACCATCACGGTCAAGGGACGCGGCGGTCACGCCGCGCGGCCGCACCACGCCGTCGATCCGATCCCGGTCGCCTTCGAGATCGGGTTGGCCCTGCACACCATGATCACAAGGAGGATCGACGTCTTCGATCCCGCGGTGTTGACCTGCGCCAAGGTGAGCGGCGGGACCACCGACAACGTGATCCCCGAATCGGTCGAGATGGTCGGTACCCTGCGCGCCACCTCCGAGGAGGCGCGAGCGCGGGCGCATGATGGCATCCACCGGGTCGCGACGAACATTGCCGCGGCGCATCTGTGTCAGGCCGATGTCGCGATCGAGCGGGGATACCCGGTCACGATCAACGACCCCGGCTTTGTCGATTTCGCCCGCGCCGTCGCGACCGACCTTCTTGGCCCCGACAACTATATCGACAGCCCGGCGCCGATCATGGGAGCCGAAGACTTCTCCTATGTTTTGCAGCGCATGCCCGGCTGCATGATGTTTCTCGGGGTGATGCCGGACGGTCATGATGGGCACGACCATATTGCACCGTGCCACTCCAACCGCATGATGATGAACGAAGACAGCATGGCGGTCGGGATCGCGATGCATGCCTCGATCGCCCACCAGTTTCTGGCGCAGGGCTACTAGGCCGAGATCGCTGCGACGCGCGCGGCAAAGGTGGTCTGATGAGCAAGGCGTTCATCAAGGAAACCGACGACGAGACCGAGCTGCCCGACGAGGCGCCGGTCATCCCGGCCGGGGTCAAGAACTACATGACCCCCAACGGGCATCGCCAGATGCAGGAGGAGCTGCGCCGCCTCATGCGCGAGGAGCGCCCGAAAACGGTCGAAATCGTGGCCTGGGCCGCGGGCAATGGCGACCGTTCGGAAAACGGCGATTACCTCTATGGCAAGCAGCGGCTGCGCGAGATCGACCGGCGCGTCCGCTTCCTCACCAAGCGGCTGGAGAGTGCCGAGGTCGTCGATCCGCAGCAGCAGACAAGGCGCGACCAGGTGTTCTTCGGGGCCAGCGTCACCTACGCCAACCAGCACGGCGCCGAGAAGACGGTCACGATCGTCGGCATCGACGAGGCCGACCTCGATCGCGGCCAGGTCAGCTGGATTTCGCCGATCGCCCGCGCCCTGTTGAAGGCGCACGAGGGCGACATCGTCGAATTGCGCACCCCGACCGGGATCGAACAGATCGAGGTGCTCGAAATCCGCTACGGCGCCGCCGAGGTTACTTGAGCTGGTCGGCGACCTTGTCGAGCCCGGCCTTGACGCAGGCTTCGTCCTTCTCGCCGCCCGGCGCGCCGGATACCCCGACCGCGCCGATCGTCTCGTCGCCGATCTTGATCGGCAGCGCGCCCTGGGCCGCCACGATGCCGCTCAGATGCACGGCCCCGCTCGTCGGATTGTCCTTGATGCGCTGGACGAACTCGCCCGACGGGATGCGGAAGGTGCGCGACGTGTACGCCTTACGCTGGCTGTTTTCGATCGTATGAGGCGAAGCGTCGTCGCCGCGCAGCTGGACGATGACCTCGCCGCCACGCCCGACCACGGTCACCGACACGCGGTAACCCTGGCCCTTGCAGGTTTCAGCGGCTGTCGTGGCGATCGTCAAGGCGGTGGCCAATGACAGATCCTTGTGGTTCAGCAATTGCGCGTTGGCCGGCATCGCCAGCATTGCCGCCACGCCGAACCCGGCAAGATGATATGCGGTGCTCATGGTTCCCTCCCACGAAAGTCCCTCTCCCGCAGTGCGGGAGAGGGTTTTATGCATTACAGCTTGAGCAGCCGCTTTGCGTTGCCGTTCAGCAATTTTTCCCGGTCCTCGGCGCACAGCGGCAGGGTTTCGATCCATTTCGCACCGGGCGGGTTCTCCATGAACGGATAGTCGACCGAGAACAGGATGCGGTCGATCCCCATCTCCATCATGCAGCACACCAGCGCCGGGTCGGAGAAGAACCCGCTGGTCGTGATCCAGAAATGCTCGCAGAAGATGTCGCGAAACGTTTTCTCGCTCATGCTGCCGCGCAGCCCGTAGCTGATGCGCCAGAGATAGAACGGCAGCCCCTCGCCCATGTGGCCGAGGATGATCTTGAGGCCGGGATAGGCGTCGAACACGCCGCTCAGCACAAAGCGGATGCCTTGCGTCGCGGTCTCGACGGTGAACCCCCAGCCGGCCCGCAACAGCCCCGGATGCTTCTCGACATAGTCCTTGTAATAGGCCTCGACGACCGCTTGCTGCGGCAGCGCCGGGTGGATGTAGATCGGCACGTCCAAGGCCTGCGCCCGCTCGTAAATCGGCCAGAAGCGCTGGTCGTCGTGAAACAGCCGGCCGGTGAGCCCGTTGACCATCGCGCCCTTGAAGCCGAGCTTTGTGACGGTGCGCTCCAGTTCGTCGGCCGCCGCCTTGGGATCGGCGGTCGGCAGCGCGGCAAAGCCGGCGAACCGGTCGGGATGGGTTTGCACCGCCTCGTAAAGCCGGTCGTTGACACGGCGCGCCAGCGGCACGCCGGTCGCGGCGTCGACCCCCTGCAGGCCGGGGATCGAATGCGACAGCACCTGCAGGTCGATCCCCGACTCGTCCATCTCTCTGAGGCGCAGTGCCCCCAGATCGTCGAGCCGCTCGACGATGTCGCGATCGGCGCCGGGACCCCCCAGCCGCTTCACCTCGGCGTCGAGGTAATGCTCTTCGAGCGCGATGACGTAGGACTTTGCCGCCATCTTCGTCCTCCCTCAGTTGTTCGCCCCGGCGTAACTCGTCAGGTCGATGAATTCCAGCACCGTGCCGTCGGGGTCGTGGAAATAGGCGCGCGGGCCGTTGACGACGCCGCCCTGGCGGTCCTCCTCGAAGGTGATTTCGACGCCCTGCGCGCGCAAATGGTCGAGCGCCGCCGGGTAGTCCTCGTGCGCGACGGCAAAGGAATGATGCACGCCGCCATGGTTCTCCGCGACCGGGTTGATCGGCGGATCGCGTTTGACCAGGATCAGGCAGGTTCCGGCGGCGTCCAAAAACGACATCGTGCCGCGCCCCACGGTCTCCAGATGCCGGCAGCCGACAATCTCGGTATAGAACCGGGTGCTGCGCTCGATGTCGCTGACCGGAATGCTGAAATGCGCGACGGATTTGATGGCAACCATGCGTCCCTCCCTTGATAGCGGCGGCATCCGGGCCAGAGCGGCCTCAGCTCGCCTGCGTTAGAACCGGATATCCTGCGGCGGCAGGCCGAATTCGGAGCGGCCGAACACCATTGCGCCGTGTTCCGGGGTGTTGCCCGCGTGCGCGCGCATCGCGTGGACATCGCGCCACGCACGCTGGATCGGGTTGTCGAGAAAGATGCCCCGTCCGCCGCTCGCCTCGAACAGCCGGTCGACCCCCCGGACGCTCCACTCGATCGCCTTGCCGGCATCCCAGCGGCTGCGAGCGCGCAGGTCGAGCGGAATCTCCGCACCGGCGCCGGCGAGGTGCATCATCTTTGCGAAATTGGCTAGCATGCGGTCGTGCGCAGCGTCGATCTCCGCCGCTGATTCGGCGAGCCGGAGCTGGATGAACGGGTCCTCGGCGGTGCGCGACTGGGTGGCGAGACTTACCCGGCGACGCGATTGATCGCGAAAGGCATCGAGCGCGCCGAGTGCTACGCCGATCGCCGGCGCGGTGATGCCGTAGCGAAAGATGAGGGCGAATGGCAGACGATAAAGGGGCGCGTCGTTGACTGCTGTGCCAGGGTGCCGCAAATGGAACGCGTCCAGATAGGAATGGCTGCGGTGCACCGGCACGAATGCGTCCTCGACCACGATATCCTTGCTGCCGGTTCCGCACAGCCCGGTGACGTGCCAGTTATCTTCGATGCGATAATCGGCGCGCGGCACCAGAAACACCCGGGCGTCGGGCGGCGCGCCGCTATCGACCGGGGGCGCTAAGCCGCCAAGCACCGCCCACTGGCAGAAATCGCAGCCGCTCGAAAACGACCAGCGGCCGGCGAGGCGGAAGCCATCGGTGACGCGCTCGACCGTCCCGGTCGGCGCCAGCGAGGTCGACAGCTGGATGCTCGTGTCCTCGCCCCAAACATCCTCCTGGGCCTGCGGCGGGAATATCGCCAGATGCCAGTTGTGCACCCCAAGGACCCCAAAAACCCAGCCAGTCGACCCGCACGCCGCGCCGACCTCGGCAACCCCCTGGTAGAAAATCCCGGGATCGAGCTCGAAACCGCCATAGCGCTTCGGCTGCAGGCAGCGGAACAGCCCGCCCTCCTGGAAATCGGCGAAGGTCTCGTCGGGAAGATGCCGAAGCTGCTCGGCCCGGGGCGCCCGCTCGCGCACCGCCGGCAACACGCGGCCGAGGAATTCGTCAGGTGTCATGGCGGTCCCCGCGGCCCTCTTGATGATAGGATGCTACACGACAAGAGGGAGGACAAACCATGCCGCATTCGGGACGCATCGTATTCGGTGCAATGGAGAACGTGGTGTTCGGCCGGCCCGCCGCCGAGGCGCTCGCCGAGGAGGCGCGGCGGCGCGAGGCGGAGCGGGTGTTCCTGATGGTGAGCGGCACCCTCA
>CAYMRQ010000147.1:9496-11998 GCA_964392845.1 uncultured Rhizobium sp.
TGCCGCCGCACACGCCGCGCCGCGCCGTGATCGAAGCCGCCGCGATGGCGCGCGAGGCCGGTGCCGATCTGATTGCCACGTTCGGCGGCGGCTCGCTGACCGATGGCGCCAAGGCGGTCCAGCTGTGTCTGGCCAACGACATCCGCACCTCCGAGGCGCTGGACGCGTTGCGTCCGGTGCCGGGGCCGGACGGCGTGCTCGGGCCGCCGCCCGGCTGCAAGCCCCCCTCGGTTCCGCAAATCACCGTGCCGACGACGCTGTCGGCCGGCGAGTTCAGCGCCATCGCCGGCGTCACCGACGAACGGCGTCGGGTCAAGGAGCTGATCCGCCACCCGCGGATCATCCCGCGCGCGGTGGTGCTCGACCCGGCCGTCACGGTGCACACGCCCGAATGGCTGTTTCTGTCGACCGGCATCCGCGCGGTCGACCATTGCGTCGAGGGCATCTGCTCCGGCGAGGCCAATCCCTTCGCCGACGCCCAGGCGCTGCACGGCCTCGCGCTGCTCTGCCGCGGTCTCTCGCGGGTCAAGGCCGACGCGAGCGATATTGCCGCCCGCCTCGACTGCCAGATCGGTTCATGGCTGTCGATGGGGCCGCTGGCGAGCGGCGTGCCGATGGGGGCGAGCCATGGCATCGGCTATGTGCTGGGCGCGGTGTTCGACATCCCGCACGGCCACACCTCATGCATCATGCTGCCGGCGGTGATGCGCTGGAACAAGAGCGTTAACGCCGAGCGGCAGGCGCTGGTCGCGGCGGCGATGGGCCATCCCGGCGAGGATGCCGGCGATGTGCTCGATGCCTTCATCGCCGGGCTCGGCATGCCGCGCAGCCTCGGCGCCGTCAAGATCGGGGCAGAGAGCTTTGCGCGGATCGCCGACCAGGCGATGGCCACGCCGTGGGTGCCGCGCAACCCGCGGCCGATCGCCGGCCCCGCACAGGTACGTGAGATCCTCGAACTGGCTGCGTGACCGCGGTTGTCGTCCCGGCGAAGGCCGGGACCCAGGCTCGCCAGGGTCTCCGGCTCTGAACGGTAGATCCCGGCCTTCGCCGGGATGACAGATACTGATCAGCCCCCTCCCCCGGCTGTCGCAAAATAAAGCCGCGGGTCGGCGGCGCGCACGCGCGCTTCGGGGAGGCCGAGTTCGCGGCGCACGATGTTGGTGCCTTCGACCAGCGCCACGCATTTGTAATAGGCGATCCGGCGGCTCAATCCCTCGCGTCCGAAGCCGCAATCGGTGGTGACGATGAGGCGCTCGGGCGGGATGTATTCGAGCGCCTTGCGAATGAGGCCCGCCACGTGCTCGGCCGGCTCGACGATGGTGTTGCAGTGGCTGACGACGCCGATGCCGATCTTCTTGTCGGTCTTGTATTTGCCGAAGAGCGCCAGGTCCTTGCCGTCGCTGCTGGCACATTCGAAGGTGATGACGTCGGCGTTCAATTGCAACAGGTGCGGCAAGGCGCGCTCGTAGCTCGGCACCTCCCAATAGACGCGCTGCTGGTTGGGATTGCCCCAGCAGGTGTGCACCCAGATTTCGGCATCGACCCCGGTCAGCTGGCGGTTGAATGCCTCAGTTTGGAATTCGAGATCGCTGTCGGTGCAGTCGGGCAAGGTCGTCAGGCCATGATGGCGCGGCTCCTCGACCTGGATCACCGGGCAGCCGGCCGCCGCGAGCTCGCGGAACTCGGCGTTCATGATGTCGCAGAGATCGAGAATGAGGGCCTTGTCGTCGTGGTAATGCTCGTCCCACAGCATGCTGGCGAGCGCCGGCGCGCAGATCGCGCCGAACTTGACCGGGCGGTCGCTGAGCCGCTGGGCAATCTGCCAGATCGCGGCGTATTCGAGCGGGCCGCGGCTCAATTTTTCGGTGACGACCCCGGGCTGATAGGCCTCCTGGACCTCCCAGAGGATCTTGCCGGGTCGCAGCCCATGGCGCTGCATCCAGCCGCGCGAGGTGTCGCGGTGGCCGGTGATGCCGCCGAGGCGCTCGATCGGATAGAAGAACCAGGATTTGCCGCCGACCGCGAGATCGAAGCGGCTGTCGCCGTCGGTGACGATGTCGAGCCCGGCGGCTTCCTGCGCGTTGATCACCGCGGCGACGGCGTCGAGGTACTGCTCGCGGAACAACGAGTCGCCCATCATCGTCTTGAACGAGCGCCCGCCGAGGTTCGCCTCGAACCATAACGGGCGCGGATACGATCCGGTGATCGCGGTCGGCAATATCATGTCGCGAGTCGTGGTCAGCATGAGCCCAAACCTCAATTGCCGCAGCCGATGACCCAAACAATAGCAAGAGCCGTCATCCCGGCGAAAGCCGGGATCCATTGTTGTGCCGCACCACGGCTTCGGACCGCGTCAGCCGGTGACAAAGCTTCCGAAATATCAACCAAGCGGCGCCATGGATCCCCCAAG
The DNA here is from genome assembly GCA_964392845.1 of uncultured Rhizobium sp. Taxonomy (GTDB): domain Bacteria; phylum Pseudomonadota; class Alphaproteobacteria; order ATCC43930; family CGMCC-115725; genus DATARH01. Next base: position 11,907 of record CAYMRQ010000147.1, read on the forward strand.
TTCACAAACGAAATGCAACACCTCGCCAAGGTGTTGCCATGGGAGAGCATTATGAGCGCCTCGCGTTGGAGGAGCGCTGCCAAATTGCCCGG
>CAYMRQ010000148.1:0-8462 GCA_964392845.1 uncultured Rhizobium sp.
TTGATGCCAGGCACATTAGACGTCATCCTGAGGAGCGCCCCGCAGGGGCGCGTCTCGAAGGACGCACAGCGCTCCTGCACCCGTCGCAGCAAAACTCTGCGGAAACCCGCAGAACCGTTTCGGCCCGGGCTCTAGGGGCGCCGGGATGCCATCATCGAAGGTGTGGCCTGGCCGGCCCGATCCGCTCGGTGCGACGTGGGACGGCAAGGGCGTCAATTTCGCGCTGTTCTCGGCGCATGCCGAAAAGGTCGAGCTGTGCCTCTTCGACCGCTCGGGGCAGCACGAAGAGGCCCGCATCGTGCTGCCCGAATACACCGACGAGGTGTGGCATTGTTATCTGCCCGAGGCGCGCCCCGACCAGCTTTACGGCTACCGCGTTTACGGCCCCTACGACCCCGCCGCCGGCCACCGCTTCAATCCCAACAAGCTGCTGCTCGACCCGTACGCGCGGGCGATTGCCGGCCAGCTGCGCTGGAGCGATGCGGTGTTTGGCTACCGCGCCGGCGGCCCGCGCGAGGATCTCGCGATCGATCGCCGCGACAGCGCCCGCCAGATGCCGAAATGCCGGGTGATCGAGAGCGCCTTCAGCTGGAACCACGATCGCCCGCCGCGCACCTCGTGGGAAGAAACCATCATCCTCGAAATGCATGTGCGCGGCTTCACGATCCGGCATCCGGCGGTGCGCGAGCGCCAGCGCGGCACCTTCGCGGCGCTCGCCTCGCCGGCGGTGATCGACTACCTCGTCGGGCTTGGCGTCACCGCCGTCGAGCTCTTACCGATCCATGCCGCAATCACCGAACAGCATCTCGCGCAGCGCGGCCTGCCGAACTATTGGGGATACAACACGATCGGGTTTTTCGCTCCCGACCCGCGGTTTCTGCCGCCCGGCTCCCCTGGGGGCTCGGTGGCCGAGTTCAAGACCGCGGTCAAACGCCTGCACGAGGCCGGCATCGAGGTCATTCTCGATGTCGTCTACAACCACACCGGCGAGGGCAACCATCTCGGCCCGACGCTGTCGTTCCGCGGCATCGACAATTTGTCCTATTACCGGCTCGACAACGACCGGCGCCGCTATCGCGACGTTACCGGCTGCGGCAACACGCTCAATACCGATCACCCGCGCGTCTTACAGCTGGTCATGGACTCGCTGCGCTATTGGGCGCTCGAGATGCATGTCGACGGGTTTCGCTTCGATTTGTGCACGACCCTCGCGCGCGAAAATGGCGACTACAGCCAGGGCAGCGCGTTTTTCGACGCGATCCGCCAGGATCCGGCGATGGCCCGGCTGAAGCTGATCGCCGAGCCGTGGGATGTCGGCCCCTCGGGCTATCAGCTCGGCAATTTTCCGCCGGGCTGGGCCGAATGGAACGCACAGTACCGCGACTCGGTCCGCCGTTTCTGGAAGGGCGACAAGGGCCTCGTAGCCGAAATGGCCTCGCGCGTCGTCGGCTCCTCCGACATCTTCGGCTATCGCGGCCGGCGGCCGTGGGCGAGCATCAACTTCGTGACAGCCCATGACGGCTTCACCTTGCAGGACCTCGTCAGCTACGAGCAGAAGCACAACGAGGCGAACGGCGAAGACAACCACGACGGCCACGAGCCCAATTTCAGCTGGAATTGCGGCGTCGAAGGTCCCAGCGACGACCCCGCCATCGTCGAGCTGCGCGACCGGCAGAAGCGCAACCTGCTGGCCACGCTGTTGTTGTCGCTCGGCGTGCCGATGCTGCTCGCCGGCGACGAGTTCGGCCGCAGCCAGGCGGGCAACAGCAACGCCTATTGCCAGGACAACGAGATCTCCTGGCTCGACTGGCAGAAGATCCGGCCCGAAGACGAGGCATTGCGCCAGTTCGTGCGCACCTTGATCGGTCTGCGCCGGCGCCACCGGGTGTTTTCGCGGCCGCGCTTTTTTCGCGGTGGGGTCGTCTCGGAGGCCGGGCTCAAGGACATCACCTGGGTGACCCAGGCCGGGATCGAGGCGACTGACCAGGATTGGGGAAACGCCTTTGCCCTGTCGCTCGGCTATGTGCTCTGCGGCGCCGCCGGCGAGTTTTACACCCCGGGCGGCCAGCGCGACATCGACGAGAGCTTTCTCGTCATGATGAACGCCTATTATGGCGAGCTCCCGTTCCATTTCCCGCATTTGCCGACGCCGCTTCTCTGGGAAGCGCTGGTCGATACCGCCGAGCCGACCGGTCTGGCAGCGGGCGGGCGGCTATGGCGGTCGGGCGAGAGCTACCTGTTGCGCGCTCATTCGTTTGCGCTGTTCATCAATCGCGCGCCGGCCGGCCAGCCCATGGCGCATCCGGACGGCGATGCGCGATGAGCCGGCTCGACGAGCTGCGCCGGATCGCCGACCTGGTCGGCATCGCGACGCGCCACGTCGACGCTCTTGGGCTGGTGCACGAGCCCGATGAAGAGACGCTGTCCCGGCTGATTGCCGGGTTCGGCCTGCCCTCCGACCCGCAACAGGCCGAGGAGGCGCTCGCCGAGGAAGGCCGGGCGGCGCCGTTCGGCCTCTCCCCGGTCCATATCGTGGCGCAGGAGGCGCCTGTCCCGGGCCTGCGATTGCGCCTCCCGGCCGAGAGCGCCGGCTCGAAGACGGCAGCCAGCGCGCCGGCAAGAGCGCCGGGGCCGATCTGTGGCTGCCGCCCCGATTGCCGCTCGGCTATCACCGCCTCGCCATCAGCGCAACCGGGGCCGGAGCGGGCGCGACCGCGGAGATCGGCCTCGTCATCGCACCGGATTCCTGCCACCTGCCCGCTGCGCTGCAGCCGGGTGCGCGCAGCTGGGGCCTCACCGCCCAGCTTTATGGTCTGCGCAGCGAGCGCGATTGGGGCATCGGCGATTTCAGCGATCTGGCAGCGCTGTGCCGCGAGGCCGGGAAGCTCGGCGCCGCAGCGGTCGGCATCAACCCGCTGCACGCGCTGTTCGCCGCGGAGCCGCGCCATTTCAGCCCGTATTCGCCATCGAGCCGGGTCTGGCTCGATTATCTCTACATCGACGTGACGCAGGTACCGGGCTTTGCCGAGGATCCCGCCGCGCAGGCGCTGATGCCGGCCGAGGCGGATCTGCCGGCGCGCGGCGCCGGCCTGGTAGATTACGCCGCCGTCGCGGCGCTGAAACGCCCGGTGCTCGAGGCGCTGTTCCAGCGCTTCCGCGCGCGGGAGCGCGGTGGCGCCAGCCCGCTCGGCGGGGCGTTCCGCGCATTTCAACAGGAGGGCGGCGAGGCGCTCGCGGCATTCGCCACCTTCGAGGCCTTGCACGAGCATTTCACACGCGCCGGGGGGCCGTTCTCCTGGCACGCCTGGCCGGCCGAGATGCGCCACCCCCATTCCGCCGCGGTCGCCGAATTCGCCCGCGCCCATGCCGGGCGGGTCGAATTCTTCCAGTTCCTGCAATGGCAGGCCGACCATCAGCTCGGCGCTGCCGCGGCGGCCGGGCGTGACAGCGGGCTCGCCATCGGGCTCTATCGCGACCTCGCGGTCGGGGTCAACCCGAACGGCGCCGACGCCTGGGCCGACCAGAATCTCGTCATCCCCGGCATGGCGATCGGCGCGCCGCCCGATGTGCTGAGCCGGGCGGGGCAGAATTGGGGTCTGGCGCCGATCAACCCGCTTGCCTTGCGCCGGCGCGGCTTTGCCCCAGTCATCGCCGCGTTGCGCGCCAACATGCGGCACGCCGGGATCTTGCGGATCGATCACGTGATGAGCCTGCAGCGGCTCTATTGGATCCCGAGCGGCGCTCCGGCCACTGCCGGGGCCTACGTCCGCTATCCGTTGCGCGATCTGTTGCGCCTCGTCGCGCTCGAAAGCCGCCGCCAGGGCTGTGCGGTCGTCGGCGAGGATCTCGGCACCGTGCCCGAAGGATTTCGCGAGACGATGCAGGCGGCTTGCGTGCTGTCCTATCGGGTCTTCGTTTTCGAACGACGCGGCGATGGCAGCTTCATTCCGCCCGGCGAGTACCCGCCCCTGGCCGCCGCCTCGGCCGCGACGCACGACCTTGCCACGCTGAAGGGGTTCTGGCTCGGGCTTGACATCGCCTGGCGGCATCGGCTCGGGCTCTATCCCAATGCATCAGCCGAGGCGGTCGAGGCGGCCGAGCGCCGGCGCGACCGGCATCTGCTGCTCGAAGCGCTGGCACGCGAGGGGTTGCTTGCACCCGACCGGTTCGGCGCGTTTCTGTCGGCAGATGGCGAGCCGGCCTACGGCCCCGAGTTGGGCGAGGCGATCCACGCCTATCTGGCGCGCTCGCGCTCCCGGCTGATGCTGGTGCAGATCGAGGACATCACCGGCGAGGGCGAGCAGGCCAACCTCCCGGGCACCACCGAGGCTCATCCGAACTGGCGCCGGCGCCTGCCATCGCCGCTCGAAGCGCTGCTCGCCGGACCCGAGATGGCGCGAGTCGCCGCGCTGGTGACCGCGGCGCGGCATCAGGCGGCGCCTGAATGAGCAGGCGCGCGCCCATTGGCGCGATCGGTCGTGCCGCCCCTCACCCTCCCACGCTTCGCGCGGGTCCCTCCCTCTCCCCGTGTTCACGGGGAGAGGGTTGGGGTGAGGGGCCGGCACCGGCGGATCAACCCGATCGAAAACCGCTTTCGGATCGCATTTCAGGGGGCGTTGCCATGAACCCGACACAACCCGCCCGCTTTCACTGTCGCCTCGGCGCCAACCAGCCAGCGGCGAGCCCGACCGCGCTCCGCCTCGCCGAGATGGCGGAGGCGATCCTCAATGAGACCGACGGCGCGTTCCGCCTCGAGGTCTTTCCCGAAAGCCGGCTCGGCCCCGACCCGGCGATGTTCGCCGATCTGCAGAAGGGCGCGCTCGAATTCTACCTGTCGGGCGCCTTGCTCGGCGGGGTTGCGCCGACCAGCGCCCTGCCGCTGCTGCCGTTCGCCTTCAGCGACAGCAATGCGGTGTTCACCGCGCTCGACGGCGGGCTCGGCGACATAATTCGAAAGGAGCTTGCCGATGCCGGGCTCCACGCCTTCGCGCGCTCCTGGCAGAACGGGTTCCATCACATCACCACCAGCACGCGGCCGATCGAGAGCGCCGATGATTTCGCCGGGCTGAAGATCCGCAGCCCCGGCGGCGCGTTCGCCGCGGATTTCTTCGCGACCCTCGGCGCCGAGCCGGGCATGGTGCCGTTCAGCGGGCTCTACGACGCGCTGAAAGCGAAGACCTTCGACGGCCAAAGCGACCCGCTCGGCGTCGTGCAATCCCTCAGGCTTTACGAGGTGCAGCGCTATTTGAGCCTGACCGCACATTGGTGGACCGGCTTCACGCTCATCGCCAACGCCGGATCATGGCAGGCGCTGCCGGCAGAGATCCAGGCGGTCGTCGAGCGCAACGCCGACAAATTCGCGTTGCTGCAACGCGCCGACATCGAAACGGTCAACGCCGCCGGCGCCGCGGCGCTGGCGCGCCACGGCATGATCGTCAACACCGCCGACACCGCCAGCATCCGCGCCCGGCTCGGCGATTTCATCGCGCGCTGGCGGACCCGCTTCGACCCCGCCGCCTGGGCCTTGCTCGATGCCGCTTCCGGCGGCCCCGGCGCCTCGCACTGACGGCATCTGTTGTCATTGCGAGCGAAGCGACGCAATCTCGGGCCGCTTACCGCAATCGTCCACGCGAGGGGGCCCGCCGTGATCACTGCCGATCTCACCGGAAAGACCGCGCTCGTCACCGGCGGCGCCTCGGGCATCGGGCTCGCCACCGTGGAGGCCTTCGCGCGAAGCGGCGCGACCGTCGCGCTCAACCACCTGGCCGAGGATGCGCGCGGCGCGCAGCAGGTCGCGCGGCTGAAGGGAGAGGGGCATCGCATCATCGCCGCGCCGGGCAATGTGTCGAAGCCGGGCGAGGCCGAGACGATGGTCGCGCGGGCGATCGACGGGCTCGGCCGGCTCGATTTCCTGGTCAACAATGCCGGCACCCCGGCGACCCCGGCGCCGATCCCGTTTGCCGAATTCGACCGGCTGACCGAGGATTTCTGGCAGTCGATCCTCAATACCAACCTGATCGGCCCGTTCCGCTGCACCCATGCGGCGGTCGGCGCGTTGAAGGCGGCGCAGGGCGCGATTTGCAGCACCGCCTCGATCGCGGGCGTCCAGGGCAGCGGCAGCAGCATCCCCTATGCGACAAGCAAGGCCGGGGTGATCAATCTGACGCGCAGCCTCGCCCGCACGCTGGCGCCGGAGATCCGGGTCAACGCCGTGGCGCCGGGCTTTGTCGACAGCCCGTGGAACAAGGACTGGCCGGCCGACCGCAAGGTCCAGTCGATCGAGCGGACGCCCTTAAAGCGCGCCTGCCGGCCCGAGGACATCGCCGAAGTGATCTTCTTCCTGTGCGCCGGCGCGGCGATGGTGACCGGCCAGACGATCATCGTCGATGGCGGGCTGACGCTTTGAGCCCGGTTCGGGGTAGTGACTCAGTTTGAAATTTAAGCTGTCGGCTCGGCTGCTGCGGGAGGCTCGGGAAGCTGCCCGGCAAACTGACCTTCGTAATCTTTATCTGGCGTTCCCAGTGTCTGCTCAAATATGAGTTGGCATATTCTCATATCCGAGCGAAGGATAATTGGAAGATGACCATGATTGACAATCTCAAGGCGAATCCGGCCTTGAAATCCCGCATGAATTGTTGGGGCTGTCAAATGAATCGACAGCCCCAACCGCGCAAGAGAACTTTTACCCTCCACTCTGGCGGCTAACCTAGATTGTTTTAGGTCAATAAATTCTCTCGTCCATCCTAATATTAATATGCCGGGATCTAGAGGATATCCATTATAAGGGTGTATGTCCTGATTTTGAGTCAGCGCCCTGATCACTTCATCGGCCTTGAACCCCGGATCGGCCGGATCTACTCGCGTGAGTTGTTGGATGCCGGGGACTGTTTGCGGCTTCGTAAATATGCTGATTGCTGGATCGAGCCTGAGGTCTACGGCGGTCGATTGATAGGCCAGATCCCCCGGTTCCGGATCGACAGTGATAAGCTGCCGTCGAATGTAGATCTTTATCTCACGATCCGTGAGGATCACGCAGCGATCTCCACCTGATTCTCTCTTACCCACACTCGCCATGTCCCACGCATAGTCTCTCGGGGAAGCTCAATAAGGAACTGGCCGGCGTGACGCCTGAGAGGATAACCAATCCGCAAACTCCCTCCCTCTAGAGATCGCTTATCAACGATCAACTCTTCCTGTTTGCCATCCGCCGTGTTTAGGGAAACAACAGCCTCGCTCGGGTGCTGTCCGTCCCCCACGGTTCGCACCTTCACTCGGTACATCCGCTCACCTCCATGAGAACATAACATAAACGACACAACGCATAGTGCCGATTACGGTTCAACAACGCAATGCCTGTGTGAGCGACATCGGGAAGAAGTTGTGGAAAACGGCCATCAGCCATAAAAATGCCTCGCCGAGGCGACGGTGCAGATGTCAAACTGAGGCAGTACCCGGTTCGGCGGCCAAGAGCCCCGCCGCCGATTAGCGCGTATCCATACCGGATTCACAGGGACAGGCTGCACGGATGGCGGTTTGGCCGCCGGCGTCGATCAGGCAGAGTGGCCGCGATGACCGCAACTTGGAAGCGCCACGCACGATGATTTCAACCGTTACGCGAAGCCAAACCCGGCTGATCCTGATCGGCGCCGCGCTGCTGCTCACGCTCGGCATGGGATTGCGCCAGAGCCTTGGTCTGTTCCTGACCCCGGTAACCCGGGATCTCGCGGTCACCGCGACCGAGTTCACCCTCTCCATCGCCATCCAGAACATCGTCTGGGGGGTGTCGCAGGCGCCGATCGGAGCGATCGCCGACCGCTTCGGGCTGCGCGTCACGATGCTGGCCGGCGCGGCGATCTATGTCGCCGGGCTCGGCGTGATGGCCGCCGCGGGGGGCGCGCCCGCGCTGTTCGTCTCCGGCGCCTTGATCGGGGTGGCGCTGTCGTGCACCGCCTCGTCGCTGGCGATGACCGCCGTCGCCCGGGCGGTGTCGGAAGAGCGCCGCAGCACGATGCTCGGCGTGGTCGCGGCGTTCGGGTCGGTCGGCACGTTTCTGGTGCCGCTCGGCACCCAGGGGTTTCTGGCGAATTACGCCTGGCAGATCGGTGCGCTGTTCTTCGTCGTGCTCGCGCTGGCGATGCTGCCGGCCGCGTTCTGGGCGGGCGGGGCCGACCGGATCTCGCTCGACGGCGCGGGCCGCACCACGATGCGCGAGATGATCCGGCGGGCGGCCCGCCATCGCCCGTTTCTCGTGATGTCGGGGGCCCATTTCGTCTGCGGCCTCAACCTCATATTCCTGACGACGCACCTGCCGGCCTATCTGGCGATCTGCGGTCAGGACCCGATGCTGAGCGCGGCGGCGCTCGCCGTCATCGGCGGCACCAACTGCATCGGCTCGTTGGCCGCGGGCTGGCTCGGCGGAAGATACCCCAAGCATATCCTCCTGGGGCTCCTCTATATCCTGC
>CAYMRQ010000148.1:8472-11870 GCA_964392845.1 uncultured Rhizobium sp.
TATTTCGTGATGCCGCCGACCCCGGCGAGCACGCTCGTCTTCGCGGCGGCGATGGGGGTGCTGTGGCTCAGCGTTGCGCCGCTGATCAGCGGGCTCGTCGCCGAGATGTTCGGCACCCGCTACATGGCGACCTTGCTCGGGATCTCGTTCGTCCTGCATCAGATCGGGTCGTCGCTCGGCGCCTGGGGCGGCGGGCTGATCTTCGACACGCTGGGTTCCTATGACCTCGCCTGGCAGATCGGCGTGCTGATCGGCTTCGCCGCCGGTGGGGGCCAGATCCTCGCAGGCAGACCAACCCGCCGATCCGATCGCAGGATGGCGCCGCGACTGGCGACGACGTAGCTCTGAAGCAATCTCGCTGAGACGGTGGCCGTGGCGGGGAGGCCCAGTTCGTGGATTTCCGGATCACCGAGGAGCACAGCCGCCTGCAACAGCGCTGCCGCGAGTTGGCGGCGGATTTCGCCACCCGCTCGGCCGCGCACGACCGCGACGCAAGCCACCCGCTCGAAAATTATCGACTGCTGCGCGACGCGGGATTTCTCGAGCTGAACCTCCCGAAGGAGTGGGGCGGGGCGGGGGTCGGCCTCTTCGGCCATACGCTCGCCTTCGAGGCCCTGGGTGCGGGCTGCCCGTCGACGGCGCTGGCGTTCAACATGCATGCTTCGGTCGTCATGCCGGTCATGCAAAGCGCCGAGGTCGCAACGCCGGCAAAGCGGCACCTGGCCGAGCTCGTCGTGCATCAACACCAGCTGATCGCCGGAAACTTTTCCGAGCCGGGCACCACCTCGCTGATCGGCGAGCGGCCGCTGAGCGCGCGGGCGCGTCGCGTCGAGGGCGGCTGGAGCATCACCGGCCGCAAGATGTTCGCCTCGATGCTCGAGGCGGCGGATTACTGCATGGTGATGGCCTACCCGGAGGGAGCGACCAGCGGCAACGCCGGGATCCTGCTGCTGGTGCCGCGCGGCGCCGCGGGACGCAAGGTCGAAGCCAACTGGGATACGCTCGGCATGCGCGCGACGCGCAGCGACTCGCTGATCTTGCAAGAATGCGTTGTGCCGGAGCGCGCGGTCGTCTTCCAATCCGACGACATCCGGCCGTTCCGGCTGGCGCACCTGAACTGGTTCTGGGGCTCCTACACGGCGGTCTATCTCGGGGTGGCGGCCGCCGCCTATGACGAGGTGCGGCGCGTCGTGAAGGCGCGCCAGCCCGAGACCTATACGCAATCGCTTGCCTATCACCCGGATGTGCGGCGTGCCGTGGCAATCATGAGCGCCGATCTCGAAGCCGCCCGCCTCGTCACCTATCGCTCCGCCTGGCTCAGCGACACCGAGGGGCCGACGCCGGAAACCACCGCTGCGCTCTACCGCGCGAAATACGTCGTCGGCGAAGCGGTAAGCCGCATCACGCGCGCCGCGCTGACCCTCGGCGGCGCCCACGGCATCTTCAAGGGCTCGCGCCTCGAACAGCTGTTTCGCGACGGGGCATTGGCGCCGCTGCAGCCGCCGCAATCGGATTTCTGCCTGTTCAACATGGGCCTCTACGAGCTCGATCTCGATCCGGCGGACCTGCTGCCGCCGATGAAGCCGAAACTCTGATATGGTTTCGTCGATCTGCCGGCGAGAGGAATGATGCAAGCAACCTCCCTGATCGTGAACGGCCGCACCGTCAGCGTAACCGCCGACGGTGACACTCCGCTGCTTGATGTGCTGCGCAACCATCTCGGGCTCATTGGCACGAAATTCGGCTGTGGCGAGGAGCAATGCGGCTGCTGCTTCGTGCTGGTCGACGGCAAGCCGGAGAAATCCTGCGGCAAGGCGCTCTCGACCGTCGCCGGCAAGGCGGTCGTCACGATCGAGGGGCTCGGCACGCGCGCGCATCCGCACCCGCTGCAACAGGCCTTTCTCGACGAGCAGGCCGGGCAGTGCGGCTATTGCCTGGCCGGCATCCTGATCTCGGCGAAGGCATTGCTCGACCGCAACCCGTCGCCCACGCGCCGGGAGATCACCGCGGTGCTCGACGACAATATCTGCCGCTGCGGCAGCCACGCGCGCATCCTGCGCGCCGTCGAACGCGCCGCCTTGCGCATGCGCGAGGGAGCGGCGCGATGAATACCGCCGCACCCGCGCTGCCGCCGCTGCTCGCCGACAACCCGCGGCTCGACCAATGGGTCTCGTTCCCCGAGCCCGGTCACGTCAGGGTTGCGACCGGGAGGGTCGAGATCGGCCAGGGCGTCTTGACCGCGATGCATCAGATCGCCGCCGAAGAGCTCGATGTCGCGCCCGAGCGCATCCGCCTCCAAACCGGCGACACCGATCTGACGCCGAACGAGGGCTACACCGCCGGCAGCCAGTCGATCCAGTTCGGCGGCGTCGCGCTGCGCCTCGCCTGCGCCGAGGTGCGCAGCCTGTTTCTCGACCATGCCGCGGCGGCATCAGGCTATTCCCGCGCCGACCTCGCGGTGCGCGACGGCGCGATCATCCACCGCGGCGCGCCGACCGGCCACGATTACTGGTCGCTCGCTGCTTGCGTCGATCTCGCGCGCCATGCCAGCGGCCGGGCGCCAATCAAGCCGGCGAGCGAGCACCACCTCGTCGGCCAGAGCGCTCCGCGCGTCGATCTCGCCGCCAAGGTGTTTGGCGAACCGGTCTTTGTCCACGACATGGCGATGGATGGCATGGTCCATGCCCGCGTGGTGCGCCAGCCGCGCCGCGGCGCCACCATAGCGAGCGTTGATGAAGCGGCGATGCAGCGGGCCGCGAAAGCGCCGATCGAGATCGTCCGCGACGGCAATTTCCTCGCGATTGTCGGCCCGGATGAAACCGTGGTCGAGGCCGTCGCCGCCGTCGCGCCCGGCCATGTCGCCTGGGACGGCGTTGATCCGATCAACCCGGCCCAGGAAGAGGCGCGCTGGCTGTTGCAGCAGCCCTCGATCGACCGGGTCGTCGGCGCGCCGCCCGCCGATGCGGCGCCGGTAGGGACCCGGCGCGAGGCGACCTTCACGCGGATGCACATCGCGCATGCCTCGATCGCGCCATCCTGCGCGATGGCCGTGTACCGCGACGGGCATCTCACGGTGTGGTCGCATACGCAGGGGGTCTACCCGCTGCGCGCGGCGCTCGCCCGCACCTTGAAGCTCAATCCCGCGGCGATCTCGGTCAGGCACGTGCAGGGGCCGGGCTGCTACGGCCATAACGGCGCCGACGATGCGGCGGCCGATGCGGCGGTCATCGCGCTGCGCAGGCCGGGCATTCCGGTCCGGGTGCGCTGGCGGCGCGAGGAGGAGTTCGGTTTCGAGCCGGTCAGCCCGGCGATGGTCACGACGGTACGCGCCACCCTTGACGGCGCTTCGGCTAATGCTGCGGCGACCACCGAGATCTGGAGCGGCAGGCACAGCAGCC
>CAYMRQ010000149.1:0-11856 GCA_964392845.1 uncultured Rhizobium sp.
AAGCGCCAGCGGAATCCCCAATTCTCGATTCCTTCAGACCGGATACCGCTCTAAAAGCGCGCGTGTATCAGCACCGAGAGAAGCTTCTGCCGGGGTTCACGGCTCGGTACAACGTGTGCAAGCTCGTCTATTATGAAGCGTTTGACGATCCATCCTCGGCCATTGCCCGTGAAAGGCAGATCAAGGCCGGCTCACGGCAAAAGAAGATCGACTTGATCGACCGCTTCAACGCGAAATGGCAGGATCTTTACGACAAAATATAAACAACATCGTCATTGCGAGCGAAGCGAAGCAATCTCCCGCCGGCTACCCATCGCCGGATTAGGGGGATTGCTTCGTCGCTGCGCTCCTCGCAATGACAAATCCGGCTACCGCCCCTTCAGCACCGGCTTGCGGCGCTCGCGCCAGGCCTGGTGTGCCTCCTTTTTGTCCTCGGTCAGTTCCAATGCCATGAAGCGGTAGAGATCGGCGTTGGCCGCCTCGCGCAGCGACCCGTCGAGGCCGAAGGCGACGGCTTCTTTGGCGAGCCGCGCGGCGAGCGGTGGCAGCGCGGCGATGTGCTCGGCGACCTCCATCGCCGTCGCCATCAGCACCTCGTGCGGCACCACCCATTGCGCGAGGCCGGCCCTGTAGGCTTCCTCGGCCTTCAGCGGAAACCCCAGCGCGAGCTTCATCGCCTGGCCGCGGCCGACCCAGCGCGCCAGGCGCACCGTGCCGCCCTGCGCCGGCAATATGCCGAGCGAGACCTGGGTCAGCCGCCATTCGGCGCGCTCGGAGGCGACGATCAGGTCGCAGCAATAGGTGACGATGCAGCCGATCCCGATGGCATAGCCGTTGACCGCGGCGACCAGCGGCTTGGCGAAATCCGACAGCAGGTTCATCGCCTGAAAGCGCCGCCGCCTCGGCAAGGCCTCGATCGCGTCGGCGATCGAATCGCTGGTGTGGGTCTTGGGGTCCTTGATGTTGGCGCCAGCGCTGAAGGCGCCCCCCGCCTCGTCGCCGGTCAGGATCACCACGCGGATGTCCGGGTCGTCTTCGAGCTGCGGCAGCAGCTCCTTCAGCGAGGAGTTGTAATCCTCGCCCCAGGCGTTGCGCGCCTGCGGCCGCGACAGCGTCAGGATCGCGATGGCGCCGTGTTTTTCGTAAAGCAAGGGCATGGCGGTCTCCTCTGGATATGGGGAAGAGGTATCGTTTAGTATTGCAGCAAGCGTACTCCAATATTAGGGTCATTTATCTTAAGCAAGGCGTATACTTTTTCTGCCTCTTCTCTGGAGGTATAGTGGCCATAAGCCAACACAAAATTTTGGGAGATTCTATATATTTTAAGATCTTTGGGTACGTACCTCTCTGCTTGCAGGTGCACGTTAAGGTATTTTCTATAGGCAGATTCAGCGGCATCCTTGTTCACATATTCGCCGATTACGACAAGGTAGCCGATTTCTGCGACGCGGAACTCTGCCATGTTATTTTTCTCAGTGGCCCATGCAGTGCTACTAATCTCAGTGGCCCATGCGGTGCTACTAAAATGAAGATAGAAGCCTTGGGGCGCAGGCATTGGTTCTGGAACCGGTTGCGGGGTCGCATTAATTTTCTGAGCGGGGGTGGGATGCTGAATCTCCGACGACGCGATCGCTCTTACGTCGGCGATCGCGTTTCGCGCACTGAAATTAGTGGTGAGGTTGCTAGTGGTACCAATTAACACTGCCGGAATACCAAGAGCGGTGAAGAATACGTCGTGCAATTTTGCATAATCTAATGTCGCTGCATAAATAATAGTGGTGATGGCTCCGATCAAGACACCTACCACAATAAAAATCCAATAGTTTGATATTATAAGTTCTGATCGAGGGGCCAAAAGCGCCGGCATGAGTTGCATGAAAACGAATGGTGAGACTCCCGCCAGGGCGCCGGTAACGAAGGCCACAGAGATGCGTAAGAGCGATCTGGTATCTATGATACGCTGGGCTGTGGTAGCCATGGCTTTCCCCTGAATTGATAGTTCTTGCCTCGATCAAAGATCTCGCTCGCATGCCTCGGATGCACTGCGGGAGCTACAAAAACGTAGCCGCGGCTCGATGAGCCTATATCACGCCCTCCCGCTTAAGCTCCGCGATCTCCTTGTCCGACAGGCCGAGCCAGCCGCCATAGATCTCCGCATTGTGCTGACCGAGCTTGGGGCTCGGCGTTGTTTCGACCTTGTCGGCGCCGTGGAAGCGCAGGGGAGAATTCGGCACGACGACAGGACCGATCTCGTCATGCTCGATCCATTCGAGCATGCCGCGCTCATGCATGTGCGCGTCGTTCATCACCTCGTCGACCTCGCGCACCGGCGCCAGCGGGATGCGGTAGCGCTTGGCGATCGCAAAGACCTCCATCTTGCCCAGGGTCGAGGTCCAGGCGGCGATCGCCGCGTCGGTCTCGGCCATGTGCCTGACCCGGTCGGCGTTGGTCAGAAAGCGCGGGTCGTCGCGCAGTTCCTCGCGGCCCATCGCCTTCAACAGATTGTGCCAATGCGCCTCGACCGCGACATTGAGCGCGACATACCCGTCCTTGGTCGGATAGACCCCGAGGGGCGCCCGCCCGTGGCTCGAATTGCCGGTGCGCGGCGGCACCTTGCCGGTCTCGAAATAGGCCTGCAGCGGCGAGGTCAGCGTCGCGTAGGCGGCCTCCTCCATCGCCACCTCGACGAGGCGGCCGCGCCCGGTGTGCTCGCGCTCGAAGAGGGCGGTGACGGTCGCGGCATAGAGGTGGATGCCGGAGAGGAAATCGACGACCGCCGGCCCGGCCTTGACCGGCGGCCCGTCGGGAAACCCGGTCGTGCTGATCAGGCCCGAGACCGCCTGGATAGTCAGATCCATTGCCAGATTGTCGCGGTCGGGACCGGAGAGGCCGTAGCCGGAGCCGGAGGCGTAGACGAGGCGCGGGTTGATCTCGTGCACCACACTCCAGCCGACGCCGAGTCGGTCCATCACCCCCGGAGCGAAGTTTTCCAGGAGCACGTCGGCCTTCTCGACCATCCGGAACAACAGCGCCCGGCCGCGCTCGTCTTTCAAATTGAGGGTGATCGCCCGCTTGTTGCCGTTGAGCATGGCGATCGGAAAGGTCGTGCTCTTGCCCGGCGGCGCGCGCCGGCGCAACGGCTCGCCCTGTGGCGGCTCGATCTTGATGATTTCGGCCCCGGCCTTGGCCATCAGCAATGTCGCATAGGGGCCCTGATAGACCTGGCCGAAATCGAGCACGATGATTCCGGCCAGCGGCCGGTTGGCGCGTGTCATTTGATTTCGGCATCATAGTCAGCGTCATTCCCGCGAAAGCGGGAATCCAGGACCCCAGCGTTGCGTCGCTCGCCCTGGACCCCCGCTTGCGCGGGGGTGACGACAGAGTGTTTCGCAAGCATCGGAGTAATCCTACCGCCCCTTGAAGGGCCGGGGCGGGCGCTTCTCGGCAAAGGCGCGCGCGGCTTCCTGGAAATCCTCGCTAAGGTAGAGCTGGAACGGCGCGGCGATGAACTGCGCCTCGCGGGTGATGCGCTCGAGATACCAGCGCCGGGTGCGCACCGTGGTGCGCACGGAGAGCGGCGGGTTCTTGGCGACCGCGCGGGCCAGTTCGCGCGCCACCTCGAGATGCTGTCCGGCTGGCGCGACCCGGTTGAAGATTCCGGCGGCAAGCCCTTCCTCGGCGGTGAAGAACCGCCCGGTCAAGGCGATCTCCTCGCCAAAGGCGGCGGCACTCCTATAATGGAACAAGGCCCAATAGCGCGACGCGCCGAGCCCGCGCGAGGTCTCGGTCAGCTGAAACCGCGTACCGGCCTCGGCGACGATCAGGTCGCATTCGAGGGTGAGGCCCAGCCCCAGCCCCAGCACATAGCCGTGCACCGCGGCGATCACCGGCTTCCAGTTGACCGACTTTGTCAACAAATCGGCGGAATTGGTGCCCCAGCCCTGCGGCCCGCCGAGCTTTTCGAATTCCTCGCGGCTGCGCAATTGGCGTTGGCGGACATCGGCGCCGCTGCAAAACGCCCGGCCGTTGCCGTTGAGGACCGCGATTTCGGCCTCGGGGTCGAGGTCGAACCGGCGGAACGCTGCGGCAAGCTGCGCCACGACCTCGTCGCTGACCGCGTTGAGCTTGTCCGGCCGGTTCAGCGTGATCGTCGCGATCTTGTCGGTACAGGAATATTCGACGAAGTTTTGCGCGTCCGCGTCCACCGCTTCCTCCCGCCAGGCTGCCTCAGAGGGCAGCTTGCGGGGGGAGGGGAGAGCTGTCAACGCCAGCTCGCCCGGGTTTCATCCCGCTTCCGCCAGCCAGCGCCGATCGCGGGGCGACGGGCGGCGCGCCAGCCGCTCGGCAAGGCGTGCCTTGGCCTCGTCGTATCGTCCGGCGCGCAAGGCGGCGGCGATGAAGGTGTCCTCGAACACCTCGCGCTGGGCGTGGCTGCCGCCGACCCGCGCCAGTTCGGGGAGCGCCGCGCCGAGCTCGTCGGCGGCCAGCGCGTAGTCGCCGCGGGCAAACGCCGCGGCCCCGGCGCAGAGCCTCGGCACGATCGGGCCTTGCGGCAGATGCCCGCTCGCGTCGAGTTCGCGGGCTTGCGCGAGGCGTTGCCGCGCGCCCGGGTCGTCGCGGCACGCGGCCTCGGCGAGGATTGCGTGGATATCGGCGAAATGCATGCCGGCGCGCGGAAAAAACCGCCGGACATGCGCCGCCACCTCTTGCCATTCGCCGTCGAGCGGCGGCGCCGCGCCATAGGTCTGCCAGCGCCACAGAAACGAGGCGGAATCCGCCAGGTTGAACAGGGGCGGCGCGTGCGACACGGCGGGCCGGATGGCATCGCGATAGAGCGCGCGGGCGCGCTCCGAATTGTCGCGGGCCAGTTCGCACAGCGCCAAATGCCAGGAGAGATGCCCGTGCAGCTGACTGCGCCGGTCATAGGTTGGCAGCCAGTTTTCGACAAAGCCGGCGCCGCCCTCGGCATCGCCCGCCTCGTGATAGCCATGGGCGCGGGCATGCGCGGCATAGGCGTTTCGCGGATTGAGCACGAGCGCCCGCTCGACCTCGCGCACCCCGGTCGCGATGTCGCCCAACTCGATGCGCGCCCAGCCGAGATAAGTCAGAAACCACCAATCCTCGTCCCAGCGCGACGCCAGGGTTTCAAGGAGCGCGAGTTGCGCCTCGTGGAAATCAACCCGGCCGCTGAAGCCCAGGAGGCCGAAGACGCCGAGCGCCAGCGACAGCACCAGCGCGTCGCGGGGAAATTCGGCGACATGCTCTTCGAGCATCGCCATCGCCTCATTCCCCTTGCCGTCGATCGCCAGCGCCACCGTTTCGATGTGCCGCGCCTCGCGCGCGCTGACCCGGTCGCGCAGGCCGCGTGCCGCGGCTGCGGCATCCCTCGCCTCGGCAACCCGAGCCTGGACCTGGAGCAGCCGCGCCCGCGCGACATGGGCGAGCGCAAATTCCGGGTCGGCGCCGAGCGCCGCGTCGAGCAATGCTTCCGCTCCGAAATTGGCCGACAGCATCAAATCGAGCGCGCGGACGTAGCTTTCCGCCGCCTCGACCGATGAGGTGGTGAGCGGCAGCCCAAAGCGGTCCTGGAGCGGCATCGCGATCACCTCCCGACTTTTTTATTCACCACGAAGACACGAAGAGCACGAAGAGAGGCAACGTGACAGCATCTTCGTGTCCTTCGTGTCTTCGTGGTGAATAAGGCCCGAGATGCTTGGTCGCTGCGCGCCTCGGATTGACGGCCAATGAGGGTCGTCATTGCGAGCGAAGCGAAGCAATCCCGCCGAAACAGATTGCCGGACTACTTCACTTCGACCAGCTCGATCGCCTCGCGGCTCGGGCCTTCGATCATCACCGCGCGCGCGTCGCCGAGCCGGTAGGGGCCTTCGAGGAAGGCGACGCCCTCGCCCTGCAGCTTCGCGATCCAGGCGTCGAGATCGGCGACGCTGAGCCCGATATGGTCCTGCATCTGGCCGCGGCTGCTGACGAGCGGCTGGTCGGCCTGGTTGGCGTACCAGGTCAGCACCACGTCGCCGAACTCGACGCCGGCCCGCGGCGAGCGGAACATCCCGTCGCGGTTGAGTGCCGGCCAGGTGCGGTCGGTGCCGCGCTCGACCCGGCAGGTGGCCTCGGTCAACTCGGTGTCGGGAAAGCCGGCGCGCACCGGCGCGTTGAGGTGCGTCTTGTACCAGAGCAGCGCGCAGAACGGCTGTTCGTGCCACATGTGCACATGGTTGAAGCGCTCGGCCGGGTAGTCGCCGGCGATCTCGAACAGCGCGTTCTCGGGGCCGCCCGCCATATAGGCGAAACCGCCCTTGGCGGTCGGCTGGATGCGTTTCGCCCGCGCCTCGGCGATCTGCGGGCTGGTCAGGCCGAGCGTGTTGCCGACGCTCGGCCAGGTGTCGCTGCTGATCAGCACCGAGCCGCCTTCCTCGCTCGTATAGAGCGGCTGCATCTTGACCTCGGGGCGGGTATTGAAGCTCCGGACGGTCGCCTGTGCATCGGCGACATGCCAGCCGAAATGCCAGATCGCGCTCTGCGGCCGGGTCGGCGGTGGTGCGGCGACCTTGTCGAACAGCACCAGCACGTTGTTCGGGGATTCGAGGGCCGCAATGCCGCCCCAGCTACCCTTGCGTGTGCTCGGGAACTGCCTGGTGTAGAAGTCGATCGCGGCGTCGGGATCGACCGAGTTCAAGTGCAGATGGTGAAAGCCTGGGGTCGGCAGCATGTGGCGTCATCCTCCGCGAACTTTGCCCACTATGCGCGCCGTGCGGCGGAAATCAACGCTCCGGGGGCTATTCCAGGCCGACCGCTGCTATGCCGCGTCCTGCACGCTGATCACAACCCGCTTGCCAATTGCGCGGAGCGCCTGGTCGATCTGTTCGATCTTGGAGTGGTGCCGCAGATCGAGCAGCCGGTCGATCTGCGGGGCATGCCAGCCAAGCCGGCGGCCGAGTTCCGCCTTGCTGGTGCCCGCGGCGCGCGCGGCACGATAGAGCTCGACCTTGGCCACCGTCAGCGGCGGCAGAACGACCTGTCTGCCGCGGGTCGGCGGCGACGGCGCGGGGATGTCGTCGCGATGCGCGATCCGGGCGGCGAGCGCCTCCTCGATTGCATCGGCGGCGCGCCGCAGCGAATCTTCTTCGTCCTCTCCGAAGCTCGTCACCTCGGGGAGATCGGGACAGGTTACGAGAAACGTGCCGTTGTCGTCCGCCTCGATCAGGACCGAATACATCTCGAACCTATGCTCAGTGTGCTGCTGCTACGCAAGGTCGAGATCTTTCTTGACCTTGTTTATCAGCCCCGTGCCAAGCTCTTGCCTTTGCCGTGCATCGGCAGTTGAGAGCGGCGCTTACCGCGAATCACGGTGATGTGACCGCTGCCACCCTGATGGTTTTCGAACGTGCAGCCTTGCCTTGCCAACCAGCGCCTGAATTCGCTCGCCGTCACAACTGCAACATAAGTGTTGCGCAGCCCCGATGCAACAGAGCCGAGGTCTCGGCGCGTTTCATCGCCCCGGCTCTCATTCCCCCTTCGGTCCGGTCATCTCCTCCGGTCGCACCCATTGATCGAACTCGGCTTCGCTGACGTAGCCGAGCTGCAATGCCGCCGCGCGCAGGCTGGTGCCCTCGCGATGCGCGAGGAGTGCGATCTCGGCGCTCTTTTGGTAGCCGATATGCGGCGAGAGCGCGGTCACCAGCATCAGCGACTCTGCGAGATTGTCGCGGATGCGGCTCTCGTTCGCGACGATGCCGCGGACGCAGCGCTCGGCGAAGGAGCGGCAGGCCTCGGCCAGGAGCTCGGCCGACTCCAGGAGATTGTGCAGCATGATCGGCTTGTAGGCGTTGAGCTGGAAATTGCCCTGGCTGCCGGCGAAGGCGACCGCGTGGTCGTTGCCGAACACCTGCACCGCGACCATCGTCAGCGCCTCGCATTGGGTCGGGTTGACCTTGCCCGGCATGATCGAGGAGCCCGGCTCGTTTTCCGGCAGGACCAATTCGCCGATCCCGGCGCGCGGCCCGCTGGCATACCAGCGGATATCGTTGGCGATCTTGATCAGCGCACCGGCCAGGGTGCGCAACGCGCCGCTCGCCGTGACGACAGCATCATGCGCCGAGCCGAGCGCGAACAGATTGGCTGCCGGGCGGAACGGGCGGCCGGTCTCGGCGGCGATCAGCTCGGCGGCAAGCGCGCCGAAGCGCGGCGGGGCGTTGAGCCCGGTGCCGATTGCGGTGCCGCCGAGCGGCAGTTCGTAAAGCCCGTCGAGCGACGCGCGGATCGTCGCCATCGCCTGGTCGAGCTGGGCAGTCCAGCCGGAAAACAGCTGGCTCAGGGTCAACGGCGTCGCATCCATCAGATGCGTCCGCCCGATGATGACGGTTGCGCCGAGCGCCTGGCCGCGCTCGGCGAGCGCCTCGCGCAACCCGTCGAGCGCCGGCAGCAGCACGCCCGCGATCGCCTCGACCGCGGCGATGTGCATGACCGCCGGAAAGGCGTCGTTCGAGGATTGGCTGCGGTTGACGTCGTCGTTGGGATGAATTGGCGGGCGGATCGGCGTGCCGTCCGCCAGCAGATTGGCGCCCAGCTGATTGGCCAGACGGGCGATGACCTCGTTGGCGTTCATGTTGGATTGCGTCCCCGAGCCGGTCTGGAACACGACGAGTGGGAACTCGGGGTCATGGGCGCCGGCGATGATTTCGTCGGCGGCTCGGATGATCAGCGCGACTTTCGCTTCCGGCAGCTGCCCGAGCATCGCATTGGCGCGCGCCGCGGCTTTTTTGAGAACGCCAAAGGCGCGGATCACCGGGCGCCCCCAGACGAAGCGGCCGCGCCCGATCGGGAAGTTTTCAATGGAGCGCTGCGTCTGCGCGCCCCACAGCCGGTCGGCCGGTACCTCGACCGGCCCGAGGCTGTCCTGTTCGCGCCGCGTCCTGGTCATCGATCGCGCTCCTGGCCCCAGGATAGCGGAAGGCCGGCCCGGGTGCGAATCCGGCTCCGCCGTGCTATGGTGACAGCATGAAATCCCAGAAGCCCGCGCCCGGCCCCGACGATATTGCGCTACACCCCGACGCCTGGGAGCGCCTCGTGCGTGCTGTCAAGAGGGCTGTCAAACAACCTCCGGTCAACCATCCGACGCTGCGCGGCAGCGGCGAAGCCCCATGGGCGTGGGGTTGCGCATCCGGGATGATGGCGATGCAACACATTTATCGAGTCGGCACGGGCGGCTTCGCCTTGTTTATGCTGCTCGCCGCTGCGGCGTGTGCGCCACCGCCGCAAGCCAATCAGGAGACCACCGTTTGCCCCGAGGTGATAGCGCCGGTCTGCGCCCTCTATCTCGACACGAAGCAGAGCTATTGGAATGAGTGCAAGGCCCGGCGCGACGGCGCAATTGTGGAGAGCGCAGGGGAGTGCCCAATTCCCTATGGTTCTGACTTTGGCGAGTTTTAGTCGCCGGTTTGTCAAAGAAATGAATGCCTAACGCTTGGTAAACCCGGGCAGGGCTGACCAAGACAATCTCGATGGGGTGGTGCGGATCACGCGATCATCTCCGGGATCACCAGGAACAGATCGGTGTCGCCGGTCGGTTGCCCGGCGGCGGTCAATAGCGCATGCGCCTGGCCGCGGTGATGCGTCTGGTGGTTGAAGAAATGGCTGACCAGCAGCCGCTTCGGGGCGCGGATCTCGCGCCCGGCGGCGCCGCTGAACCACACCAGATCCGCGCCGAGCCAGGCCTCGTCGACCTTCGCTGCCCAGCGCGAGATGTCGGCGTCGCCCTTCTCGCGCGCCGTGCACAGCTCAGCCCAATCCTCGATGAAATGGTCGCTCTGCTTGATCGGCGTCGCCGGCCGCGTCCAGTCGTCGAAGCGGCTCATCCACTGGCTGTCACCCCACAGGATGTGGGCGAGCGTGCCGTGGATCGAATGCCAGAACGCGCCCCCGTCCGCCCGCCGCTCGGCCTCGCCGAGCCGCCCCGCGGCATCGTAGAGGCGCCGGTTCATTTCGGCGTTGTAGGCCGCCATCGTGCGGACATAAGCCGGGGTGATCATCGCCGCGTCTCCCTCTCTCGTGTGTCTCTCGTCGCTTCCGTTTGCCGGAACCGCGCGCCCGCGTCAAACTTGATTCGGCATCAGCCCAGGAGACCCGTGACATGCCCGACGGACAGCGCGCCCGGCCGACGCCGACGCCCGAGACCATGCATTTCTGGGAGGGGACGCGATCAGGCGAATTGCGCCTGCAGCGCTGCAATTCCTGCCGGAAGGCCTATTTCCCGCCGCGCCCGTTCTGCCCGCATTGCGCGGCGCGCGAGGTCAGCATCTTTCGCGCCAGCGGCAAGGGCCGGCTCTACAGCTATGTGATCCATCACCGGCCGGTGCCGGGTTTCACCCCGCCCTACGCGATCGCCGTCGTCGAGCTCGACGAAGGCCCGCGCATGATGAGCAACATCGTCGAGTGCCCGCAGACCCCCGAGGCTCTAATCCTCGACATGCCGCTCGAAGTCGCTTTCGAGAAAATCGACGACGAGATCACCCTGCCCCT
Organism: uncultured Rhizobium sp.; assembly: GCA_964392845.1. GTDB lineage: Bacteria > Pseudomonadota > Alphaproteobacteria > ATCC43930 > CGMCC-115725 > DATARH01. The sequence goes on from CAYMRQ010000149.1 coordinate 10,537, forward strand.
GTTCCGCCCGGCCAAAGGTTAGGCTCATGAAACCCAAATCGATCGCCATCGTCGGCGCCGCCGAAACGACGGAAATGGGCCGCGTCCCCGAATTGTCGCAGATCGGCCTCCATGCCGACGCCGCGCTCAACGCGCTGAAGGATGCCGGGCTCAAGCCCTCCGACATCGACGGGGTCGCCACCGCCGGCGAAACCCCGGTCACGGTCGCACATTATCTCGGCATCACGCCCAAATGGGTCGACGGCACCGCGGTCGGCGGCTGCTCGTTCATGATCCATGTCCGCCACGCCGCCGCGGCGCTCGAAAGCGGGCTGTGCAAGACCGTGCTGATCACCCACGGCGAAAGCGGCCGCTCGGGCATCGCCCGCAGCCGGCCGGCGGTGTCGCCGGGGAGCCTCGCCGGCCAGTTTGAGCTTCCCTATGGGCCGATGGGGCCGCCGACGCTCTTCCCGATCCCGGTTCTGCGCTACATGAAGACCTACGGCGTCAGCCACGAGCAGCTGGCGATGGTCGCGGTCGTCCAGCGCGAATGGGCCGGCAAGAACCCGCGCGCCACCTTCCGGGACCCGATCAGCGTCGAGGACGTGCTGGATTCGCGGATGATCGCCTATCCGTTCCGGCTGCTGCAGTGCTGCCTGGTGACCGATGGCGGCGGCGCCCTGATCCTCACCACCGCCGATCGCGCCAGGGATTTCCCGACGCAGCCGGTCTACCTGCTGGGCACCGGCGAGTCGGTCGAGACCCCAATGGTCAGCCAGATGGCGGATTTCACCAGCTCGCGCGCCTTCCGCGTCGCCGGCGCGAAAGCCTTCGAGGAATCCGGCATCGCGCACAAGGACGTCGACCACCTGATGATCTACGACGCCTTCGCGCACCTGCCGATCTACGGGCTCGAAGATCTCGGCTTCTGCAAGCCGGGCGAGGCCGCCGGGTTCATCTGGGAGCGCAACACCGCGCCCGGCGGGAAATTGCCGCTCAACACCAACGGCGGCGGCCTCTCCTACATGCATTCCGGCATGTACGGCATGTACGCGCTGCAGGAAAGCGTGCGCCAGATGCGCGGGATCGCCCCGGCCCAGGTGCTGGGCGCCAAGATCTCGGTCTGCCACGGCGTCGGCGGCATGTTCGCCGCAAGCGGCACGATCATCATGACGAATGAGGGGTAGGCTCTTCTCATGAAGCGTTAAGATTGTTCACGACGATGATCTCCCTGCGCTCGGTCTTGGTCTGCGTTGCCTTGTGCATGACGTGTCTCGGGGACTGACCGACACGGAGCGTAGGGCTTGACCTAGCAGCCTGTCGGACTTAACGGGGCCAGCC
>CAYMRQ010000150.1:0-11804 GCA_964392845.1 uncultured Rhizobium sp.
CGCCAGCATGACCAGGCGGTCAAAGCCGAGGGCGATGCCGGCGCACTCCGGCAGCCCGTGCTCGAGCGCTGCCAGGAAATCCTCGTCGATCGGGTAGGTTTCGCCGTGGAGCGTTTGTTTTCTTGCCTGATCAGCGATGAAGCGGCGGCGCTGCTCGGCGGGGTCGGTCAACTCGCCGAACGCGTTGGCGAGTTCAAGGCCGCACACATAAACCTCGAAGCGCTCGCAAAGGCGCGGGTCGTCGGGCTTTGGGCGCGCCAGCGCGGCGAGGGCCAGCGGGTAATCATAGAGGATGGTCGGCGCGGCGATCCCGAGATAGGGCTCGATGCGTGCGAGAAAAATGCGAAAAAACAGGCTCTCCCAATCGTCCCCCGGATGCGGCGCGATGCCGATCCGCGCCGCTGCCGCCGCAAGCAACGCCGCATCGGGCCGCGCGGGATCCGGGGCGGTCGCCAGGAGGTCGATGCCGGCGTGGCGCTCGAAAGCCTCGGCGACGGTGAGGCGCTGCCACGGCAGGCGCGCATCGGCGCTGCGGCCGCGCCAGTGCAGCGCCACGCTGCCGGACGCGGCCTGGACAACGCGCAGCAGCGTTTCGCACTCCCCCATCAGGTCGCGATAGCAGGCGCCCGCGCGATACCATTCGAGCATCGCGAACTCGGGGTGATGCGTCGCGCTGCGTTCGCCATCGCGATACACATGAGCCAGTTGCCAGATCCGCGGCAGCCCGCCGGCCACCAGTTTCTTCATCGCGAATTCGGGCGAGGTATGGAGATAGCGCGGCCGCGCACCACCGTCGCGCGGGTCGTGCAGCACGGTCGCGAAGGCCTTGAGATGCGGTTCGAGCCCGGGGCTCACCTGCAGGGAAGGGGTGTCGACCTCGAGGTACTCGGCGGCGGCGAAGAAATCGCGCACCGCACCGAGGATGCGGCCGCGCGCAGCGAGGTTGGCGCGGCGCTGTGCAAGGCGGTCGGGTCGCCACCATGACGGCATCATCAGACTCTCCTATTCCCTGACCCCTGGTGCATTCCGCTTTTCGCGGTGTTGGCAAGCTGGTAGGAAGCCCGGCAAATCCTCATTTCCCCGGTACGAGACATTAGCCATGAAAATTAACGCGATCGATCTCAAACCAGGCAACGTCCTGGAGCATCAAAACAAGCTTTGGATCGTCGTCAAGCGAGAGCTGGTGCAGCCCGGCAAGGGCGGCTCCTTCGCCCAGGTCGAGCTCAGGGATTTGCGCGGCGGGTCAAAGCTCAACGAGCGGTTTCGTACCCAGGAGACGGTCGAGCGCGTGCGCCTCGATGAAAAGGACATGCAGTTCCTTTACATGGAGGGCGACCAGGCGACGCTGATGGATAACGACAACTACGAGCAGGTGTCGGTCCCGCGCGACCTGATCGGCGATCCGGCCGATTTCTTGAAAGACGGCATGGTGTGCAAGGTCATGCTCTATGAAGGCACGCTGCTGTCGGTGGAGATGCCGCCCAGCGTGGTGATGCAGGTCGTCGAGGCCGATCCGGTCGTGCGCGGCCAGACCGCCTCGTCCTCCTACAAGCCCGGCAAGCTCGAAAACGGGCGCCGCGTGCTGATCCCGCCGCATATCGAGGCCGGCACCCGCATCGTCGTCAACACCGCCGATGGCAGCTACGTCGAGCGGGCGAAGGATTGACCCAAAGCCTGCCGCCTGACCAGGAGTAACGCCGCGGTGGCGGGACGCTCGCCTATTGTCAACGTCATGGCCAACGCCGCGCTCAAGGCGGCACGCGGCCTCAATCGCGATTTCGGCGAGGTCGAGCAGCTGCAGGTCTCGGTCAAGGGCCCGGGCGATTTCGTCTCGACCGCCGATTTACGCGCCGAGCGCACGTTGCGGACCGAGCTGCTGCGCGCCCGCCCCGGCTACGCTCTGCTGTTCGAGGAAGGCGGCGCGACCGAGGGCGCCGATCCGCATCACCGCTGGATCGTCGACCCGCTCGATGGCACCACCAATTTCCTGCACGGGATCCCCCATTTCGCGATCTCGATTGCGCTCGAACGCGATGGCGAGGTTGTCGCCGGGATCGTCTACGAGCCGACCCGGGACGAGATGTTCTGGGCCGAAAAGGGCGCCGGCGCCTATCTCAACGACCGCCGCCTCCGGGTGTCGGCGCGGCGCCACCTCGGCGAGGCGCTGATCGCCACCGGCATTCCGTTCGGCGGCCGCGGCGACCAGCCGACCTACCTCGCGACCCTCTCCCGGGTCGCGGCGGCGACGAGCGGGGTGCGCCGGTTTGGCGCCGCGGCGCTCGACCTCGCCTATGTCGCCGCTGGGCGCTATGACGGCTACTGGGAATTCGGGCTGTCGCCCTGGGACATCGCCGCCGGGCTCTTGCTGGTGCGCGAGGCCGGCGGTTTTGTCAGCGACCTGGCCGGCGGCCAGACGATGATGACCAGCGGCGACGTGCTGGCCGCCAACGGCCACCTCCATCTGCCGCTCGCGGCGCTGCTCCGGGAGGCGATGCGGACGGCCCAGCCCGCGACGTAACGGCGGCGCGAGGGCGGGTTCGCGGCGCAGATTTCGGTGTCCCCTTCCATCGCCATCGGCTACCCTGGACGGGCTCTCTGCGAGATGGGCGCGCTCGTTCCGGGTAGCGCATAGAGGGGTGGGCTCGCGATGGAGACTGCGCTCGTCCGGCAGCCGCGCGCCAGCCCGGCCCCGCCGAGGGCGGGTCGCGCCGCCTCGACGATTGCGGATCGACATGGCTGAGCGCGACGCCGCGGCGGCGCAGCCCGAGCGGCGCAGCATGCCCGGCCCGCGCCGCTTCGTCGTGCGAATGCTGCTGTTTCTAGTGCTGGTGGGGGGGCTCGCGGTTGCGCTTGGGCGGCCGCTGCTGGCCGCCTTCATGGGCAACCCGGCGGTCAACGGCGTCATTCTCGGGATCCTCTTTGCCGGAATCATCTACATTTTTCGCCAGGTATCGCTGCTCGGCCCGGCAAGTGACTGGATCGACAGCTTCCGCGAGCGCCTGGCGGACCGGGATCTCACGGCGCCGCCCGGGCCGGCGCCGCGGTTGCTGGCGCCGATGTCGGGCATGCTCGGGCGACGGCAAAGCGGCCGGGTCAGCCTGTCGGCGACATCACTGCGAACCCTGCTTGACGGCATCGCCTCGCGGCTCGACGAAACGCGCGAGACGTCGCGCTATCTGATCGGCGTCTTGGTGTTTCTCGGCCTGCTCGGGACATTTTACGGGCTCTTGGAAACGGTGCGCTCGGTCGGCGGTGTCATTGGCGCGCTCAATGTCGGGGCAAGCGACATTGCCCGCGCCTTCGCCGATCTGAAAACCGGGCTGGAATCGCCGCTGCACGGCATGTCCACAGCGTTCAGCTCGTCGCTGTTCGGTCTCGCCGGCAGCCTGGTTCTCGGCTTTCTCGATCTGCAGGCCGGGCAGGCGCAAAACCGCTTCTACAACGATCTCGAGGAGTGGCTGTCGACCTACACAAGGCTGTCCTCGGGTCCATTCGGCGATGGCAGCGACGGAACGATGCCGGCCTATCTATACGCGCTCTTGGAGCAGACCGCGGACAGCCTCGAAAACCTCCAGCGCATCCTGACCCGCAGCGAAGAGGGCCGGATCACCGCGAACACCACCCTCACCGGCCTCACCGGGCAGCTCGGCCTTGTCGGCGAGCACATGAAAGCCGGGCAATTGCTGATGGTGCGGCTGGCCGAGAACCAGATGGAGCTGAAGCCGTCGCTCACTCGGCTGGCCACGATCGCCGAAAACTCGCTCGGCCAGGACGACGTCCTGCGCACCCATCTGCGCAACATCGAGGCCTATATGGCCCGGCTGACCGAAGATGTCGCCGAGGGCCGGGCGCAGAGCGTCAAGGAGTTGCGCGGCGAGATCCGGCTGCTCGCCCGCACCATCGCCGCCCTCGCCGACGAGAGCGGCCGTTGATCGATTGATTATGGCGAGTTCGTCAACGACGTCCGTGTCATTCCCGCGAATGCGGGTACCCAGGGGGGCCGGCTTCGAGCAGTTGCCCCTGGACCCCTCCCCGGACAGCCGGCCCTTGCGGGCCGTTCCGGGGATCCGCGGGGGTGACGGTAAGTCGGTACGATCATGCCCTTAGCCAGCCGCCGCTCGCGGCGCCCCAGCATCGACATCTGGCCAGGCTTCGTCGACGCTCTGGCGCAGCTGTTGATGGTGATCATCTTTATTCTTTTGGTGTTCACCGCCGGCCAGTTCTTCCTGGCGGATGCTCTGTCCGGGCGCGACAAGGCGCTGAAGGAGCTGCAGCAGCAGGTCAGCGAGCTGAGCGACCTGCTGGCGCTCGAGCGGACCGCCAACGTGGATTTGCGCGCCAGCGCCGCCAGCCTTGCCAACCGGCTCAAGGAGGCGCTGGCCGAGCGCGACACCCTGGCGACGCAGCTCGGTGGGCGAGCCGAGCAGGCCGAGAAGGCGCTTGCTACCGAACAGCAGACGAGCGCGGCGGCACGCCCACAGGTCGAGCAGCTGAGTGCCTCGATTGCCGCACTGCGCGAGCAGCTCGCCCAGATCGCGGCGGCGCTCGACCTGTCCGAGGCCAAGGTCAAGGACCAGCAGACGCAGATCGTGGATCTCGGACGCCGGCTCAATCTGGCGCTCGCCGCCAAGGTGCAGGAGCTGGCCCGCTACCGCTCGGAGTTTTTTGGCCGGCTGCGCGAGATTATCGGCAATCGCCCCGACATCCGCATCGTCGGCGACCGCTTTGTGTTTCAATCCGAGGTGCTGTTCGCGCCCGGCAGCGCCGAGCTTGGCGAGACCGCGAAAGAGCAGCTCGACCCGGTGATCGCCGCATTGCAGGACATTTCCGGCAAGATCCCGCAGGACATCAACTGGGTCCTGCGTATCGACGGCCACACCGACCGGCGGCCGATCAATACCGCGCAGTTCCCCTCGAACTGGGAGCTATCCGCGGCGCGGGCGATATCGGTGGTGCGCTACGCAGTCAGCCAAGGCGTAGCGCCCAACCGGCTCGCCGCTGCCGGTTTCGCCGACAACCAGCCGCTCGACCCCGGCGGCGGCGAGGAAGCCTATCGCCGCAACCGCCGGATCGAGATGAAACTCACCGAGCGCTAGATAGGCATCCCAAAATGGGTGAGGCATTTTCGCATGGCTGAGGTAGAGTGGGCGCAACGCTTCCCGAACCGGGGCTAAAATCGACCAAACGCCGCAGGCAGTGAGGCAAGCGGCCGGCGCGAGAGAGCGGATACCACATTGCCGGTCTGACCGCCGGCGCGACCAAGGGGTAAGAAACCATGGCGCAAGTCGCCCTGCGTAATATCGTCAAGACCTTCGACAAGACCCCGGCAGTGCAGGGGATCGACCTCGACATCGCCGACCGCGAGTTCATCGTGCTGGTCGGCCCGTCCGGCTGCGGCAAGAGCACGACCCTGCGGATGATCGCCGGGCTCGAGGAGTTGACCTCGGGCGAGATCTATATCGGCGATCAGCTGGTCAATGACGTGCCACCCAAGGACCGCGACATCGCGATGGTGTTCCAGAACTACGCGCTCTACCCGCACATGACGGTCTACGAGAACATGTCCTTTGGCCTGCGCCTGCGGAAGTTCCCGAAGGCCGAGATCAAGGCGCGCGTCGAAAACGCCGCGCACATCCTCGACATCACCGATCTTCTCGCGCGCCATCCGAAGCAGCTTTCGGGCGGCCAGCGGCAGCGGGTGGCGATGGGCCGGGCCATCGTGCGCAATCCCAAGGTGTTTCTGTTCGACGAGCCGCTGTCGAATCTTGACGCCAAATTGCGCGTCCAGATGCGTACCGAGATCAAAAAGGTCCATCAGAAGGTGACGACGACAACGGTGTACGTCACCCACGACCAGATCGAGGCGATGACGCTGGCCGACCGCGTTGTCGTGATGAATTTCGGGCGGATCGAGCAGATCGGCACCCCGCACGAGGTCTACCATCGTCCGCTGACCCGCTTCGTCGCCGGGTTCATCGGCTCGCCGGCGATGAATTTCCTGCCCTGCCAGCTCGTCGAGAACAATGGTGGCGTGTCGGTCAAGCTCGCTGATAAGCTGAATTTTCCGGTTCCGCAAGAGCGCCTGGCGCGCTACCGCCAGCATAGCGGTCGCGAGCTGATTTTCGGCCTGCGTCCCGAGGACATCGTCGAGAAGCGGGGCGATCTGCCGCCGGGCTACGCCGGGTTCGAGGTGGAGCTCGATGTCGTCGAGCCGATGGGCATGGAAACGATGGTCTATTTCCTGGTCGACGGGGTCGAGGTGTGCGGCCGCGTCAACCCGAATGCGGCCGGCAAAGCCGGCGAGACCATGCCGCTCGTCGCCGACCTCAATCACATGCACCTGATCGATCCGCGCACCGATCAGATCCTCTAGGGAATCATCGGGAAACGATCGAAGCGCCTCTGGTACACGCCGGTCTTGGGAACGCGGCCGTCCCGGCCGCATGCGGTTTCTCGGCGAAGCGCAGCTCCGCTTGCCTCTCGCGCAAGCAAAGCTTGCGCGAGAGGCCGGAGGCCCGCGGTCCAAACGGTGCAGTTGTTCCCGGACGGGCCAGCTCAGCGCTGGTATCAGGGGGTGGTCATGGACGTTCGGGACAAGGTCGTCGCGATCACCGGAGCAGCCCGCGGTCTCGGCCAGGAATTCGCTCGCAGCCTCGCTGAAGCCGGCGCCCGGGTGATCGCCGCCGACATCAACGATTGCGCGGCGACACTCGAGCTGGTCGCTGCGGCAAACGGCAGCGGCATCGCCGTCCGGCTAGACGTCACCGATGCCGGCTCCGCCCGCGCGATGGTCGAGGCGGGGGTAGAGGCGTTCGGGCGGGTCGACGCGCTGATCAACAACGCGGCGCTCTACGGTGCGCTCCACGGCGGCCGTTTCGATGCGATCGACGAAGCGGAGTGGGACGCGGCGATGGCGGTCAATGTCAAAGGGATCTGGAACTGCTGCAAGGCGGCGGTACCGGCGATGCGCCAGAGGATCGTACAAGAGTCGGGCGGCGGCAGCATCGTCAACATCGCCTCGCTCGCCGCGACCTACGGCATGCCTTACGGGCTGCATTACACGACCTCTAAAGCCGCGGTCATCGGCCTTACCCGAGGCCTCGCGCGCGAGCTCGGCCGTGACCGCATCCGGGTCAACGCGCTGGCGCCAAGCGCCGTCATTACCGAGGGCACGGCTGAGTTTTTCGGCAGCAAGCTCGACCGCGCGCTGGACGCGATCAAATCCAGCCAGACGATCCAGCGCAACCTGATGCCCGCCGACCTCGTGGGCACGGTGATGTGGCTGGTTTCCGATGCCAGCGGGTTTGTCACCGGACAGACCATCGCGGTCGATGGCGGTACGGTGATGCTGTGAATCGCAGCCGAACGGGGGCGTGATGGCCGGCACCGACCAGCAACGGGCAGGATTGACCTGGCAGATCGGTGTTTGGGATCGCATATCGGAGCAATATGCCAGCGCGATCGACACTCGCTTTACCGGCGTCGTCGAGGGGGTCCTCAGCCGCGCCGCGTTGCACCCCGGCGAGCTTGTGCTCGACCTGGGGACGGGGACGGGCTCGGTGGCGCTGCGCGCGGCGGCGGCGGTTGCTCCCGGCGGGCATGTCACCGGCGTGGACATCAGTGCGGAGATGCTGGCCGTGGCGCGGCGTCGCGCGGCCTCGGCGGGTCTGGGCAACCTCACCTTCCGCAAGGGTCGCGCCGAGGAGATCCCGGCCGCGCTCGGTGGCTCGGACATCGTATTGGCCTCGCTCAGCATGATGTACGTGATCGACCGCCCGATGGCCGTCCGCGAGATCGCGCGCGTGCTGCGGCCGGGCGGGCGGTTCATCGCCGCCGTCTGGGCCGGACCCGAGGAGGCCGACATCGTGCTGATGCAATCGACTGCCGGCAGCTTCGCACCCGCGCCGCCGGTGTCCGGCGTCGGTCCGGGCGCGCTCGCCGATCCGAGCGAGTTTCTGCGGCAGTTGGCGGACGCCGGAATTCGCGCGCGGGTCGAGACCGAGACGACCGAATTCACTTTCGATGATTTTGGGTCGGCGTGGGAAACGCTGGCCGGGGTGACGGCGGCGCAGCTGTCCGCCGAGCGGCAGGAGGAGGCCAAAAGCGCGGTGCGTGCGCGGATGTGGCCGCAGGGCGATGGCCCGCGCCGCTTCCGCAACGTGACCCGGTTTATCATCGGTGAGCGATGATGTCGCAGCACCGCGATCCGCATCGAAAGGATCCGCCATGAGCCTTGCTGGAAAGGCGGCCCTGATCGGCGGCGCCGGCGGCGGCATTTGCCGGGCCATCGCGGTTGCCTTTGCCAAAGCCGGCGCTTCCGTCGCCTGCATAGACATCGACCCCGCTGCGTCGGCGGAAACCGCGCGGCTCGTCACCGAAGCCGGCGGCCGCTCGCTGTCGCAAGCCTGCGACGTCGCCAGCGAAAGCCAAACGCGCGCCGCTGCCGAGGCGGCCCATCAAGCCTTTGGCCGGCTCGACATCCTGGTCAGCGGAGCGGCGCCGCACGATCCGAGCGGCACGGTCATCGAAACGAGCCTCGCCGATTGGCAAAGGGTGCTCGACATCAACCTGACCGGCGCGTTTCTGCTTAGCCGCGCGGTGCTGCCGTTGATGATCGCCGGCGGCGGCGGATCGATCATCTTTATCGCCTCGCAGCTGGGCCGTGTCGGGAGCGCCGGACGCGCGGCTTATTGCACGACAAAAGGCGGGCTGATCCAGCTCGCCAAGGTCATGGCGATCGACCATGCCGCGCAAAACATCCGGGTCAACACGCTGTCGCCGGGCGCCGTCGAAACCCAGCGGACACTCAACCGCTACGGCTCGTTCAGCGCCGCCAAGGAGCGGCTCGGGGCGAAGCACCTGCTGGACCGGCTCGGCCGGCCCGATGAAATAGCCGGCGCCGCGGTATTTCTCGCCGGCGACGCCGCGAGCTTTGTCACCGGCAGCGATCTCCTGGTCGACGGCGGCTATACGGCGATCTGACCGGCCACGTCCGCCCGGCCGCGCGCCCACCGAAGACGCATCCGTCAGCTGAGCGGCGACAAAAATGGAAACCCCAAAACTTGGGTCGCACAAATCCGCTGAAAAATGGCAGAGTCAACTGGCGCAGCGCGGTTGGACTCTCGAGCAGATCGGTGAGGCGATTGCGACCGGCAGACGCTATCCCGCAGCGAATTATGTTAATCCTGGAAATACGGCGACAAGATATGTGAGCCCACGGACCGGCCAGTCGGTTGTGGTGGACGATCAAACCGGAGAAGTTTTGCATGTCGGCGCATCAGACTACAAATACTGATACGGTCGTATACGTCAGGCTGTTGGATGAAGGTACGGATGTCTGGCGTCCGGTGCGGGCAACACCGTTGCCGGACGGGACTTTCGAGCTTGCCGAACCGGAAGGGTACGATCCGCAGGAAGAACTCTGGGAATTTCCACCTCACGCCAGGGTGAGGTGCATCCCGAAAAGCTTCGCCGGCGGTGAAAAGGGCTTAGTCGCGGTGACGCGCGCCGGGTAATTGCCGCAGAGCGGAAGAGCGCCTTCCTCGCCAGCGACACCGCCAGCTTCGTCACCGGCAGCGACCTTCTGGTCGACGGCGGCTATACGGCGATATGAAGCTTGCACCGCCGCTAATTTAGCCACATTCGCATGGTATTCTTCGCGCACAATCCGGATCGGAGGAAGGGAGCGGCGCGGGATGGGCAATCTGCTGCTGTGGATTTGTCGGATCGGCATCTGCTGTAGATTGCAACAGGAATTCCGCTGCAGACTCGCTGCAGAATTTGCTGCTGGGGTTCGCGGGAGAGGCCGCCCAAAGCTAGCGATTCCAAAGTCTTAAGGGCGGTGTTCGCTACCTCCAGGCGAATTTTCGCTGCTGATTCCTTGCAGATTCAGCAATCGGACCCAACCGCAGGTTGGCACCGCGCCGGCTCAGCTCAGCGCGGCGACCTGGTCGAGGCGACCTGCTCAGGCCTCCAGCAGCTCCAGCACCGCGCCATCGGGGGCGAAGGCGGCGGCGAGCAACGGCCCGCCACGGCCGGCGCCGGCATCGAGCGAGACCGCGAATTCACCCTCGACAAGACCGCGCATTTGCCGGTCGAAGCCGCGGATCACCCGGCCAAAGCCATCGAACGGCGCGGTGAGATCGAGAATGTCTCGCTCCCCCCACCAGAAGGCGTCTCCCTGCCCGGCGAGCGGGCGCGAGGCAGCAACCCCGGCATGGACGAACAGCAGCCGCTCGTCCTCGCTCAACGCAGCATGGTGCAGATTGGCGAGCAGCATCCGATGGCCGGGCACCGCGTTCATTGCCTCGCGCAATGCGCTTGTCCATCGGGTGATCGTGCGCGGTCCGTCGCGGCTTGCCGCGAAACCGTGCCGCAGCTCTCCGCCATAAGCGCGGATCGTCGCTTCGACACCCTCGCGCACCATCCAGGCGAGCACGTCGCCGGGATTGGGCGCGAATTGCAACTGCAACAGCTTTTGCCACATCTCTTCCTGCGCGCCGCGCAGGAACACGGCATCGCAGGCAAACCCGCGCGGCCGCGCAAGGACGCGGCAGCGGAAGTCGAGCAACTCCTCGATCGTCGCTGCGACCGCACTGCCGCGGCCCAGATAATTCCCGAGATAGACGATCCGGTCGCTGTCGCCGAACCGCTCGGCGATCCGGTCATGCAACCGGCCGAGGCGCTCCGCCTCGCCATGGATGGAGGCCACCGCCCAGACCCGCCGCGCCCTGCGCAATCGGGCGAATTTCCCGTTTGCGGCGCGGCCCTGCACTCGCCGCGCTCCGGCGCGGATTTAGTCGCCCGAGCCGCCGTTCAGGCCGACAGCATCTGCTCGACACGCTGGGTCGCGGTCATCTCGTCGATCCGCTCGACCGCAGCGTACTCGCGCACAAACCGATCGAGCGCCGCCTGGTAGATCTGCCGTTCGCTATAGGACTGCTCGGGCTGGCCGGTATTGCGGAACAGGTCGCGCACCACTTCGGCGATCGAGCCCGGATTCCCCGACGCGATCTTGGCCTGATACTCCTGCGCCCGCCGGCTCCACATCGTGCGTTTTGCCCGCGAGCGACCACGCAACTTGCCGAGCGCGGCATCCATCTCCTTGTGGCTCGACAGCTTGCGCAGTCCCGAGACCTTTGCCTTCCCCAACGGCACCCGCAACGTCATGCGATCCTTGTCGAAATTGACGACGAACACGCTCAGCGTGTCGCCGGCGATTTCCTGCGTCTCGATCGCGGTGATCTTGCCGACGCCATGGGTCGGATAGACCACAAGGTCGCCAGTGGCGAATGGTACCCTCTCGGCCGTCATATTCGCCTCTCGCGCAACCGACCCGACTGGCCCTGATACGACGCATTCCACGGCCGCCGACCGCAAGGCCACCGTTCACCACCTCAACGAAGAGCGCGGAACCAAGGGGGAGGCGTCGTTAGTGCCAAGTAAGTATATACCACAATTTGCCCGGCTGAGCCAGCACAACAGCCATGCCCGCCCGACAAAGCGGGCGCGCCCAATTATGCAATGGAGCGAGCGCGCCTAGCGGGCGCCGGGATTGGGGCTGAAGAATTTCTCGTACTTGCCCTCAACCCCTCTCCATTCGTCGGCGTCCTCGGGAGGGGGCTTCTTGCGGGTGATGTTCGGCCAGGCTGAAGCGTATTCGCGATTGAGCTCAAGCCACCGCTCCGCCACCGTCTCGCTGTCGGGAATGATCGCTTCGACCGGGCATTCCGGCTCGCATACCCCGCAATCGATGCACTCGTCGGGATGGATGACGAGCATGTTCTCGCCCTCGTAGAAGCAAT
>CAYMRQ010000151.1:0-11773 GCA_964392845.1 uncultured Rhizobium sp.
AGCCATCGTGTAGGGTGGGTGAGCGAAGCGTGACCCACCATAGGGACGCACGAAACATGGTCGGTTTCCCCCGGCTTCCGCCGGGGTCAACCCACCCTACGAGATCGCGGAGCGCCGGCCGGCGCGACCTATCGGCGCCAATCCTCGCGCAGGATGGCGAACAACAGATGGTCCTGCCGCTTGCCGTCGATCATCAGATAGTTGCGGGCGTAGCCCTCCTGCTGAAACCCGGTGCGCAACAACAGCGCGCGGCTCGGCACGTTGGTCGGCAGACAGGCGGCCTCGACCCGGTGCAGGCGCAGCCGGTCGAAGGCGAAGTCGAGGGCCAGCGGCAAGGCCGCACTCATATGACGCTGCCGCGCAAACGGCTCGCCGATCCAGTAGCCGAGGCTCCCGGTCTCGGCGACGCCGCGGCGCAAATTGGTCAGGCCGATGCCGCCGGCCAGCGCCTCGTCGTCGCGGAAAATGAAGAAATTATAGCCCTGGTCGGTGCGCCAATCCTCGGCATAGCGGGAAATCCGCGCGCGGAAGTTGGCGCGGCTCAGCGCATCGGGCGGCCAGCTCGGCTCCCACGGCGTCAGGAAGTCGCGCGAGCGGGCGCGCAGGCTCGCCCATTCCTCGTAATCGCCGCGCTCCGGCGGGCGCAGAAATACCCGCTCGCCGACCAGGCGAAACGGCTCCGCCCGGGTGAGAAAGAGGCGGGGAAAGGTCTTGCGTTGCGGGGCCATCGCGTGTCCGCCGCCCTCACGCCGCGAGCCGGGCGCGCAGCCGTTCGAAATCTTCGAGCTGGGCGACCGGGCCGAGCGCGGCCAGGGTCGGCTGCGCGGCGCGCCACCCGGCGGCGACGCGGCCGATCGCGGCGTCATCGACCGCATCGAGATGATGCACCATCTCTGCCGGATCGAACGGGGTGCCGTGGATCAGCATGTGCTGCGCCATCTGCTCGCAGCGCGCCCCGGTGCTTTCCAGGGACATCAAGAGCCCCGCCTTCATCTGCGCCTTGGCGCGGGCGAGCTCGACGGCGGTCAAGCCATCGGCGAGCCGCATCGTCTCCTCGCACAGCACCGGCATCAGCTCGGCCGCGTCCGTTTCGCCGGTCCCGGCATAGATGCCGAACAGCCCGCCGTCGCGAAAGCTGTGGGCAAAGGAATGGATCGTGTAGGCAAGACCGCGTTTCTCGCGCACCTCCTGGAACAGCCGGGACGACATGCCGCCGCCAAAGGCGGTCGACAGCACCGCGGCGGCGTAGTAGTCCGGGTCGCCGAGCGTCAGGCCGGGAAAGCCGAGCACGAGGTGCAACTGTTCGAGATCGCGGCCCTGGCGATGTTCGCCGCCGATGTAGCGCGCCGGCTCGGTGGCGAGCGCCCGCCCATTGCCGCCAATCGGCGGCATCGCCGACAGCAGCCGGTCGGCGAGATCGACGAACCGGTCGTGGTCGAGATTGCCGGACGCCGACAGCACCATGCGCGCCGCGCCGTAATGGTCGCGCAGATAGGCCATGACCGACTCGCGCGACAGCTGGCGGATGATCTCGGGGCTGCCCAGCACCGGACGGCCCATCGCCTGATCGGGAAAGGCGCGCTCCTGGAAATGATCGAAGATGATGTCGTCGGGCGTGTCGTTCGCCTGGCCGATCTCCTGCAGGATGACCGTGCGCTCGCGCTCGAACTCGGTCGGGTCAAAGCTCGAATGCAACAGGATGTCGGCGAGGATGTCGAGCGCGAGCGGCACATCCTCCTTCAGCACCTTGGCGTAATAGGCCGTGCTTTCGCGCGAGGTATAGGCGTTGAGGTGGCCGCCGACCGCCTCGATCTCCTCGGCGATGGCGCGGGCGCTGCGCCGCTCGGTGCCCTTGAACGCCATGTGCTCGAGGAAATGCGCCGCGCCGTTGACCGCCGGTGCCTCGTGCCTGGTGCCGACATCGACCCAGAGGCCGAGCGAGGCGGTATCCACTGTATCGATCCGGTCGGTGACGATCCGCAGGCCGTTCGCGAGCGTCGCAAGCTGTGTGGTCATGCCGCCCCCAAATTGGGTCGCGCCCGCCGAGCATGGGCGCGCACGAAGCGCGCGACCGCGCCGACATCGTTGGGCAGGGTGGTGATCCGCTCGCGCTTTTCCAAGATCTCGGCGAGCGCGGGCGGGATGGCAGGGCGGATGCCGGTGGCGCGCTCCACCGCATCGGGAAACTTCGCCGGGTGAGCGGTGGCCAGCGCGACCATCGGGGTCGCGCCGCCGCTCTCGGCGATTTCCGCCCGGGCGGCCGCCACCGCGACCGCGGTATGCGGGTCGATCAGCCGGCCCGAGCGGCGGTAGGTATCGGCAATGCTGTCGAGGGTCGCCCTATCGTCGACGCGATACGCCGAGAACAGGCCGCGCGCACGCCGCCAGGATTGCTCATCCGCGGGCAGGGCGCCGGTCTGGCGAAAAATCTGCACCGCGGCAGCGACCGCGGCGCCGTTGTGGTCCTTCAATTCGAACAAGAGACGCTCGAAATTGCTGGCCACCTGGATGTCCATGCTCGGGCTGAGGCTGGGGGTGACCGGCGCGATCGTCATCGCGCCGCTGCTCAGATAACGCGCGACGATGTCGTTCGCATTGGTCCCGATGACCAGCCGCTCGATCGGCAGGCCGAGCGCGCGGGCGAGGTGCGCGGCATAGACATTGCCGAAATTGCCGGTCGGCACGCTGAACGACACCGGCCGCCCAGAGGGGCCAAACCCCGAGCCAAACCCCGAGCCGAGCGCCAGCCCGGCGGCGAGATAATAGACGATCTGCGCCGCGATCCGCGCGAAATTGATCGAATTGACCGCGGAGAGATGGAGGTCGCGCCGCAAGCCCCGATCGGTGAACAGCGCTTTGACGATGTCCTGGCAATCGTCGAAATTGCCCTCGATCGCCAGCGCATAGGCGTTTGCTGCATCGACCGTCGTCATCTGGCGGCGCTGCACCTCGGAGATGCGGCCCTCCGGGTAAAGCATGAAGATGTCGAGCGCGCTGCAGTCGCGGCAGGCGGCGAGCGCGGCCGAACCGGTATCGCCCGAGGTCGCGCCGACGATCGTCACATGCTCGCCGCGCCGCGCCAGCACCGCATCGAACAAGCGCCCGATCAGCTGCAGCGCCAGATCCTTGAAGGCAAGGGTCGGACCGTGGAACAGCTCCAAGAGCCAAAGGCGCTCGTCGAGCTGTATGAGCGGCGCGACGGCGGCATGGCCGAAATTGCCGTAGGCGGCCGCGGTCAGCCGGCGCAATTCGGCGCTATCGAAGGCGTCGCCGGCGAACAGCGCCATGACCCGCGCGGCCAGTTCGGCATACGGGAGCCCGGCCAGGTCGCGCAACGCCGCCGCATCGAGCGCCGGCAGCGCTTCGGGGACATAGAGCCCGCCATCCTCGGCGAGGCCGGCGAGCAGCACATCCTCGAAGGCACAGGTGGCCGGGGTCGCCCGGCCGTCGCGGGTACTCAGATAGCGCACACGCTAACCTATGCCCCCGCCCGCCCTGCCGCAACCCGCTCGGGCGCCGCCGGCCGGCAACAGCTACCGTCATTGCGAGCGCAGCGAGGCAATCTCATGGGCCGGGGTGCCATGCGAACGAGGTCGCTGCGTCGCCCCGCTCCGCGCAATGACATCACGTTACTTGTCGAGCCAGACGTCCTCCATGCGCCAGCCGGTGAAGATGCTGTTGACCATGATCGTCAGCCCCTTGATGTAGGGCTGCTGGCAAGTGCCACCCCGCCTGTAGAAGATGATCGGCCTGATGTTGTCTTCTGCCAGCCTGCGCTCAATCGTCCATAGCAGCCGTTTGCGCCGCTCCACGTCGGCCTCGCGCGATTGCTGCTCGATCAGTTTGTCCATCTCGGGGTTGCAGTAACCGTCCCAGTTCAGGTTTGAAACGCAGCCGTAAAACAGTTGCACGATCGGGTCGGGGTCGGGTCCGCTGGTCTGCAGGTTAAGGGCGACGGCAAAATCCTTGCGCGTGATTTTGGGGAAATACTGCGGCGTGTCGATCAGTTCGAGTTCGCCGTCGATGTAGATTTGCTTCAATTGGTCGATCAGCAGCACTGCCGGGTCGCGGTAAATCGACCAGTCGCGCGTCGTCACCTTGATCCTGAGCCTATTGTCGGCGCCATAGCCGGCCTTCTGCATCAACTGGCGGGCCTCCTGGCGGCTTTTTTGCACGTCCGGGTCATAGCCCGGCAATTTCGCGATCTGGTCCGGCGGCATACCCCACAATCCCGCCGGCGGCGGCTGCAAGATGCCGCCGATATCGCCTTGCCCTTGAGTGAGGATGTCGACAAAGGCCTTGCGATCGATGCTGAGCGCCATTGCCCGGCGCAGGTCCGGGTTGTTGAACGGCGGCTTGTCGCGGTTGATCAGTAGGTGCCCGTTGACGCCGCCTACCGGCGTCAATTCGCAGATCGCTTGCGGCATCTGTCCGCGCATGTCGTTGAACTGCGGCACCGTCAAGTCGTAGGGAAAGGTCATGTCGAACTTGCCAGACTCGAACGCCAAGGCCGCGGTCGATGGGTCGCGAATGATCGTATATTCGATGCCGTCGAGATACGGCCGGTCCTTCTTCCAATAGTCTGGGTTGCGCGTCACCTTGATGTTTTCGTTGGGCTTGAACTCGACGAATTTGAACGGGCCGGTGCCGATCGGATGCTGGCGCATCTGCGACGCCGATACATGGCACGGGTAGATCACCGAGAACCCGCCGGCGAGCAGCATCGGAAACGCCGGCTGCGGCCGCTTCAGCTGAAAGGTGACCTCGTAATCGCCGTTTGTGGTCACCGTCGCGAGGTTGTCGTAACCGGTTTTGCGCGGATTGAGCCGGAGCTTGTCGGGGACCTTGTCCAGCAGCAGGTCCCAGGTGCATTCGACGTCCCTGGCGGCGAACGGCTTGCCGTCGTGCCATTTGACGCCGTGGCGCAGCTTGAAGGTCAGCGCCGTCCCGTCTTCGTTCCACGACCACTCGGTCGCCAGATCGGGGACGATCGATTGGAGGCTGACCTGGGCCACGTGCTGGTCGAACATGATAAGGTTGTTGAACACCCCCATCATCGGCATCTGGGCTTGGATCGTCGGCGCCTCGAGCATCGACATGTTCGCCGGGCTGCCGGGGCTGGAAAGCTTCAGGATGCTGCCGGGTTTCTGAGCCGACGCGGTGCCTCCGGTAAGCGCGATTGCCAGCAGCGCTGCCGCTGTCGCGAAGCCTCGCAGCCCACGGTTCATGTGCTGTCTCCTCCCCGTTTGCGTCTAACGAGCGGCCTGCATTGTTCTCCTTGCGATCCCGGATAGGTCCCGAAAGACCCAGCCGCCCTTTACTTATCCAGCCACACATCTTCCATGCGCCAGCCGTTGTAGATGCTGTTGACCATCATCGCCAACCCCTTCACCTGCGGCTGCATGCAGGTCGCTCCGATATTGTGCTGGATGATCGGCCGGGCGCCGTCCTCTTGCAATTTCCGGTCGATCTCCCACACCAGCTTCTTACGCTTCTCCTGGTCGGTGATCATCGATTGCTCTTCGAACTTCTTGTCGAGCTCGGGATTGCAGTAGCCGCTGTAATTGCGGTCCGAGCCGCAGGCGTAGTTCTCGAAGAAATTCTGGTCAGGGTCGTCGACCCCGTTGCCGGTCCCGTTCATGGCGATCTTGTAGTCCTTGCGCGTCACCTTAACGTGCCAGTTGGCGCTCTCGATCGTCTCGAGCACGGCGTCAACGTAAATCTCCTTCAGCTGGTCGATGAGGATTACCGCCGGGTTGCGGAAGGAGGCGACGTTGCGGGTCGAAACCGTGACCTCCAGCTTCTTGTTGGGCCCGTAGCCGAGCTTCTCCATAATCTTGCGGGCTTCGGCGCGGTTCTTGGCGATATCGGGGTCATATCCGGGGATGGTTTGCAGCATCTCCTGCGGCATGCCCCACTGGCCTTCGGGCGGCGGAAGCATCGCCGCACCAATCTTGCCCTGCCCTCCACTGAGGATGTCGATGAATGCCTTGCGGTCGAGCGTCAGCGCCAGCGCCTTGCGCAGCTCGGGGTTGTCGAACGGCGGGGCGTCGCGGTTGAGCAGCAGATTGCTGGTGCCGTTATTGGTGCGCAGTTCGCAGACCGCGTGCGCCGCCTGGCTCTTGACGTCCTGCATCAGCGGCACGGTGACACTGAATGGCCAGGTCACATCGAACTGTCCGGCGACGAACCCCAGGATCGCCGTCGAGACGTTCTTGACGATGATGTAGTCGATCGCGTCGAGATAGGGGCGCCCGGGCTTCCAGTAATCCGGGTTGCGCACGACCTTGATGTGCTCGTTCGCCTTGTATTCGACGAATTTGAACGGGCCGGTGCCGACCGGATGCTGGCGCATCTGGGCCGGGGGTACGTGGCAGGGATAGACCGGCGAGTAGCCGGAAGCGAGCAATGCGATGAACGCCGGTTGCGGCCGCTTTAGGTGAAAGCTCGCCTCATGGTCGCCGTTGGTGGTCACCTTGTCGAGGTTGCGGTACCACGCCTTGCGAGGGTTGCCGCGCAATTTGGCTTCCGTCTTGCCCTGCAGCAGATCCCAGGTGCATTGCACGTCCTTGGCGGTAAACGGCTTCCCGTCATGCCATTTGACACCCGCGCGCAACTTAAACGTCAGTTCGGTGCCGTCCTCGCTCCACGACCAGCTGGTGGCGAGATCCGGCACGATCGTCTGCATGCTGTTCTGCGGCACGTCCTGCTTGTAGAGGACGAGGTTGCTCATGACACCCATGATCGGCACGACGGTCGAATAGGTCGCCTCCTCATGGATCGACATGCTGGCCGGACTGTCCCAGTGCTGGATCTTCAAGACTCCGCCGGATTTCTGGGCAAGCGCCGGGCCGGCGCCCGCGAGGGCCATCATCAACGCCCCAACGGCCGCGGCGACGCACACATTTCGTTTCATCGGGCTGTTTGCTCCCATTGTTGCTTGCGGATTATTTGTCGAGCCAGGCGTCTTCCATCCGCATCCCGTTGTAGATGCTGTTGAGCGTCATCGTATAGCCTTTCACGTACGGCTGCCAGCAGGTGCCGGAGCGGCTGTGATAGAGGATCGGCCGGGCGACGTCGTCGGCCAGCTTTTTCTCGATCTCCCAGACCAGCTGCTTGCGCTTCTTTTGATCGAACTCCATCGACTGCCGGTCGACCATCTTGTCGAACTCGGCACTGCAATAGCCGTCGTAATTCGCCTCGGCTTTGCACGTGTAAAATTCGTAGAAGCTCTGGTCCGGGTCGTCGATGCCGTTGGTGACCAGGTTGAGACCGATCGTGAACTCCTTGCGGGTGATCCGCGGATACCACTGCGTGGTGTCGAGCAGTTCGAGTTCGCCGTCGATGTAGATCTCCTTCAGCTGGTCGATCAGGATTATCGCCGGGTCGCGATAGGGCGGAATGTTGCGCGTCGTCACCTTGGTCTGCAGCCGCTTGTTCGGCCCGTAGCCTTGCTTTTCCATCAGCTTGCGCGCTTCGGCGCGGTTTGCCGCGACATCGGGGTCGTACCCCGGCAGGCTCCTTACCATTTCGGGCGGCATGCCCCATACGCCCTCCGGCGGCGCCAGCAACGCACCGCCCATGGTGCCCTTGCCCTGGGTCAGCGTTTCGATGAAGGCCTGGCGATCGAGCGTCAGCGCGATCGCCCGCCGCACATCGGGGTTGCCGAAGGGCGTCGTCTCGCGGCTGATAATGACGCTGCGCGACACGTTGGTCGGCGCCAGCTGGCAGATCGCCTTTGGCGCCTGGTTTTGCGTATCGGCGAGCACCGGGACCTGAAAGAAGAACGGCGAGGTCATGTCGTACTTGCCGGAGACAAAGGCCAGCTGGCCGGTCGACACGTTTTTGATGATCTCCCAGTCGATGCCGTCGAGGTGGGGCCGATCCTTCTTCCAGTAATCCGGGTTGCGCGCCACCTTGATGTGTTCGTTAGGCTTGAACTCGACGAATTTGAAGGGGCCGGTGCCGATCGGATGCTGGCGCATGTCGCGCGCCGGAACATGGCACGGATAGACCGGCGAGAACCCCGAAGCGAGCAGGGCGATAAAGGCCGGCTGCGGCCGCTTCAGCCGGAACGTCACCTCCAAGTCGCCTTTGGTGACGACCTCCTCCAGGTTGAGGTACCAGGCCTTGCGCGGGTTGAGGCGAAGCTTGTCGCCCGACTTGCCTTGCAGCATGTCCCAGGTGCATTTGACGTCTTTGGCGGTAAAGGGCTTCCCGTCATGCCATTTGACGCCCTGGCGCAACTTGAAGGTCAGCCCGGTCTTGTCCTCGTCCCACGACCATTCGCTGGCCAGGTCCGGGACGATCGATTCCATGCTGGCCAGCGGCACGTCCTGCTTATACATGATAAGATTGTTGAAGACGCCCATCATCGGCCCTTGGGCCGCAAAGGTCGCTTCCTCGTGGATCGACATGCTGGCCGGGCTATCGAAGAAATAGATCTTGAGAATGCCGCCCGGTTTCTGCGCGAGGGCCGGACCGGTGCCCGCCAGAGCCGCAATCACAGCGCCGGCGAACGCGGCGATGCACAGATTTCGTATCATCAGGCTGTTTGCTCCCTTTGCTGCTTGCGCATTACTTATCCAACCACACGTCTTCCATCCGCAGCCCGTTTGCGATGCCGTTGACCGACATCGTGTAGCCCTTGACATAGGGCCGCCAGCAGGTTCCGGATCGGCTGTGGTAGATGATCGGACGGGCGACATCCTGCGCCAATTTCTTTTCGATCTCCCACACCAGCCGCTTGCGCTTATCCTGGTCGAACTCCATCGATTGCTGATCGACCATCTTGTCGAATTCGGGACTGCAATATGCGTCGTAATTGCCTTCCGCACCGCAGGTGTAGTTTTCGTATAGGGTCTGGTCGGGATCATCCAGCCCGTTGACGATCAGGTTGAGGCCGACGGTGAACTCCTTGCGGGCGAGGCGCGGGAAAAACGCCCCGGTGTCGACCAGTTCGAGTTCGCCATCGATGTAGATCTCCTTCAGCTGGTCGATCAGGATGATCGCCGAATCACGATAGGGCCCAAGGTTGCGGGTGAACAGCTTGATCGGCAGCCGCTTGTCGGGCCCGTAGCCGATTTTTTCCATCAGCTTGCGCGCTTCGGCGCGGCTTGCCGCCACATCGGGGCCGTACCCCGGCAGCGACCTGACGATTTCGGGCGGCATTCCCCACACCCCTTCGGGCGGCGCCAGCAAGGCCCCGCCGATGCTGCCCTTGCCCTGGGTCAGCGTATCGATGAATGCTTGGCGGTCGAGCGTCAGCGCGATCGCCCGCCGCACATCGGGGTTGCCGAACGGCGGCGTGTTGCGGTTGATGATGACGCTGCGCAAAACATTTGTCGGCGCCAGATGGCACAGCTCCTGCTTCAGCTGGTCGTTGATGTCGTTCAACATCGGCACCTGCAGGAAGTACCAGGAGGTCATATCGACGGTCCCGGAAATAAACGTTAAAGCACCGGTCGCCACATTTTTGATGATCGTATATTCGATGCCGTCGAGATAAGGCCGGTCTTTCTTCCAGTAATCCGGGTTACGGACCACCTTGATGTACTCGTTTGGCTTGAATTCCACGAATTTGAACGGACCGGTGCCGATCGGGTGCTGCCGCATCTGGGCCGGCGGCACATGGCAGGGATAGACCGGCGACCAGCCCGAAGCGAGCAGCGCGATAAAGGCCGGCTGCGGCCGCTTCAACCGGAATGTCACCTCAAAGTCGCCGTTGGCGACGACCTCTTCCAGGTTGCGGTACCAGGCCTTGCGCGGGTTGAGGCGAAACTTGTCGGGCGACTTGCCCTGCAGCATGTCCCAGGTGCACTTGACGTCCCTAGCGGTGAACGGCTTGCCGTCGTGCCATTTGACGCCTTGGCGCAATTTGAAGGTCAGCCCGGTCTTGTCCTCGTCCCACGACCATTCGCTGGCGAGGTCGGGGACGATCGTTTTGAGGCTGGTTTGCGCGATGTGCTGGTCGTACATCGCCAGGTTGTTGAAGACGCCCATCATCGGCCCTTGGGCCGCAAGGGTCCCCTCCTCGTGGATCGACATGCTGGCCGCGCTGTCGAAAAAATACATCTTCAGAATGCCGCCCGCCTTTTGCGCCGACGCGGGACTGCCAACCGCCGTCCCGACGAACAGCCCCGCCGCTGCCGCGACGATTTGTAACCTCGATGCCATTTGTGCCTCCTCGCCTGTACTGTTGCGGGTTGGCCCCGTCTCGCCGATTGCGGCAATAATGCCCCGATCGCCTGGCGGGCGCCATCAATTCGCGATTCGCGAGAGGCGCAACTTGGGTTAACCTCGCCGTTGCGATAGCGGAGGACGACGCGATGTTCGAAGGCTTTACCCGCACCGAGATCGAGACCTCAGGCGCGCGCATTCATCTGCGCCATGGCGGCGACGGCCCACCGCTCCTCTTGCTGCACGGCAACCCGCTGACCCATGTGTCGTGGCACAAGATCGCCGATCGCCTCGCCGAGCATTTCCATGTCGTTGCCGCCGATTTGCGCGGCTATGGCGACAGCGTCGGCCCCGAAACCGGCGGCGACAACAATATCAACTATTCGTTCCGCGCGATGGCGCAGGACCAGGTCGAGGTGATGGAACAGCTCGGTTACCGCGAGTTTTTCGTCGCCGGGCATGATCGCGGCGCCCGCACCACGGCGCGCATGTGCCTCGACCACCCCGACCGGGTGAAGAAGGCCGCGCTGGTCGACATATTGCCGAACCACCACATCTGGACCCATACCTCCAAGGAATGGGCGTTGCGCTCGTGGCACTGGGCGATGATGGCGCAGCCCTACGACTTCCCCGAGCGCATGCTGGCCGGCATCCCGGCGCAGTATTTCATGGAAAAGAAGCTGTCGAAGCCGGGCATCGGCCTCGGCTTCTTCGACCCCGAGGCGTTCGCCGAATATGTCCGCTGCTTCACCTGGAAGACGATCGTCGGCTCATGCGCCGATTACCGCGCCTGTCCGACCTGCGATTTCGACATGGACAAGGCCGATTTCGAGGCGGGCCGCAAGATCACCGTGCCGCTCCTGGTGATCTGGGGCGCCAGGAGCCACACCGAGGGCGTCCACGGCGACGTGCTCTCGATATGGCAGCGCAACTACGCGACCGACGCCTCGGGCGGCGCGCTGCCCTGCGGCCATTACGTGCCGGAGGAGGCGCCGGATGAGACCTTCCGGCATTTCATGCGGCATTTTAAGGGCTGAGAGCTTGCCGGCCGCCGGTGGAGCGCGCACATTCTGCCGGAAGATGATTCGGAGCGCGAAATGAGGGTGATTGCGGTCACCGCACGATGGATGGCGAGTCTGGCACTTGGTGGACAGACGGCGACGATGTGCCCGGTCTGTGTTGCCAGGGCCATACGTTCGAGGAACTCTCGGATGCGGTGTTCGCACTCGCGCCCGGTCTGCTCGTTGCGAACGGGGCGGCGCGCGAGGGTGAGCGGATCGAGATCGTGTTGACCGCCGAGCAGCGCAAGACCATCGAGGCCGCAGCGGCATAAATGGCGACGCTTTACCGGCGCTCGCCGATATCCTGCGCGAGGCGGGTTGTCGGTTTGAGCGGCAGGGCAAAGGCAGTCACGAAATCTGGTATAGCCCAATCACGCAGCGGACATTCACGGTGCCGGCCAACATCGACGGGAGGCCGCTCGCCAATGCGATCCTGAAACAGGCGGGAGTGCCGAGGGCGTTATAGCGATCATGGCTGCGCCGCACCGCCCGCTCCCGGCAATCTGCCCCGCCGCTCGTAGTAGCAGGTAGCG
>CAYMRQ010000152.1:0-11660 GCA_964392845.1 uncultured Rhizobium sp.
CATCAACCAGGAGCGCCAATCGCGCCGGTGCACCAACCTGCGAATCGCTGCTTAGCTGATCTTACGATGCTAAAATAGCAAAAACAGCGAGAAACGGGCGGCCGCGGTGCGGCATCGGCGCGGGCCGGTCTCCCGCATGATCTCCACCTGCAAAAAACAGGAGAAACAGGAGGCGGGAGCGAATTGACAAAGCCGGCGGCCGGCGCGTCAACTGCGGGCTGAAACACAGTGGAGAGGGCCGGACGATGGGCATGCTGGAGGGACGGGTGGCGATTTGCACCGGCGCGGCGCGCGGGGTCGGCGCCGAGGTCGCGAAAATGATGGCGGCGCATGGCGCCAAGATCGTCGTCGTCGATCCCGGGGTCGGCGGGGCCGGCGAGGGCGGCGACCAGCGGCCGGCGCAGGTCACCGTCGACCAGATCAAGGCGGCCGGCGGCGAGGCCATTGCCAATTTCGGCTCGGTCGCCAAGTTCGACGATTGCCTCGCCATGGTCAGCCAGGCGCGCGACACCTTCGGCGGCCTCCACATCGTATTCAACGCCGCCGGGATTCTCAGGGACAAGATGTTCCACAACATGTTCCCGGAAGACTGGCAGGCGGTCATCGACGTCCACCTGACCGGCCATTTCAACGTCAACCGGGCGGCGATCAACCTGTTCCGCGAGCAGAATTACGGGCGGCTAATCCTGGTGTCGTCAACCTCCGGGCTGTTGGGCAATATCGGCCAGACCAATTATGGCTCGGCCAAGTTCGCCGTCGTCGCGCTGGCTCGCATCATCGCGATGGAGAACCAGTCGCGCGGCATCACCGCCAACGTCATCGCCCCCTCGGCCGACACCCGGATGACCCGCTCGGTGCCGACCCCGAAGGACCCGGCGGCGGCGGCCTTGCGCGAGGAGCGGCTGCGGCGCAGCCCGGCCGACGCGATCGCGCCGCTATGCGTCTATCTCGCCTCGGAAGGGGCGGCCCATGTCACCGGCCAGGTATTCCACCAGCGCGCCGCCGAACTTTCCCTATACGGCCACATGCGCCCCGTTCGCATGGTGCACCATCAGGGCGGCTGGACCCCGGAACTGATCGCCGAGGTGGCGATGCCCTCGCTCGCCAACGCCTTCACCCCGCTCGACTCGCGCAACACCCACGCCGGCCTGCCGATGGAGTGAGGCGGGCCGGATTTGGCAGAGCGTGATGGCCCGGAGCGGTATCGACGACCCGATCCTGCGGCGTTTCCGCGCCGCGCTCAGCGAGCTCTATGGCGAGCGCATCGAGCGCGTCGTTCTGTTCGGCTCGCGCGCCCGCGGCAACGCCCGCAAGGATTCGGATTACGACATCGCGGTATTCCTGAAAGACCTCGATGACCGCTGGCGGGAAATTCACCGGATCGTCCCGATTGTCACCGATTTTCTTTATCGGGACGAAGTTTTCATACACGCCATGCCGTACCGCGCCGGCTCCTACCGCGAGCGCACGCCGCTGATGCATGAGCTGCGTCGCGAAGGCGTTGATTTATGAAGCCGGAGACCGAGCGTTATCTCGCCAAGGCGCGGCAAATGCTAACGGAGGCTCGCACCGCAGCCGGCGTTGATCTCGCAGAAGCGGCGGGTCGCGCTTCCTACCTGGCGGCCTTTCATGCCGCGCAGGCGCTGATTTTCGAGCGTTCGGGGAAGGCGTCCAAGACCCATAGGGGCGTGCATATCCAATTCGCCCGACTGACCAAAGACGAGCCAAGCGTGAGCCCAGAGCTACGGGAATTCCTGCCACAATCGTATAATCTGAAAAGCGTTGCCGATTATGAGATCGGGCCGGACGCGACCGTGCCGCTGGCGGAGGCGATGGCCGCGATCGAGACCGCCGAGCGGTTCGTCGCTCGCATCGCCGAACTTGTGGCGTAAGCACGGCCGCCGGTTACTGCCGCTCGAACTGCGCGACCCCGGTCAGATCCATCGACCACGGCAGGGCCGAGCGGCACCAGCCTTGCCGCGCCGGGCGGAGTTCGGCGCGGCGGTCGAGCGTCCCGACCCGCAGCCCGTAGGATGGCGGGTTGGGGCCGGGGGCTGCGGCGTAGAGCGGCGTGCCGCAATCCGGGCAGAACGCATGCACCCGCTGGTTCCCGCTCTCGGCGGTCTTGATGTAGATCTTCGGCGTGCCGCTCTTCAGCACAAAGCTGCCGGGGAGCGACGCCACGTTGGTGCGGAAGGCGGTGCCGGTCAGGGTCTGGCAATCGGTGCAGTGGCACACCCTGACCTGGGTCGGGTCGATCTCCGCCTCGAAGCTGATCTGGCCGCAATGGCAGCGTCCGGTGACTTTCATTGCCGTGCTCCTTCAAAAGGCTCCCAATCCGAAAATGCCGTCGACCGGGTCGATTCCGGCCAGCACCCGTTTGCCGATGAGGTCGCGCAGCGTTTCCGAGGTGCCGCCGCCGAGGGTGCCGTAGCGGGCGCCGCGGTAGAAGCGCGACACCGGGAATTCGTCGGTAAAGCCATAGCCGCCATGCACCTGGATCGCCTCGCTGGTGACGCGCAGCGCCATCTCGTTGACGGTGACCTTGGCGGCGGCCGCCAACAGCGGGTCGGGGAACGGGTCGGCGCTGGCGCAGGCGCGGTAGAGGATCGAGCGGCTCGCCTCGATGTCGCGGTACATCTCGGCGATCTTCCAGCGGATGCCCTGGAAATCGGCGATCGCGCGGCCGAAGGCGCGGCGCTCCTTGACGTATTTGACCGCCTCCTCGAGCGCGCCCTCGGCGAGTCCCAAAGAGATGCTCGGGTTGAGGCAGCGCTGGGTGTTGAAGGCCGACAAGAGCTTGCGGAACCCGTCTTCGAGGACGAGGTTTTCCGGCGGCAATTCGCAATCCTCGAAGCGGATCTCGTGCAGGTTTTCCCCGCCCATCGTGTGATAGGTGCCGGTGACCGAAAACCCCGGCGTGCCCTTCTCGACCAACACACAGCCGATGCCGTCGCGCCCCGGCTTTTTGTCGATGCGGGTGAAGACGACGAACATGCCGGCCTCCTCGGCGCGGCTGATCAGCGTCTTGACCCCGTTGAGCTTGAGGCGGTTGCCGACATGGTCGGTATTGGTCTTGTAGTTGGCGACATCGGTGCCGGCATCGGGCTCGGTCATGCAGATCGCCAAGAGGCACTCGCCGCTGCACACCGCCGGCAGGATGCGCCGCTTGATCGCCTCGGGGGCGTAGGTCGCGATGATCCGGGTCTGCACGCCGACCTCGCCCAGGACCGCCATCGCGGTCACGTAGCAGGTCTTGGCGATCTCTTCGAGGACGAGGGCGGTGTCGAAGACCGGCAGGCCCAGCCCGCCATACTCCTCCGGCACCGCCATGCCGAGGACGCCCAATTCGGCAAGCGATTTCATGTTCTCAAACGGGAAGGTGCCGTCCATGTAGCGCTGCGCGCGCTGGCGGAACTCGCTCTGCGCCAGCTCGCGCACGGTATGGACGAAAGCGCGCTGTTCGTCGGTCAGGGTTGGGAACAAGGGGCTCTCCCGGATGGACCGCGCCGATGCCTGCCGGCAGCGAGCGGGGCTGATCTAAGCTGGTAGGATGGGTTGAGTGCAGCGAAACCCATCATGTTCGTCGGGGGCAAGGAGATGGGTTTCGCTGCGCTCAACCCATCCTACACATCGCTGCTGCGGATTATGGCGGACCGGGCCACTGCCAGTCGAGCAGGCCGCGTATCGCGAGGCGCAGCGCCTCGTGAGGCCGTGCCAGCCCGAGCCGGTCGATGGCCCCGTCCCACTGCGCGGCGACGCGCTGCATCGGTTCGAGGATCGGCCCACCCCCGAGGCGGTCGAGCCAAGTGGACAGATCATGCGAGGCGAACACCGCCAGTACCAGCGCGCCGATCAGGGTGATCGCGAAGACCTGGCGCGGCGAGCCGCCACGGCGCTGCAGCCGCAGCGGGATCGCATCGGCGCTGGGCGTCGCGTCGACCGATGCGGTCGGGCCCGTCGGTTCGCCGTCGGCCGCAACCATGGGTCAGAACCCGCCCGTCATTCCCGCGAAAGCGGGAATCCAGGACCACCGTACCATCGCTTGCCCTGGACCCCCGCTTTCGCGGGGGTGACGATAAGTGGTTGAAACATGCTCTACACTTACAACCATCGCTCAGAACCGGAAATAGATGAACGGGGCGACCCCCTCGGGGCCGAGCGCGTTGATCGCCGCGACGATAATGCCGGCGGTCGCGCCGATGCCCCAGCTCGGCATCCGGCCGAGCGCTGCGGCGGCGCGCTCGAAGAGGGCGTGGGAGGTGAACTGGCCGACCATGCCGATCGCGATCAGCGCCACCATGAAGGGGCCGGCCTGCTGCAGCCCGTCGCCCCAGCCGGCGCCCAGGCCGGCGAGATAGAGCCGCGCCACCGCGAAATCCTCGGCCCGGAAGAAGATCCAGCCGAGGCAGACGAAATGAAACACGACTGACGTTGCGATCACCCGCGCGCCCGGGCTGCGCAAATGCCGGCCGAGCCAGGGTTCGAGCATCCGTTCGATGGCGAGCCCGCCGCCGTGCAGCGCGCCCCAGGCGACGAATTTCCACCCTGCCCCGTGCCAGATCCCGCCGAGCAGCATGGTTATCATCAGGTTGCGATAGGTCTTTAACCTTCCGTGCCGGTTGCCGCCGAGCGGCTTATAGAGATAGTCGCGCAGCCAGGTCGACAGCGAGATGTGCCAGCGCTGCCAGAACTCGCGCAGCCGCTCGGCCCGGTAGGGCTGGTTGAAATTGGCCGGAAAGCGGAAGCCGAGGAGCGCGGCCAGCGCGATCGCCATGTCGCTATAGGCGCTGAAATCGCAATAGATCTGCACTGCATAGGCATAGACGGCGAGCAAGAGGTCGGGCGCGCCATAGCTGGTCGGGGCGGCGAACACCGGGTCTACCAGGCCGGTCGCGAGATAGTTCGCGATCACCACCTTCTTGAAGAGGCCGCCGAGGATCAGCAGCAGCGCGGGGGCGATCGGGATCGGCTCGGTCGACGGGCGGGCGAGCTGCGGCAGGAAATAGGCGGCGCGCACAATGGGGCCGGCGACGAGCTGCGGAAAGAACGACATGTAGAGCGCCATGTCGAGCGGGTTGCGGCACACCGCGGCATCGCCGCGGTAGACATCGGTGACGTAGGAGATCCCGTGGAACGTGAAAAACGAGATCCCGACCGGCAGCAGGATTTCGATGAACGGCAGTTCGTGCTGCAGGCCGAGGAGGCGGGCCAGCTCGTTCGCGCTGAGCACGAAAAAATCGAGATACTTGAAGACCCCGAGCAGTCCGAGATGCAGGGCGACGGCGAGGACGAGGCGCTTTCGGCCCCGATCAGGGGTCGCGCCGATCAGGTGCCCGGCGAGGTAGCTGAGAACCGAGCTGAAGGCGAGCAGAAAGCAGAAGCGCCAGTCCCATTGCGCATAGAAGTAATAGCTGGCGATCACGAGCACCGCCTTCTTCGCCGCAAAGCGGTTTTCCAGCATCGCCATCGCCGCCGCGACGACGAGGAAGAACAACAGGAAGCCCGAGGTCGGGAACAGCATCCCGGTCAGCCGGAGGCGCGCGGCGGGAGATCCCCAAGGGCCAACTTGCCACTCTCCTTATTCCCATTGGTGTCATATCGGCGAAAGCCGGTATCCACGGCGGAAGTGGACCCCGGCCTTTGCCGGGGTGACATGGGGGGTGGAATCGCCATTACCCTCTCTCTGGCGCCTCAAACGAGAGAGTCCCCAGCGCTTGCGGCGAATCGGTTCTATCGGCTGGAGCGAGGGCGGGCAAGCGGGCGATCATCGACTGACTGCCATTCCCGTCGGCGTAACGGTCGGCGCCCCGGCGAGGCAATTCGGTTTGCAACGCCCGCACCGACCGATCACTATTCGACCGCAGGTTGGAGTCGTGGTTGCGGGGGTAGGCGCCGTGCGCGGATACGGTCGGCTGTGCGGCGCCGGACGCCTGATCGTGCGATCGCTGGCCCTTGCTGTTCTCCTCGGCGTTGCTTCGACCGCGGCATTTGCCGATGAGCCGGCGAGCCGGGCGACGATCGTCGTCTTCGGCGACAGCCAGGCGCAGGGTCTTGCCGGCGGGCTGCAGCGCGTGCTTCTCGAAGACCCGCGCTATCGCGTCCTCAACCGCACCCATCCCGGCGCCGCGCTGGTGCATGGCGAGAACGAGTGGCTGGCGCCGATCGAACGCTTTACCTCGCGCGAAAAGGCCGATATCGCGGTGGTCATGTTCGGGGGCAACGATCGCCTCGACACGCGCGGCGAGCGCGGCGCCACTCTGCGTTTCCGCACCGATCAGTGGCGCGAGGCCTACGCCGCCCGTACCGACAAGATCCTCACGCTCCTCGCCAATGCCGGGCTCCGGGTGATCTGGTGCGGCAACCCGATCGCGCGGAGCCCGACCTATTCCGCCGATATGGGCTATATCAATGACATCTATGCCGAAGAGACGGCTCGCTTCGGTGTGCAATTCGTGCCGTTATGGACGGCGATCGCGGATGAGGAGGGTCGCTACGCCGCCTATGGCAAGGACCGCGCCGGCACGACGCAGCGGTTGCGGGGCGATGACGGCATCCACTTCACCGCCGCCGGCTACGAGCTGATCGCGGAAAAACTCGTCGGCCTGTTCTCGGCTGCGGCCGCGAACGTCCGGTGAGCGGAGCGGGGGTCCGGGCAATAGTTGCCGGCGCCACGCTCCCCGGTCTGATCGCGAGCCCGCCCGAGGAGAAACCCCGATGGCACCACCCTCGCCGCCCGCCGGCATGGCGCGGCACTTCGGCATCCGCATCATCGCCGAGGGCAAGGACAAGGTGGTCGGCGAGATCGACGCCGACGACCGGCACGTAAACGCCGGCGGCATCGTGCATGGCGGCGCGTACATGGCCTTTGCCGACGAGCTTGGCGGCCATGCCGCCGGTTTGCACCTGGCGCCGGGCACGCAGACGACGACGATCGAGTCGAAGACCAATTTCTTTCGCGCCTGCCGGCCCGGCCGCCTTACCGGCGAGGCGGTGCCCTTGCATGTCGGACGCCGCATGATCGTGGTGCAGACCTCGATCTACGGCCCCGACGGCAAGCGGGCGGCGATCGTCACCCAGACCCAGCTGGTGTTGCCGCGGAAACGCGCGAACCCGCCGGAGTAGAGGTGCCGCGACGGGTGAGGCCGACCCAGCGTGGTCTGGACAGTGGCAAATTCCCTGCCGGCAGGGAAAAATTCGCCGCGAGCGCGCGTAAAGCGGTGACAACTTCTTGGATTCGTTATGCTCCGAGTGTCGATAGTGGTGCAAACGCAGGGAATTTTTTGCCACGTCGCAGGGAATTTTTGTCGCCTCGCAGGGAATTGGCAGGGAATTTCGTCGCATGGGCATTTTGCGGAGACAGGGCAATGCGTGTTTCTGCTAATATAGCAATTACTATTTAGGTATTCTCCGGTTATCTGGGCGTCGGAATCTATAATGTCAACCCGCGACGTTGCGATACTGGGAGAGGGGGCGGAGAGGGGGCAATGAGGCGGCTCGACCCACGGCTCAACGCCTATCGCGCCGACCTCGCCGATACGCGGCTGCGCGAGATTGTCGCCGCGCTGCGTTATGTCGAGGGACGCAAGGCGCGGGTGGTGGCCGGCTGCGCAGCGTTGCGGCCCAGCCCGGATCGGCATGCCGAAGCCAGCACCTTTTATCACTACGGCGAAATGCTGCTCGTCTTCGACGAAGCCGGCGGCTATGCGTGGTGCCAATCGCTGTTTGACGGCTATGTCGGCTATGTCGAGGCGCGCCACATCGCGATCGGCGCGGCGCCGGCCCCGACCCATTTCGTCGCGACCTTGGGATCCTATTTCTATGAAGCGCCGGACCTCAGATCGGCCGCGAGCGATTTTCTGCCGCGCCATAGCGCGGTCATCGTCGCCGAGACCGGCCTCCTCACCCGCGGCACCGAATATGTGCGGCTCGACAGGGGCAGCCATCTGCCGCGCGCCTGCCTCTCGCCGCGGATGCCGCGCTCCTCGGATATCGTCGCCGCCGCGACGCTTTATCTCGGCTGCCCCTATCTGTGGGGCGGCCGCAGCTGGCTCGGCATCGACTGTTCGGGGCTCGTCCAGAACGCCTTTCGCGACATCGCCGTCACCGTGCTGCGCGACACCGACATGCAGCAGGGCACGATCGGCGAGGCGGTGTCGGTCGGCGACGAAGCCGATCTACGGCGTGGCGATTTGCTGTACCTGCCCGGGCATGTCCTGATCTACGCCGGCGATGGCGCGGTCATTCATGCCGACGGCGCCAGCATGATGGTGCGGCAGGACAGCCTCGCCCGGCTGATGCGCGAGCGCGGTCTCGATTTCGCCGGGTTTGTCGTGCGCCGACACCAAGCGGCTTTGGGCTAGTCCAGCCCGGCGGGATCATCCCTGCGGCGGGAACTGCGCCATCCAATGCCGGGCGATGTCCTCGCGGCGGCAGATCCAGACGCGGTCGTGGCTGAGGATGTGCTCGATGAAGCGGATCAGCGCCGCGGCGCGGCCGGGATGCCCCGATATCCGCATGTGCAGTCCGATCGACATCATGCGCGGATGCTCTGCTCCCTCCTCGTACAACAGATCAAAGCTGTCGCGCAGATAGGCGAAGAAATCCTCGCCGGGACCAAACACCCCGCGGCCGAATTTTACGTCGTTCGTCGTCAGCGAGTAGGGGATGACGAGATGCCGCTTGTCTCCGACCGGCACCCAATAGGGCAGCTCATCATTGTAGGCGTCGCTGTCGTAGAGGAAGGCGCCATTCTCGACGACGAGGCGCCTCGTATTCTCGGACGGCGCGTAGCGGCAATACCAGCCGTGGGTCGGCTTGCCGGTGGTCTCGCGAATCAGCGCGACGGCGCGGGCGATCTGGTCGCGCTCCTCGGCCTCTTCCAGCTCGTAGTGCTTGATCCAGCGATAGCCGTGGCCGCAGATGTCCCAGTCGGTCGCGGCGATCGCCGCGGCGGCGGGCGGGTTCGCCGCCAGCGCCCGGGCGCAGGCGAACAGCGTCACCGGCAGCCCGAACCGGGTGAAGATCCGATAGAGCCGCCACCACCCGACCCGCGCGCCGTATTCGAACATGCTTTCGGCGGCGAGGTCGCGGCGGTTGCCGGCATCGGTGCTGGCGCTCTCGATGAGGCCGGTCTCGGAGACGCCGTCGCCTTCCGGGTGGGACAGCTCCGAGCCTTCCTCGAAATTGATCACGAAGTTGACCGCGATGCGCGCCTCGCCGGGCCAGCGCGCATGCGGCGGCGTGGCGCCGTAGCCGACAAAATCGCGGGTCATTTCGGTTCTCCGGGCGGCTCGGGGTACCAGTCGTCGGCGAGGATCTGGTCGACGGTATAGGGGCATTCCGCCGGTAGCGACGCGGCCGCGTTGTTTTCTCTGAAGTCACGGAAACTCAGCGCCGTTTGCTTTCGGGCGCTCCTGTACAGCCGCGGAAGCACCTCGTCCAAATCTCGGCGCAGCGTCGCTGAGAGCTTGTCTTCCAGGACCGCTCGGGCATCGACGATCGACCCCATCCAGTCAAAGCGCGGGTCCGATGCCGGCGAATGCGCCAGTTTCAGGAAATGCTCAAGTATACGCCTCACTTGGCTGCGTACGGCATCGCGCTCGCTCTTTCCCAAATCCTCGATCTCCTCGGCAACATTCTCGCGGTCGAAGCGGTTGTCGGGGGCGGGCATCGAGCGCAGCACCTCGGCCTGGTACTGCGTCCAGGCGTAGAAATCATCGTCGTATCGGGGTCCGTTGCGGCGCGGTCCGTTGGGCATCAGTGGCTCGGGTCTTTGGTCGTTGCAGAGGGCGGGTCGGGGTACCATCCGCGCGTAAAAACCTGGTCGAGGGTATATGGGCAGGCCGCGGGCAAGGCCACTGCAGCTTCATGTTCGCCAAAGTCGCGCAACGCAAGTTCAGCGGCTTCGCGTGCGTCCTCGTAGAGTTCCGAAAGCCTTGCTTCGGCGTCTCGCCTTAGTGTCGGGGACAGTTTGTCGCGTAGCGTCCCTCGCGCCTCGGCGATTGATCGCATCCATCCGTAGCGTGGCCGATCCGCCGGCGAGTAAGCGAGCTTGAGAAGATGTTCCAGGACACGCCGGACCTGACTGCCGACGGCATCGCGCTCGCTCTTTCCCAAATCCTCGACCTCCTCGGCAACATTCTCGCGGTCGAAGCGGTTGTCGGGGGCGGGCATCGAGCGCAGCACCTCGGCCTGGTACTGCGTCCAGGCGTAGAAATCGTCATCGTATCGCGGACCGTCCGGCATGATAAATCCCTCGAATCCGACCCCATTGTACCCGAAATTTAACTCGGCTCGGGCGCTTCTTCGACGATCGCGGTCTGGGCGGCGCGCCGGGTGAGCCAGACGACCGGCAGGCACAGCAGCAAGAGGAAGGCGCCGAGGACGACAAAGCTGGCGCTGATACTCCACCAATCGGCGATCACGCCCATCACCGGCGGGATCACGATCGAGGAGAGCCGGTTCATCGTCTGGCGCAGCCCGACAACGGCGCCTTGCCGATAGCGGCCGACCGCCTTGGCCTGCACCGAAAACATCATCGGCTGCACCACGCCCTGCAGCCAGCCGCGGGCGATCTGAGCCAGCAGCAGCAGGACAAAGATGCCGCCAAGGAACGGGGTCCCGCAGATCAACAGGATCGACAGCACCGTGCCGCTCAGCATCGTCCGTCGCGGGTCGCCGAGGCGCATCGCGCGACCGGCGAACAGCGAGCCGAGGGCGCTGGTGATCTCGATCGCCGAGAACAGGATGCCGATCGTCGTGCCGGTGAATCCGATGCCATCGAGGTAGACCACATAGAGCGAAAACTGCACGCCATTGGTCGCGTTGCGCAGGAAAAAGATGGCCAAGGTCATTGCTACCGCCGGGATCGCGATCAACGAAAAGCAGGCGATGTAGTCCGACAGGCGTGGCACCGTGTCACGCAGTCGAAACCGCACGGCGCGCGCGCCACCGGCGGCGGCGCCTCGATCGCCGGGGGCGATCTCCGCTTCCGGAGCACGCAGCAGGGCGATGGTCAGCAGCATCCCCCAGGCGACGCCAATCAGATAGGCCGGCCATGCGCCGCCGATATCCCATGCGCCGCCAATGATGATCGGCGCGATCGTGGTACCAAGCCGCGCGAAGAAGTTGAAACGACCGATATGCTCGGCGTCGCCGTCGGTCAGCTGCGCGATCAGGGTCTGCGATCCCGACCAGCCGAAAGACAGCGCGCCGCCACTTACGATCTGCAGCAGCATCAAAGGCCAGAACGACGGCACCAGCGGGAAAACCGGGGAAAGGGCGATCGCGGTCCACACGAAAAACAGCGTGACCCGCCGCGTGCCGAACCGGTCCATCAGCACGCCGACATGAATTGATAGGAAGAGGGCGAGCAAATGGCGCCCGCCCGCCAGCGCCCCGACCTCACCAGCGCTCATGCCGAGCGACAGGGCGTAGAGCGGGATCAGGATGACGTATATGTCGGTGTAGCCCATGCCCAGCAGCCCGGTGGCGTAGATCGCCACCGGCTTGCTCAGCGCAGCGGGCCGATTGCTGGTCATCGCGAGCGGGCGGGCAATCAGCGCTCCGCGATCCGCAGCTTGACCCGGTTGGTCATTGGCGTTCTCTCCCCCTGGGCACGGTCGCCCGCGCCCGCGCCCCCGCCCCCGCATGCTATA
>CAYMRQ010000153.1:0-496 GCA_964392845.1 uncultured Rhizobium sp.
GGCGATCAGCTCGTCGACCTCGGCCGCGCGCTGGCCGCGCGCCGGTCCGGTGTCGTAGCGCGCGTCGCCGATCAGGTCCTCGCGTTCGATCGCTTTCAAGAGGCGCGTCCAATGATCGGGATTGGCGCGGCTGGTGAAGATATAGGCGTAGTCGTTCGGCCCGCCCCCCTTGCACGGGTAGAGGGCCGAAGGGGCGAGGGCGGGGTTGGACCGGCTGCTGCCGTTGCGTAGCTGGGCCTGGCCGCTCTGCTGGGTGCGCGAGAACGGCACACGCATGTAATGGATCATCGCGTCCTGCATCGCCACCTGCAGCCGCCGGCCCTGACCGGTTTTGGTCCGCTTGTAGAGCGCGCCCAGAATGCTGACCGCCATCAGCATGCCGGTGCCGGTGTCGCCAAAGCTCGGGCCGGGTTTGACCGGCGCCCGGTCGCCCTCGCCGGTGACGCTGATCGGGCCGCCCGCGGCCTGCGCGATCATGTCGAAGGCGAGGCTGTTC
>CAYMRQ010000153.1:524-11641 GCA_964392845.1 uncultured Rhizobium sp.
GGGCTGCCGGTGCCGAAGCCCTTGACCTGGCAATAGATGATGCCGGGGTTGATCTCCTTGACCGCGTCATAGCCGAGGCCGAGGCGCTCGATCGTGCCGGGCGCCATGTTTTCGACGGTGACATCGGCTTTCTTCAGCAGGGAGCGGACGATCTCCAGCCCGCGCGGCGATTTGAGGTTCAACGTCAGCGACTTCTTGTTGGCGTTGAACTGGTGGAAATACCAGGGGTCGTTGTCGGGCTGGCCGGGCCGCAGCCGGCGGCCGGGGTCGCCGGTCGCCGGGTTCTCGATCTTGACCACCTCGGCGCCGAGCCAGGCCAAGGATTCGGTGCAGGACGGCCCCGCCTCGAACTGGGTAAAATCCACCACCTTGACGCCTTCGAGACAATCCAGTTCAACGCCGATCTCAGCCATTGCCGGTTCCTCCCGCGAAAAGACCTGGCGGCATCGCCGCGCTCCGTCGACGATAGCGCATCCGGGCGCCGTTCGGAAACCGGATCGGTGTGCCGATGCCAAAACGGCAGATGAGACAATCCGGCGTTCGGCCAGTATGATCGACTAGGCGCCCCCGATCATCGTCTGCGAGAATGGAACCCGACGCCACTCATCCGGGCAATGCCCGGTCGATGTTCTCAGGCAGGGCGGCGGGCAATCCACCAGGCAGCGAGGCAGGCAATGCGCATCATGGTCAAGTTTGCGTTTCCGGTCGAATCCGGCAACAACGCCATTCGCGACGGCAAGGTCGAGAAAGTACTTCACCAGATCATGGAAGACCTCAAGCCGGAGGCAGCCTATTTCTTTCCCGACGGCGAGCGGGGCGGCTTCATTGTCGTCAACATGGATGATTCGTCGCAGATCGTGCAGATCGCCGAGCGTTTCTTTTTCGGCCTGAATGCCCGCATCGAAATGGTGCCGGTGATGGCAGCCGAAGACCTGCAGAAAGGATTGTCCGCCGTTCCGGATATCGTCCAGCGCTACGCCTGACGCGCGACTGCCGGCTTACCCGCTCATCCGCGCAAGGCGGCGGCGCTCGACGAGGGCCAGATCCGTAGGATGGGCTGAGCATTGCGAAGCCCATCATTTTTTCGCATGGTATGATGGGTTTTGCTCCGCTCAACCCATCCTACAGCAACTGCGCAGGGGCGGCGGTTTACTCGCTCATCCGCGCGAGGCGCCGCTCGACGAGCCGGGCGAAGAGGGCGGCGCCGAACGGCAAGGCGGCATCGTTGAAATCATAGCCGGGGTTGTGCACCTCGCAGCCGCCCTCGCCGTCGCCATTGCCGATCTGGATGTAGGCGCCGGGCACCCGCTCCAGCATGTAGGAGAAGTCCTCCGACGCCATGACGAGGCCGGCCTGACGGTTGACATTATCCTCGCCGACCAGTTCGGCGGCGGTGTCGGCGATGAAGCGGGTCTCGTCGGCATCATTGACCAGCGGCGGGAAGAGGACGCGGAAATCGAGGCCGGCGGTGGCGCCGAAACCGCCCGCGACGCCCTCGGCGATGCGCCGCATGCGCTCCTCGACGAGGCTCATCACCGCCGTGCTGAAGCAGCGCACGGTGCCGCGTAAGACGGCGCGCTCGGGAATGACGTTGTAGGCGTCCCCGGCATGGATCTGGGTCACGCTGACGACGACGGTATCGACCGCCCGGACGTTGCGCGCGACGATCGATTGCAGCGCGGTGGTGATGTGGCTTCCGACCAGCACCGGATCGACCCCGGATTCCGGCCGGGCGCCGTGGGCGCCGCGCCCGGTGATCGCGATATCGAAAAACGCCCCGCCTGCCATCATCGCCCCCGGGCGGATCTGGAACTTGCCGATGGCCAGCCCCGGCCGGTTGTGCATGCCGAAGATTGCGTCGCAGGGAAACTCGTCGAAGAGGCCGTCCTTGACCATCGCCGCGCCGCCGCCGAGCCCCTCTTCGGCCGGCTGAAAGATGAAATGCACGGTGCCGTCGAAATTCCGGGTCTGCGCGAGATGGCGCGCCGCGCCCAACAGCATCGCCGTGTGCCCGTCATGGCCGCAGGCATGCATCCGGCCGGTGTTCTGCGAGCGATGGGCAAAGCTGTTGGCCTCAAGGATCGGCAGGCAATCCATATCGGCTCTGAGCCCGATCGCGCGCGGCGAGTTGCCGACCCGCAGGCGCCCGACGACCCCGGTCTTGCCGATCCCGCGATGCACCTCGATGCCGAAGGAGGCGAGCTTGTCGGCGACCAGATCCGAGGTGCGCTGCTCCTCGAACCCCAGTTCGGGGTGGGCGTGAATGTCGCGGCGCCACAGGGTCAGCTCGTCGTGAAAGGCGCGAATTGCCTCAATCATAGGCATTTTCTTCGACCCTCTGGTGCAACCGGCTGGTTATAGCCCGAGTGGCGGCGCGGTGCGATAGCCACAGCTGAAGCGGTCGACGAAGGCGCACGCGGCCGCGCGATCGGCGAAATGGAACGCCACCGCATCGTTGACGATCCCGGCAATTCCGGCCGGTGCCGCTTCCCAGCCCGAGGGGCCGCAACTCTGGTCGAGCCAGGCGCGCATGATCTTCAGCTGCGCGCCGAACCCGGCCGGCGGCACCGCGATCAGCACCCGCCAGGGGTAGCGCGGCGCCGGATCGTCGATTTGCCTTACCGTTGCGGGCATCTTAAGTTTGTTGCTAATATGTTCGCGCCGAGAGTACAGAACCCGCCGCCGGGTTGTCGAGCCCCGATATCAGCCCTGGGCCGCGATCTGGCGCAGCGCCGGGCGCAGGGCCCAGGTCAGCGGCAGGGTCACCAGCACGACCGCCGCGACCAGCATCATCATGACCGGCACGTCGATCAGGTCGCTGATCAGCCCGTAGAGGATCGGCGACAGCGCGCCGGCCCCGATCCCGCCGGTGTAGAAGATGCTGAAAGCGCGCTGCCGCCGCTCGGGGGCGACCAGTTCGGGAACGGTGCCGTAAATTATCGACGAGGTGCCGTTGAGCGCGACTCCGATCAGCGGCAATACCGCGAGCCCCGGCAGCAATGGCAGCGGCAACAGCACCAGGATGCCCGCCGCGGTCAATGCCTCGGTCAACACCGTCGCACGCACCATGCCGAGCCGCAGGCCGAGCCAGCCGCACACCAGCTTGCCGGTGGCCCCGCCGGTGAAGACCAGGGTCAGCGCGATGCCGATCGTCGGCAGATCGGCGCCCTTCATCTGCAACAGAAACGGCAGAAAGGTCAGAAACCCCATCCGGGTCGCGCTGTCGATCATCGCGATCGCCAGCAACAGCGGAAAGCCGCGCCCGCTCGGCGTGGGTGCGCTATCGCTCTCGGTTGTGTCGGAGGGAAGCGCGCTCGCCGACCCGCCGGGCAGGCCGCGCACCGCCAGGATCGCTGCAGCGACGGCCAGACCGACAAGGCCGATGACGATCGTCGCCTCGCGCCACGCCATCAGCATCAAGAGCCCGGCGGTCGCCGCCGGGAATGCCATCTTGCCGAGGTCGCCGGAGAAATTGTAGGTGGCGAGCGCACCGCGCGAGCGCCGCCCGGGAAAGGCCTGCGCCACCAGATTGGCGCTGATCGGGTGTTGCACGCTCGATCCGGCGCCGCCGACGATCAGCGCCACGACCAAGAGCGCAAAGCCGGTGCTCGCCCCGGCGATCAGAAACCCGACGCCGGCCAGCGCGGTCCCGATGCCGAGCAACAGCGGACCACCGACGCGCTCGGCGATGAGGCCGGCCGGCACCTGCAATGCCGCCATCGACCCGTAGTACAAGGCCCGCAGCGCCCCGACCGCG
The DNA here is from genome assembly GCA_964392845.1 of uncultured Rhizobium sp. GTDB lineage: Bacteria > Pseudomonadota > Alphaproteobacteria > ATCC43930 > CGMCC-115725 > DATARH01. The sequence goes on from CAYMRQ010000153.1 coordinate 4,282, forward strand.
GCATAGCCGAGTCCGAATTCCGCCTGCCACAGCGGCAGCAGCACGTAAAGCAGGTCGGTATAGCCGTCATGCAGCACATGCGCGCCGCAGGCGACGCCGATCGTGCGCCGCTCCGGCGCCGCGATCCTGCCCAGACTGGCCGTGATCAAAGACATCGCATGCCCTCTGTCGCGACAATCGCTACAGAACCGTCACTAAACTGTCATCGTGCGCGATGCGACGCAATGATTTGCCCACAATTGGGCCGTCTTTCGCGCGAACGACGGGTGCGGTTGAGCGTGCGAGGGTTTGCCCGCATAGTTTCTGCTCGCGGCAAGCAAGAGGGGAAAGCGATGGCCGATTACGATCTCGTCATCCGCAACGGCACGGTGGCGACCGCTGCCGATACGATGCAATGCGACGTCGCCATCACGGATGGGGTCGTCGCCGCCCTGGGGCGCGGGCTGCCGGTGGGGGCGCGCGAGATCGACGCCGCGGGGCATCTCGTCCTGCCCGGCGCGATCGACAGCCACTGTCATATCGAGCAGCGCTCCTCGGGCGGGATCATGTGCGCCGACGATTTCTACAGCGCGACGGTCTCGGCGGCGTTCGGCGGCACCACGACGGTGATCCCCTTCGCCGCCCAGCATCGCGGCCAGTCGCTGCGCGCCGTCGTCGAGGAATACCACAAAGCCGCCGGCCCGAAGGCGGTCATCGACTATGCCTTCCACCTGATCATCTCCGACCCGTCCGAGCAGGTGCTGGGGCAGGAATTGCCGGCCTTGATCCGCGACGGCTACACCTCCTTCAAGGTCTACATGACCTATGACCTCTTGCGCCTCGATGACCATCAGATGCTCGACATCCTGGCCTTGGCGAGGGCCGAGGGCGCGCTTGTCATGGTCCACGCGGAAAACCACGACATGATCGCGTGGCTGGCCGACCGGCTGCTGCAGAAGGGGCTGTCGCAGCCGCGCTATCATGCGGTGTCGCACGCGCGCATCGCCGAGGGCGAGGCGACCAACCGCGCGGTGGCCCTGGCAGAGCTGCTCGACGTGCCGCTGTTGATCGTCCATGTCTCGGCCGCCGAGGCGATCGAGGTCATCCGCGACGCCCAGACCAAGGGCCTCAAGATCTATGGCGAGACCTGCCCGCAATATCTGTTCCTGACCGCCGACGACATCGCGATGGACCTCGAGGGCACCAAGTTCTGCTGCAGCCCGCCGCCGCGCGACAAGGCCGCGCAGGAGGCGGTGTGGCGCGGCCTCGCCAACGGCACGTTCCAGGTGTTCTCGTCGGACCACGCGCCCTATCGCTACGACGAGACCGGCAAATTGCCGAAAGGCGACAAGACGACCTTCAAGGACACCGCCAACGGCGTCCCCGGCATCGAATTGCGCGTGCCATTGCTGTTTTCCGAGGGCGTCGGCAAGGGCCGCATCGACCTCAACCGCTTTGTCGCGCTGACCGCGACCAACCACGCCAAGATCTACGGCCTCTACCCGAAAAAGGGCACGATCGCGGTCGGCAGCGACGCCGACATCGCGATCTGGGACCCGCGCCGCGAGGTCACGGTCAGCGCTGCCGACATCCACGACAATGTCGGCTACACGCCTTATGAGGGCATGCGACTCACCGGCTGGCCGGTGACGGTCCTGTCGCGCGGCCGCATCGTCGTCGATGAGGGGAAATTGATAGCCGAGCGCGGCAGCGGCAATTTCCTCCCCTGCGCCCTCTCCGACGCGGCCCGCCCGCTCGGCCGCGCCACCCCCGAACTCGCCTTCGCCGCCGCAAGAGGCGGGGCCTCGGTCGTGTAATCAACATATGTGTTGATCTTCGGAAACGGCCGCCGACATTATAACCGGATGCGATGACGAGCCGCGAGCTTCTGCGCCGCCTTCGCAGGCTCGGGGTCGAGATCATCACCGATCGCGGCAAGGGTGGCCACGTCATGGTTCGGCGCAACAGCCGCCTCAGCTACGTGCCGACCGGCAGCGGCGAAGTAAAACCCGGAACGCTAGCTGGAATCCTGAGGGACCTCGATCTGCAGCGTGATCAGCTCTGAGGAGAGAAAAGCTATGGCCCGCAACCCGACGCCGCTCGCGTATCCCGTGCAGCTCGATCCGGAGCCGGACGGGAGTGGTTTCACGGTCAGTTTTCCCGACTTCTTCGTCGACGGGAAGAGCGGCGGCTGGAGCCAGGGCGACACACGGCAGGAAGCACTGCGCCAGGCCGCCGACCTGTTGGAAACAGTCGTTGCCAACCACCTCGCCGAGGGATGGGATATCCCAGCACCAGCGCCGGCGCGGGGCCGGCCGCTCGTCGCGCTGGCGCCGCTCGTAGGGATTAAGGTCGAGCTCTACCGGACGATGCGCGCGGCGGGAATCACCAAGGCCGAGTTGGCCCGTCGGATCGGTATTGTGCCGCAGCAGGTGCAGCGGCTGTTCGACACCAACCATGCCTCACGCCTTGATCAGCTCGACGCCGCCTTTGCCGCCCTTGGTCGCCGCCTCGTGGTGACCAGCGAAGCAGCCTAAATCTGCAAGGAGACGCTGCGTGTCCCGCAAGCTTCGCGCCGCAATCGCCCAGCTCGGGCCCATTCATCTCGCCGACAGTCGCGCGGCGGTCGTCGAGCGGCTCTGCGCGCTGTTGCGCGAGGCGCATGGCAATGGCGCCCGCTTTGTCGTTTTTCCCGAGCTGGCGCTGACCACGTTCTTCCCGCGCTGGTGGACGACCGACCAGGGCGAGATCGACCGCTATTTCGAGCGGGACATGCCGAGCCCCGAGACAAGGCCGTTGTTCGACCTGGCCAGGGAGTTCGGCATCGGCTTCTATCTCGGCTATGCCGAACTGACACGGGAAAACGGCGAACCGCGCCATTACAACACGTCGATCCTGGTCGATCCGGACGGAAGAATCATCGGGCGCTACCGCAAGATCCACCTGCCCGGCCATTCCGAGCATCTGCCTGATGCGCCGTTCCAGCACCTCGAAAAGCGCTACTTCGATGTCGGCAACGAGGGCTTCGGGGTCTGGCGCATGCTCGACTCGGTAATCGGCATGTGCATCTGCAACGACCGGCGCTGGCCCGAGACCTACCGGGTCATGGGCCTGCAAGGGGTCGAGATCGTCGCGCTCGGCTACAACACGCCGATCCAGAACATCCACCACCCCGAGCCGGTGCATCTGCGGATGTTCCACCACCTCTTGTCATTGCAGGCCGGCGCCTACCAGAACGCGGCCTGGGTGCTGGCCGCCGCCAAATGCGGCGCCGAAGACGGGTTCGGCATGATCGGCGGCTCGGCGATCGTCGCCCCGACCGGCGAGATCGCGGCCCAGGCCCTGACCGAGGACGACGAACTGATCACGACGACCTTGGACCTCGAACTCGGCGACTACCTGCGGCGCACTGTGTTCAATTTCGAGAAACACCGCCGCATCGAGCATTATGGCCTGATCACCGCCCGCACCGGCGCGAAGAGGGAGGTGTGATGTTTGGACCGCGGCCGTCCCGGCCGCGGGCGAGACGCCCGCGGTCCGACTATCTACTCCCGCCCGTAATGATCCTCGAAGCGGACGATGTCGTCTTCGCCGAGATAGCTGCCCGATTGCACCTCGATGACGTGCAGCGGGATCTTGCCGGGGTTTTCCAGGCGGTGCGCGGTGCCGAGCGGGATGTAGGTCGACTGGTCCTCGGTCAGGACCATCTCCTCGTTGCCGCGCACGATCTTGGCGGTGCCCTGGACGACCACCCAATGCTCGGCGCGGTGGTGGTGCATCTGCAGCGACAGCTTGCCGCCCGGCCGCACCATGATGTGCTTGACCTGCACCCGGTGGCCGTTGTGCAGCGCGCGGTAGGTGCCCCACGGGCGGTGCACGGTTGAGAGCGCGTCGGCTTCGCCGCGGCTCTCCGCCCGCAGCCGTTCAACCAGCGCCTTGACCTCCTGGGTGCGGTTGCGCGGCGCCACCATGACCGCATCGTCGGTGGCGACGACAACCAGGTCATCGACCCCGATCGCCGCGACCAGCCCGGCTTCCGAGCGCAGGTAGCAGTTGTTCGTCGCCTCGGCGACGACGTTGCCGGCCAGCGTGTTGCCGCGCTCGTCCTTCGCGCCCAACTCCCACAGCGCATCCCAGGAGCCGAGATCGCTCCACCCCATGCCGACCGGCACCACCGCCGCAAGGGTGGTGTGCTCCATCACCGCATAATCGATCGAATCGCTTGGGCAGGCGGCGAACGCCGCCTTGTCGAGGCGGATGAAATCGGTCTCCGCCCGCGCGCCTTCCAGCGCCGCCTTGCAGGCAGCGAGCATCTCCGGCCGCAAACGCCCGAGCTCGGCGAGATAGAGCGCCACCGGAAAGAGGAAGATGCTGCTGTTCCAGAAATACTCCCCGGAAGCGACATAGCGCTCGGCCGTCTCGGCATCGGGCTTTTCGACAAAGCGCGACACCGCAAAGGCGCCCTCGCAGCCTGCGATCGGCGCGCCGGCGGCGATATAGCCATAGCCGGTCTCCGGCCGCTCGGGTCTGATGCCGAGCGACACGAGGCGCCCGGCGCGGCCGGCGGCGGCAGCCCGGCCGACCGCGGCGCGAAACGCGGCGAGGTCGGCGATCACATGATCGGAGGCCATCACCAGCATCAGCGCGTCGGGCTCGCCAGGGGCCTTTGCCGCGGCGAGCCGCAACGCGGCGACGCAGGCCGCCGGGGCGGTATTGCGGCCAACCGGCTCGAGCACCAGCGTCTCGGGCGCGGCGCCGATCTCGCGCAGCTGCTCCGCGATGATGAAGCGATGCTCCTCATTGGCGATGATCAGCGGCGCGGCAAACCCATCGTCGCCCCCGGCGTCGCCCCCGGCATCGCCCATCACCCGGAGCACGGTCTCCTGCAACAGGCTGTGCTCGCCGACCAGCGCCAGCAGCTGCTTGGGGTAAAGCGAGCGCGACATCGGCCACAGCCGCGTCCCCGAGCCCCCCGACAAGATCACCGGATGAATCATGCCATCCCCACCAGAAGGATCGTCATTCCCGCGCAAGCGGGAATCCGGGGCCTTAGGGTCTTATCGGCCGCCCTGGACCCCCGCTTTCGCGGGGGTGACGGCATCTTATAGACCGCATCTATTCGTCGATCGTTAAGCGTTGCCGCGCGTCTCGCGCCACAGGCTGAGCTTTTCCTGCACGACCCGGTCGGAGAAGCTGAACAGCACCGCTTCGCTCGTCGCGCGATGGATATGCGTCATCCAGCTCGGCACGACGAAGACGTCGTGCGGCTCCCAGGCAAAGACGGTGTCGCCGATCCGGGTCTCGCCGCTGCCCTCGACCGCGACGAACACGGTCCCGTCGGTCGAGCGGTAAGGCTGGCTGGCAAAACCCGCCGGCAACAGCTGAACGAAGGTGGCGATCGTCGGCATCGCGAACTCGCCGCTGGCCGGGTTCACATAGCGCAGTTTGTGGCCGTGGTAGGGGTCAGCCGCGCCGTTGCGCGACAGCGTGTCGAGCGCCTCGCGGGTGCGCGCGTAGGGATAGTTGAACACCGGCGAGGTCTTGACCTCGGGCTTCCAGTCGACCGGCAGCAGATTGTGGCCGAAGCGGGCGAAGCTGTCGCCTTGCGGGCGGCTCACCGGCTGGACATCCTCCGGATACCCCTCGGCAAAGCTCGCGCCCAGGAGCTTGACGATCTGGATGTCGAGCCCGTCGAGCCAGACCATCGGCTCGTCGGTCTCGTTGCCGTGGTCGTGCCAGGTCCAGGACGGGGTGATCACGAAATCGCCGGGCTGCATCGCGGTCCGTTCGCCGTCGACCGCGGTGTAGGCCCCATGCCCCTCGATGATGAAGCGCAGTGCCGACTGGCTGTGGCGGTGCGCCGGCGCGATCTCGCCGGGCATGATCAATTGCAATCCGGCGAACAATGAGCCGGTGATCGAGGCTTCGCCGCCCAGCCCCGGGTTCATCAGCATCAGCACGCGGCGCGTCGCCTCCTGCGCGGTGATCAGCCCGCCCGACTCCATCAGATGGGGCCGCACGTCGCGGTAATGCCAGATCGCCGGCAGGCAGGCAGGCGCCGGCTCGGCGGTAACCATTCGGTGCAGGTTTTCCCACAGCGGAGCCAGATTGGCCGGTGCGATCCGCTTGTAGAACGCCTGCCGCTCCTGGGTGCGGGCTGGAGTCGTTTCGATTGCCATGGCTGGATCCCTCCTACTCGGCCGCCGGCCGGCGCCGGTCGCCGAGCCGGCGCCGGTCGCCGAGGGCGAAGCCGATCCGCGCGAGATCGCCGATCAGCGCGGCCGACTGCGCCTCATTGAGTGCCACCATCGGCGGCCGCACCGACGCCCAATCCGGATCGTGGTGGAAATGCGCGACGATCCGCTTCAGCGCCGGGACCATCGGATAGGCCTGGATCGTCTTGCGCAGATGGGTGATCTTGGCCTGCAAGGCATCGGCCTGCGGCGTCTGCCAATTCTGGTACACCTTGCGGATCCCGGGCACGTTGACGTTGCCGGTCGCGGTGATGCAGCCGACCGCGCCGTGGCGCAACCCGTCGAGCAGGAAAACCTCCGAGCCGGGAAACACGGCAAAGCCGGGGAAGCGATCGAGGAGGGCGGCGGTATTGTTCCAGTCGCCCGAGCTGTCCTTGAGGCCGACCACGGTGTCGGGAAAGGCCTTGATCAGCCGGCCGACCAGATCGAGCGAGAAGCCGATGACCGCCATCGGCGGGATGTGATAGAGAAACATGTGCAGCGCCGCTGAGCCGACCTTGTCGATCACCCCCGAGACGAAGGCAAAGATCCCCTCGTCGCTCATGCCCTTGTAATAAAACGGCGGCAGCATCAGGACGCCGCCAACGCCATGGCTGACGGCGTGGCGAATCAGAACAGCCGTCTCGGTCATCGAGCATGCGCCGGCGCCGGGCATCAGCTTTGCCGCGGGGATGCCGGCGGCGAGAAGCCGCTCGAGCAGCTCCATCCGTTCGCCTGATGACATCGAGTTGGCTTCGCTGGTCGTGCCGAAGATCGCCAGGCCATCGGCGCCCTGGTCGAGCAGCCAGCGGCAGAACGCGACAAACCGGCCCGCATCGGGCGCGCCCGACACGGTGAACGGGGTCAGGACCGGAACCAGCACCCCGGCGAAAGGCTGCAAGGCCATGCGATAACTCCCTCAACGCCAGGGGCTGCAGCGGATCGGGCAAATAAGCGCCGGCCCATCCGCTCCGTCAAGTCTATGGGCACGAGCGCCGCCGGGTGGCGTCGCGCATTCATAATCGGTCACGGATGCCCGCTTCCGACCGAGGCCGTGGGAAAACGCGTCAGAGGTGTCGGTCGACGCGCTGTGTTTTCCAGGCGCGAGGGCCCAGACGCCGATAGACAGACTGGCGCGTGCGGTTTGC
>CAYMRQ010000154.1:0-401 GCA_964392845.1 uncultured Rhizobium sp.
CGTAATCGAGATACGAGCGCCGCATCTCCTCTTCGATCGTGATCGTCGAGATGCCGGGCCCGGCGGGCGGCGGTGCGGCAGGCGAGGAGGTGACAGCCAAGGTCTATATCTGCGCCGAGCTGTAACGAGAATCGCGGCCGGGCGCCATCGGAGCTACTGGCGCGCAGCCGCGATTCCGTAGATGGTTACGACCCGGTGAAATTACCGCATTTCGCAGATGCGAACAACGCCGGAGGGCCTCTGCCGAAATGAACTCCAGTCCACCCCCACCCTTCCGGGCCGACCATGTCGGCAGCCTGCTGCGCCCGCCGGAACTGCTGCGCGCGCGGGCGGAGCGCGAGGCCGGCCGCATCCCGGCCGAGCAATTGCGCCGGGTCGAGGACGAGTCGATCCGCGATGCG
>CAYMRQ010000154.1:411-11621 GCA_964392845.1 uncultured Rhizobium sp.
CGTCAAGAAGAGCGCGATCAAGACCGGCCGGGTCAAGGGCGGATTCAAGTACCAGGACCGGAACATCTACCAGACCCGCTCCTCGTTCTCGCTGACCGCCGCCGGCATCGTCACGCTTTACAGCGCCGGGGTCTACGAGGACGAGTCGATCCGCGATGCGGTGCATATGCAGCACGAGGTCGGCCTCCTGGGTGTCACCGACGGGGAGTTCCGCCGGGGGTCGTGGCACATGGATTTCCTCTACCAGATCGGCGGGGTCGCCAAGACCGACCGGCGCCTCGCGATCCAGTTCAAGAACGAGGCCGGCACCCTCGAATTCACCCCGGCGGCGCACCGGGTCGCGGCCAAGCTTTCGCTCGACAAGACGATCTTCGGCGATGATTTTTCCTACCTCAAATCGGCTGCGCCGCCAGGGACCGTGGCGAAACTGACGATCCCATCGCCCTCGATGCTGCATTACCGCGGCGGGCGCGCGGCGATCGACGAGACCGCCTATCCCGAGATGGACGCCTTCTGGCACGACCTCGCCGAGGTCTACGCCAAGGAAATCGCAGGCCTCGGGGCGCTCGGCTGCACCTATCTGCAGCTCGACGACACCAGCCTCGCCTATCTCAACGATCCTGCCCAGCGCGCCTATGTGACGAGCATCGGCGGCGACGGCGCCACCCAGCACCTGACCAACATCCGCCTCATAAACCAGGCGCTCGCCCAGAAACCCGCCGGCATGACCGTGTGCACCCATATGTGCCGCGGCAATTTCCGCTCGTCGTGGATGGCCGAGGGCGGCTACGACCATGTCGCCGAGGCACTGTTCGGCGAGCTCGCGGTCGACGGGTTCTTTCTCGAATACGACGATGCGCGCTCGGGTGGCTTCGCGCCGCTGCGCTTCGTGCCGCGCGGGCCAAAGAAGGTGGTGCTCGGCCTCGTCACCACCAAGCGCCCGGCGCTCGAAGCGAAGGACGATCTGAAGCGCCGCATCGACGAGGCGGCCAGATACGTGCCGCTCGAACAATTGTGCCTCAGCCCGCAATGCGGCTTCTCCTCGACCGTCGACGGCAACGCGCTGACGATCGACGAACAGCAAGCCAAGCTCCGCCTCGTCGCCGAGGTGGCGCGCGAGGTGTGGGGTTGAACCATCGGCCAAAGTTGAGGCGATCGATGAGGCGGCGGCACCTGCTGAGCGTGCTGGCGGCGAGCGCGATCCTCGTTGCGTCGCAGGCGGTCGGGCAGGAGCGGGTTCATCGCATCGGCGTTCTAGTGGGCGGCGCTGATCTCCCTCCCGATACGAAGAAGGTTTGGCTCGAGGGACTGCGCGAGCGTGGCTATGTCGTCGGCCGGAATCTTCACATCGAGTACCGATTCACCGAAGGCCGCAGCGACCGAATCCCCGTGCTGGTGGCCGAGCTGATCGCACTTCGCCCTGCGGTCATCGCCACTGTATCGACGGGAGCGGCGCTTGCGGTCAACGCCGCTGCTCCGACAATTCCGCTCGTCTTCGTCAATGTCCCCGATCCCGTCGCACTCGGTCTCGTCGCCAGCCTGGCGCGTCCGGGCGGCAATGCGACCGGCGTTACGAACCTTGTTCCCGAAGGCTTCGTCGGGAAGTGGTTCCAATTGCTCAAGGAATTCATGCCGCAAGCGTCGCGGATCGCGGTGCTGCTGAATCCGACAAACCCGGTGCTCCAGCGGTTGCCGGCGGAATTTCCCGAGATCGGGCGATTGCTGGGCGTCACCCTGTTCGTCGTCGAGGCGAGCCAGCCGGATCAGCTCGCGTCAGCCTTTGAGGCAGCGAGCAAGCAGGGCGCCGAGGCGATCGGCGTCGCTGGCGATCCGATGGCGCTCGTCCACTCGGCGGAGATCGTGGCATTGGCTGCACGGCATCGATTGCCGGCGATTTACCTCTTTCGCAGGAGTGCGGCGGAGGGTGGGTTGCTGTCGTTCGGTCCGAACCCGGTCGGGCCGTGGCGCACCGTCGGCGACTATGTCGGCAGGATCCTCAACGGCGAGCGACCCGCTGATCTGCCGGTCCAGCAGCCGACCAAATATCACATGACCGTGAACCTCAAGACAGCGGCGGCGCTCGGCCTCACGGTCCCGCCCTCGATTCTCGCCCAAGCCGACGAGGTGATCGAGTGATGCCGGATCGCAACTGCATCGCCAAGCTCCGCCTCGTCGCCGAGGTGGCGCGCGAGGTGTGGGGTTGAACCATCGGCCAAAGTTGAGGCGATCGATGAGGCGGCGGCACCTGCTGAGCGTGCTGGCGGCGAGCGCGATCCTCGTTGCGTCGCAGGCGGTCGGGCAGGAGCCGGTTCGACGGGTCGGGGTGCTCAGGGGCAACGATGCTCCCGGGAAGGCTTGGCTCGAGGGATTGCAGGAGCGCGGCTATGTCGTCGGCCGGAATCTGCATATCGAGTACCGCCATACCGAAGGCCGCGCGGAGCGAATCCCCGCGCTGGCGGCCGAATTGGTCGCACTTCGCCCTGATGTCATCGTCACCGGATTTACGGGAGCGGCGCTTGCGGTCAAAGCCGCCGCTCCGACAATTCCGCTTGTCTTCGTCAACGTCCCCGATCCCGTCGCACTCGGCCTCGTCGACAGTCTGGCGCGTCCGGGCGGCAACGTGACTGGCGTTGCGAACCTTGTTCCCGAAGGCTTTGCCGGCAAGTTGCTCCAATTGCTCAAGGAACTCATGCCGCAAGCGTCGCGGATCGCGGTGCTGCAGAACCCGACAAACCCGACGCACCCACGGTTTCGGGCGGAATTTCCCGAAATCGCGCGATTGCTCGGCGTCACCCTGTTCATCGTCGAGGCGGGCCAGCCGGATCAGCTCGTGTCAGCCTTTGAGGCGGCGAGCAGGCAAGGCGCCGAGGCGATCGCCGTCTTTGGTGATCCGATGCTTGGTGTCCACTCGGAGGAGATCGTGGCGCTGGCCGCACGGCATCGGTTGCCTGCGATTTACTTGAGTCGCCAGATTGCGGTCGACGGTGGATTGCTGTCCTTCGGCCCGAACACGACCGGTTTTTGGCGTATCGCCGGAGGCTATGTCGGCAGAATCCTCAATGGCGAGCGACCGGCCGATCTGCCGGTCCAGCAGCCGACCAAATATCACCTGACCGTGAACCTCAAGACGGCGGCGGCGCTCGGCCTCACGGTCCCGCCCTCGATCCTGGCGCAGGCCGACGAGGTGATCGAGTGATGCGCGGAGGAAGCGACTCGCCTCGCGGGCAGTGGGTTCGTGTCGGCGCGGGTGACATCCTTAGCGCGGCCGAAAAGCGGTCGATCGCCGCCACCTGCGATGAATTCATTGCACGAATATTGAAGCCGCGCTTCCTGCCCGAGATTCAGCCGACCCAGTTCAATTACCCGATCGATATTTTCGGAAAATGGCACGGCGACAACTACCGCCTCATCCAACGCTACCGCTCGGGCTTTCCCGATACTCTGGGCGAGGAATTCGATTCGCCGTTCACCCGTCTGGAGTATGTCGGTCGGGATCGGTTTGACATTTCGTATTATCGCCATACCGGCCGGTGGTGGCGGATTTATCGGTTGCTTTCCCTGAGGCAGGCGCTCAGAACGATCGAGGAGGACGGACTCCTCCATCCTCTCTGATTGCTGCCCCTCACCCGCCTGCGGTTGCGTCGCAGGCACCCTCTCCCCGCCAGCGGGGGGCTGGGGTGAGGGGCCGATCGCGGTCCAGCGTCGTGGCATCCTCGTCAGCGCGGCGGCGGCGGATAATAATACCCGGGAGGCGGCGCCTGTGTGCGGTACAGCTCCTGCTGGTTCAACTGGCTGGCGCTTGACGCGCCCGGCGGCGGCGCATAGGCGGGAGCTGGTGCGTAAGCCGGCGGCGGGGCGATTCGGGCCGCCATGCACTGCGCGTAATAGGCGTTGTATTGCTGTTGCAGATACCCCGCCGCGTCCTGGGCATTGGCGGCGCCGACGCCGGTGCCGACGATCGCGCCGGACGCGGCCCCGATGCCGGCGCCGCGGCCGCCGCCGATCGCCGCGCCGAGCGCGGCGCCGAGGCCGGCGCCAACGAGTGCGCTGCCGACCGCGTTCGCATTCGCCTGATCGCGCAGCGGCGCGATCTGCCCGTCGGCATATTGCCGGCACGCCATGTCATCGTAGTAGGAGGGCTGCGCCATCGCGAAGCTGCTCGCCGTGAGCGCCCCGACAACCGCGCCGACAAGGCTGTTCCTGACCGATCTCGTCACGGGGTTCTCCTCGCCAAGTTGGTTGCACGATGTCCGGCGAGCCTTACCGCTGTCCTTGATCTGGATCATCGGACCTGCTTCGCGCAAGCGCCAGCAGACTTGCGCGTCGACCGTCACATCGGCGACCTCCGAATTCGTAGGGTGGGTTGAGCACAGCGAAACCCACCACAAGGCGGGCTTCAAACATGGTGGGTTTCGCTGTGCTCAACCCACCCTACGAACCGTCCTGTTCCAGAAAATCGATCGGCAGCCGGTACACCGCGTCTTCTTCCTCGTGCGGCAGTCCGGAGCCGCAGAAAATCGACAGGTATCGTTGGCACAACAGGGCTCATTCTATGGCATCCTGAGGCACGGCGTTTGCCGGTGTGATCGCGCCAGTCCCTGGGAGGCTGCACGATGAACAACCCGGTCAGTCTGTTGGGTGCGCGGCGCTTTCTGCCGCTCTTTGCCGCGCAAACATCACTCGCGTTCAACGACAATCTGTTCAAGAGCGCCTTCGTCATGCTGGTCACCTACGGCACGGCGATGCACACGGGCTTCGATCCGGGTGTGCTCGCCGCGCTCGCCGGTGGCGCGCTGATCGCGCCCTACTTTCTGTTTTCGGCGCTGGCCGGCGAACTGGCCGACCGGTTCGAGCGCGCCCGGCTGCTGCAGATCCTCAAGGCAGCCGAGCTGATCGCCGTCCTCGGCTCTGTCGCGGCGCTGTTTGTCGACAGCCTGGCGCTGTCGTTCCTGTGCCTGTTTATGCTCGGCGCGCAGGCGACGCTGTCGAGCCCGGTGCGCTACGCCCTGTTGCCGCAGCATCTCGCCGCGGACGAGCTGGTCGACGGCAACGCATTGCTGGAGGGCGGCACCTTCCTGTCGATCCTTCTGGGCACGATCGCCGGCAGTCTCGCCGTAGCGGTCGAGGCCGGAACCCAGCTTGCCGGGCTGCTGCTCGTGCTGTGCGCGATCGGCGGCTTTGCCGCGAGCCTGTTCGTGCCGCGCGCCCCGGCACCCTCGCCCGGGCTGCGCCTCAGCCGCAATCCCGTAGCGGCGACCGCCGCGATCCTGCATCACGCGCACGAACGGCGCGACGTGTGGCTGTCGATCCTTGGCGGCTCGTGGTTCTGGTTGGTCGGCGCGGTGTTTCTGTCGCAACTCCCCTCGTTCGCCAAGGAGACCCTTGGCGCCGGCAGCGGCGTCGTGACCTTGTTCCTCGCGGCGTTCTCGATCGGCGTCGGCATCGGCTCGGTCTTGTGCGGGCGGCTGATGCAGGGCGAGATCAGCGCCCGCTATGTCCCGCTCGCCGCGCTCGGCATGGCGGTCTTTTCGCTCGATCTGGCGCTCGCCAGCGAAGGTGCCGTCCCGGCCGCCACCGGCGCGATACCCAATGGCGAATTACTGGGCGTCGCCGCCTTCCTGTCGCACCTGGTGGGGATCCGCATCTTTGCCGATCTGCTGGCGATCGCGATTTGCGGCGGCGTGTTCGTCGTGCCGCTTTACGCGATCATTCAGCGGCGCAGCGAGGAGGCCGTTCGGGCCCGCATCATCGCCGCCGGCAACATCATGAACGCTCTCTTTATGACCGGCGCCGCGATCGTCACCGCGCTCCTGCTCGCCGCCGGGCTGCATACACCCGATCTCTACCTCGTGCTCGGTATCATGAATGCCGGCGTCGCGCTGTGGATCTGCAAGCTGTTGCCGCAGGACACCTTGCGCATGCTGGTGCGCATCGTGCTGCGGCTCGCCTACCGGGTCGAGCTGCGCGGGGTCGAAAACCTCGCGCTGGCCGGCGAGCGCGTCGTCATCGTGCCGAACCACGTGTCCTACCTCGATGGTCCGCTGATCGCCGCCTTTCTGCCGGGCTTGCCGATGTTCGCGATCGACACGGCGCAGGCCGCTCGCTGGTGGGTGCGCCCGCTGCTCGCCGGGGCCGACATCTTCCCGATGGACCCGACCCGGCCGATGGCGACCAAGTCGCTGGTCAAGGCGCTGCGCGCCGGACGGCAATGCGTGATCTTCCCCGAGGGCCGGCTCAATGTCACCGGCGGCGCGCTGATGAAGGTGTATGACGGGCCGGCGCTGATCGCCGACAAGGGCGATGCGGCGGTGTTGCCGGTGCGGATCGACGGGGTTGAGTTTACGCCGTTTTCGCGGCTCGCCTCGCGCCTTGGGGGCCGTCTGCGCCGGCGCTGGTTTCCGAAAGTGACGATCACCCTCTACCCGCCCCGGCGCCTGGCGATCCCCTCCGAGCTGCGCGGGCGGGCGCGCCGGCAACGGGCCGGGCTGATGCTCTACGACATCATGTCGGAGACGATGGCGCGGCGCGGTGATCCACCTGATCTGTTCGGCGCAATCCTTGCCGCGCGGCGCGCGCATGGCGGCAAGCATCCGATCCTCGCCGACCCGACCGCGGGGCCGCTCAGCTACGACCGGATGATCGTGGCGAGCCTGGTGTTCGGCCGCATTCTTGCGCGCATGGCACGGCAGGGCGAGGCGATCGGGCTGATGGTCCCGAACTCGATCGGCGCCGCGGTCGCCTTTCTCGCGTTGCAGGCGACCGGCCGGGTCCCGGCGATGCTCAACCACACCGCCGGGGCCGACGCGGTGCTGTCGGCCTGCCGCACGGCGCAGCTGCACACCGTGGTAACCTCGCGCCGGTTTATCGAATTGGCCAAGCTCGAGGACCTGGCCGCGCAACTTGCGGGCACGGTCGAGATCGTCTGGCTCGAGGATTTGCGCGCCCAGCTCGGTCTGTCCGACAAGCTGTACGGCCTGTTCGCGTTGCGCTTTGCGGCGCGGCGGCATCGCCGGCTCGGCATCGTTGCCGCCGATCCGGCCGCGATCCTGTTTACCTCAGGCTCGGAAGGCGCGCCGAAGGGCGTCGTGCTGAGCCACGCCAATCTGTTGGCGAACCGCCGCCAGCTTGCCGCCCGGGTCGATTTCAGCCCGGCCGACCAGGTGCTCAACGCGTTGCCGATGTTCCACAGCTTTGGCCTGACCGCCGGCTTCCTGCTGCCGCTGCTCTCAGGCGTGCGGGTCTTTCTGTATCCCTCCCCGCTGCATTACCGGATCGTGCCCGAGCTGGCCTATGGCATCGGCGCGACGCTGCTGTTCGGCACCGACACCTTTCTCGCCGGCTATGCACGCGCCGCCCATCCCTATGATTTCTATGCGCTGCGCTATGTCTTCGCCGGGGCCGAGGCGGTGCGCGACGAGACCCGCCGGGTCTGGGCCGAGCGCTTCGGCAAGCGCATCCTCGAAGGCTATGGCGTGACCGAATGCTCGCCGGTCATCGCGGTCAACACGCCGATGCATTTCAAGGCTGGCACGGTCGGCCGCCTCTTGCCGCTGCTCGAACATCGCCTCGACCCGGTCCCCGGCATCGCCGAAGGCGGCCTGTTGTTGCTGCGCGGTCCCAACGTGATGTCCGGCTATTTGCGGCCCGAACAGCCGGGCGCCCTGGCCCCGCCCGAGGAGGGCTGGCACGACACCGGCGATATCGTCCGGATCGACGATGAAGGGTTTGTCACCATCGCCGGGCGTGCCAAGCGGTTTGCCAAGCTCGCCGGCGAGATGGTCTCGCTCGGGGTGGCCGAGCGGATCGCCATCGCGGCCTACCCGGATCATCGCCATGCCGTCGTTGCGCTGCCCGATGCGCGCCGGGGCGAGCGGCTCGTGCTGGTCAGCGAGGCGCCCGAGGTGAAGCGCGACGCGCTCGCCCTCGCGGCGCACCGCGAGGGCCTGCCCGAGATCGCGATCCCGCGCGAGGTATTCGCGGTCGCGGCATTGCCGCTGCTCGGCTCGGGCAAGACCGATTATCCGGCGGTGCTGCGGCTCGCGGCGGAGGCGGACGGCGGCCGCACCGGCGAGGCGGCCTCCGAACCCGCGCGCGTCGCCGCCTGCTGATGCTGCGGTTCCACGAACCCCGCCGGCGAGGGACGAATCACTCGGAACAGCAACAGCTTCCGCCGGGGTGGGAATTCATCGATCTGGCTGGGCTCGGCAGTAATACCGCGCACAGCTACGCCGCCGCCCTTGCCCGCACCATCTCCTATCCGCTGGCGGTCGCAGCGGTGCTCGGGGCCGTGGCCGGCATCGGGCATTTATCGGGGTCGAGCGCGGCGGCGGTCGGCGTCCTCTTGCAATACGGCCCGATCGTCGTTGCCGGCGGCGCTGTCCTCTACAGCGTCGAGCGAAGCCACCGGCGGCCTTGGCTTTCGTCGATCGCGCTCGACCGACGCATCGATTGGCGGCGCCTCGCGATCGGCTGCGGCGTCGAGCTCGCGATCGTCCTGGGACAGCTCGCTCTGATCCACGCGGTCACCGGATGGCCCTGGAAGTTTGTTCTCCCGGCCGCCTTACCGCTTGTCGCCGTCACCCTGCTGCTGATCCCGCTGCAGGCGGCGAGCGAGGAGATCCTGTTTCGCGGCTACCTGACCCAAGCGCTCGGGCGCGTGCTTCGGAGCCGCGTTCTGATCGTGCTGATCGTGGCGCTGGTCTTCGGGATGCTGCATTTCAACGCGTACGGCCCGCTGACCTTGCCCTATTTCTTCGTGCTGTCGCTGATCTTTTCGCTCGTTTCGTTGCGCGACGACCGATTGGAGCTGGTGATCGGCGGCCATTCGGCGATGAACTCCTTCGCGGTCGTCACCGCCAGCTTTTCGCCGCTGGCACCGGGGATTGTGGGCATCGAGGAAGGCGCGCTGCCGTTCAACGCAGCGGCGATCGTGGTTCTGTTGGTGAACGGCGCTCTGTTCTATGGCCTCACCCGGCCTTTGGTCCGGCTTTTCTGCGAGCGCCGAGCCGCGCCCTGACGCCTCGCGTCAGAAGCTCGGCGGAAGCGAGCCACGACACCTTCAGCCGGCTGCTCGATCCGGGGCAGTTCGGCACCGGCTTTATCGAGTTCATGCGGCGCTTTGCCCAGGTCTCGGCGGGCGTCGTGGCGCTCAAGCCTGCCCCGGCGAAGGCCGGGGGCAAGAGGCTGCCGCGCTCCTTCGATCGCGCGGCCGGCAAGTCGCCGCTGTATCTGGTCAGCGCCTGGGCGGTCGATCAGCTCAGGGCGAAGACTGCTTCGCCCGCCCTCGTCTTGGGTCAGCGCGCGGTCGATGGCAAATCCAACGAAATCACCGCCATTCCCAAGCAACCTTGCCCTGCTGCGCCGGCTCGCGCTCAACCTCGCCAAACTCGAACCCGCGAAAGGCTCCACGAAAGGCAAGATCAAGCGCGCCGGCTGGGACAATGATTTTCTGGCAACCCTACTGACACAATTCGCTAATCCCCAAATGCGATAGGCCTGACTTGGAGATAGGGATGCCGCAGACCGGTGTCGAGTGGCGCCACAGCCATGCGCCGGTGGCCTATGAGGAGGCCGTGGCCGCGATGGAACGGCGGATTGCGGCGATCCGCGATGGCGGCGCACCCGAATTGGTCTGGCTGTTGGAGCACCCGGCGCTCTACACCGCCGGGACCAGCGCGCGCCCCGAAGATCTGCTCGATCGCGCCCGCCTGCCGGTCTACCAGAGCGGCCGCGGTGGCCAATACACCTATCACGGCCCTGGCCAGCGCATCGCCTATGTGCTGCTCGATCTCGATCGCCGCGGGCGCGATGTGCGCTGCCACGTCTGGCGCCTCGAAGAATGGATGATAACCGCCCTGGCGCGCTTCAACGTCAAGGGCGAGCGGCGCGACGGGCGGGTCGGGGTGTGGATCGCCGGCCGCGACGGCCACGACGACAAGATCGCCGCGATCGGCGTGCGGGTGCGCCACTGGGTCAGCTATCACGGCGTTGCGCTCAACGTCGATCCCGACCTCGACCAATACAGCGGCATCGTGCCCTGCGGCATCGCTCCGGAGATTTCCGGGCATGGCGTCACCTCGCTCGCAAGGCTCGGCATTCCCGCCTCGATGTCTGAAATCGACGCCGCGCTGCGCGCCACCTTCGATGCGGTGTTCGGCGAGCCGGCCGCGTGCGCGCCGCCAACCCTCTCCCGCACTACTGCCCGGCGGGCCGGCTCTTGATAATCGGACAAAACTGTCCGATATTGTGTAGATGAAACCGGCCGAGCTGTTGCGGCGCTTGCGTCGGCTCGCCGCAAAGCGCGGCCTGGATTTGGAGATATCGCAGGGCAAGAACCATACCAAGGTCACGCTTGGCGACCGGCGCTCGGTCATCGGACGGCATCCGGCGGACCTGAAGACGGGGACCCTGAACGGCATTTTGAAGCAACTCGGGCTGAAGCCTGAGGAGATCGAGGAATAAGGAATGCGCTACGCATACCCCTACGAGTTGCTGCCGCAGCCCGAGGGCGGTTTCACCGTCACCTTCCCGGACCTGCCGGAGGCGATCACGCAAGGCGATAACGAGGAAGATGCCGCGGCAATGGCGGAAGATGCTCTGGTGACCGCTCTTTCCTTCTACACGGACCGCGCCCAAATTCTGCCGCGCCCCGCCGCGGCTCGCGGCCGCCGTCTCGCCTACGTGCCCCCCCTCGTTGCCGCCAAGCTTGCGCTGCATGACGCCATGCTCACGGCCGGGGTCTCGAATGTCGCCTTGGCGCGGCAACTCGGCACGGATGAAAAGACGGTGCGCCGCCTTCGCGATCCGCTTCACCAAAGCAGGATCAGTCAGATTGATGCCGCCCTTCGGGTGCTCGGCAAGCGCATGGCCATCGTGATTGAGGCCGCGTGAAACGCTACGATGACCACGCTGTTTGAAACCCAGGCGCCGCGCCCGCTGGCCGATCGGCTGCGGCCGAAGAGCCTCGCCGAGATCGTCGGCCAGGACCATCTGATTGGCCGAGCGGGCCCGATCGGCCGCATGGTCGCGAGCCGGCAGCTTGCCTCGATGATCCTGTGGGGTCCGCCCGGTTGCGGCAAGACGACGATCGCGCGGCTGTTGGCGCAAGGCACCGACCTCGCCTTCGAGCCGCTGTCGGCGGTGTTCTCCGGGGTCGCCGATCTCAGGAAGGTGTTCGAGGCGGCCAAAAAGCGCCGCGAGATGGGCCACGG
>CAYMRQ010000155.1:0-11614 GCA_964392845.1 uncultured Rhizobium sp.
CTCGATAACCTCCCCAATCGAGACGACCCTTCCCTTTCGGCGTTCCATGGCCGAATTTTAGCATCACGGCGCCATGTCGCCCCCGCCGTCGTGGGGATAAGCCAATTACCGCTGGTCGGGCTCGTCGGCGAATTCGCGAGAGCGCGCGTCGTCGCAACTTTCGCTGCCTACAAAGGATGCTATTGCGACGTTTCGCTAACGAAAAATCGTAAACTTCTGGGGCGGCTGCAACCCGCTGAGTTGAGAGTCAGCGGCAATACTGGAAGCGTGCGGCCATCCAGGTGCTGGTGGGTCTTGAATTTCCCTTGCAATCCCGCACGATGCGCGTATCTATCCGGCCGTTGACGCACTCGCACGTGCCTATGGCCCATGGTGGTTATGCAACGACGTAACGCGTCCTTTTTGGCAGTCCGGCCGTCCCAGCTTTCGTGGGGCCGGTCCCGAGAGGGAGGTCGATATGGTTGCAGTCCCGATCAGGGCCATTGCGCCCTGCCCTGACGCCGCTCTGCGCGGCACCCGCCTGCGCGGGCGGGGCGGCCGGGCCACAGATCCAAGCAGTCTGAGCTAATCGAAAACGCCGCGGCACGGCCGTTCGGCCGGGCCTGTCGGCGTTTTCCTCCGGAACGGCCCGCCTGGGCTGGCCGTCCGGGGCCGTCCTCGATGCGATCGAGGGCATTCCTCCGCCGCACGGCCGGGGAGATCGGCATTGCCGATATCATGCCCAGAACCGGTTGCGCTCAGCCGCTTTCGCAAGGTAGCCCGGGCCATGAACGACAAGATTGCGCGTTTCCTGTCCGAACACTCGCCCGAGACCCCATGCCTCGTCGTCGATCTCGATCTGATCGGCGAGGCTTACGATCTGTTGTGCCGGTATTTGTCGATCGCCAGCGTCTATTACGCAGTGAAGGCGAACCCCGAGCCCGAGATCGTCGCCATGCTGGCGAACAAGGGCTCGAATTTCGATGTCGCCAGCCCCGCGGAAATCGCGCTGTGCCTCGGCAACGGCGCCTCAGCCGACCGGCTTTCCTTCGGCAACACGATCAAAAAGGAGAAGGACATCGCCTTGGCTTACGAGGCGGGGGTGCGGCTCTTTGCCTTCGACAGCGCGGCCGAACTTGAAAAGCTGGCGCGCCAGGCACCCGGCGCGCGGGTGTTCTGCCGCATTCTGGTCTCCTGCGAGGGGGCGGACTGGCCGCTGTCGCGCAAGTTCGGCTGTACCCCGGAGATGGCCGTCGAATTGCTTGCCCGGGCGCGCCGGCTTGGCCTCGACCCCTATGGCGTGTCGTTCCATGTCGGCTCGCAACAGACCGATCTGTTGCAATGGGACCGGGCGATCGGCGCGGTCGCGCAAATGTTCACCCTGCTCGCCGAGACCGACATCAACCTGCGCATGGTCAATATCGGCGGCGGCTTCCCGGCGCAGTACCGCGGGCAGATCGCGTCGATCGAGCGCTATGCGCAGGCGGTCACCGACGCCTTGACCCGCCATTTCGGCAACCATCTGCCCGAGATCATCGTCGAGCCCGGGCGCTCGCTGGTCGGCGATGCCGGCCTCATCCAGAGCGAGGTCATCCTGATCGCCGACAAGGGGGACGGCGGCGACAAGCGCTGGGTCTACCTCGATGTCGGTAAGTTCAACGGGCTGGCCGAAACCATGGGCGAGAGCATCCGCTACCGCATTCAGGTGCCGGGGCGTTCCGGGCCGTCGGGGCCGGTGATCATCGCCGGGCCGACCTGCGACAGCGCCGACATCCTCTACGAGCGCACCGAATACCGGCTGCCATTGGATCTCGCAGTCGGCGACAAGGTCGAGATCCTGTCGACCGGTGCCTATACGGCGAGCTATGCCTCGGTCGGGTTCAATGGGTTCCCGCCGCTGCGGACCTACTGCCTCTGAGCGTTTGCGCGCTTCCCTTTCACGCGGCCATCCCCTCTAATGCCGCGCCGATGGACCGCAGGCTGTTCCTAGCGCTGGCGAGCGGTTTGCTGGCGACCCCCTGGCAGGCTCGGGCGGTGCCGGCGGCGCCCGCCTTGCGTCGTCTCGATCTGGTCAACGCCCATACCGGCGAGAGTTTCGATGGCCCCTATCGCGACGATCGGGGCCCGATCGATCTGGCGATGGAGGAGCTGTCGCACTTCCTGCGCGACCATCATTCCGGCCAGAGGATCGCCATCGATGTCGGGGTCATCGACTTTCTCGCCGCGGTGATGGATGCGGCCGGCGCCACGCGCGCGACCGTGCTGTCGGCCTACCGCACCCCCGAGACCAACGCGATGCTGGCGCGCACCACCTTTGGCGTCGCCGATAACAGCCAGCATCTCTATGGCCGCGCGCTCGACGTCCATCTGGGGGCGCGGCTCGATGCGGCGATGCAGGCGGCACGCGCCATGCAGCGCGGCGGCGTCGGCTGGTACCCGCATTCCGGTTTTTTGCATATCGACACCGGACCGGTGCGCAACTGGACGCTCGATGGCCTGGGCATCGATCGCCTGCTGCTTCGGCTGCATGATTATCTGGCTCGGGGCGGGCTTTCGATCGCGCAACGCGGCGAACTGCTCGCCGGCCGCGCCCGGCGACCGCTGAGCGTCAACCAGCGGCTTGCGATGCATCGAGTCATCGCGAAGGCCCAATTCCTCGCCAGGCGGCGTTGACGAGCGGAGGTTTTATCGATGGCTGACGCTCTGGGGCTGCTGATGCTGGTTGGCGCGGCGACGCCGCCCGGCCGGCTCGCCGCCGCGATCGCCGTGGCGGCGCAGGCGGCGCGGACCAGCGGCGGCGACATCGCAATCGACATCCTCAATCTCGCCGAAACGCCGATCGAGACGTGTGACGGCCGCCCGCTCGACGCCTATGGCGAGGCGACGCGCCAAGCGGTCGCGCGGATTGCCGCGGCAGGGGCGGTGCTGATCGGTGCGCCGGTTTACCGGGCGAGCTTTCCGGGGGTGTTGAAAAACCTGCTCGACATCGTTCCGGTCGAGGCGCTGCTGGCCAAGCCGGTCGGCATCGTGGCGATGGGCGGCTCGCCGCATCACTACCTCGCCGTCGACGGCCAATTGCGGCAGGTGCTGGCCTGGTTCGGCGCGCTGATCGCGCCGATCAGTGTCTATGTGACCCCCGGCGATTTCCACGACGGCCAGTTGGCGTCAGAAACCGCCCGCCAGGACCTGGCCGCCCTGACCCACACGCTGATAACGCTGCTGCGTCGGCTCGACCCGGCAGCGCTCGGTCCGCTGCCGCTGGCCGCGAAATTTACCTGATCGTGGAGCGGGCGATGGGATTCGAACCCACGACCCCGACCTTGGCAAGGTCGTGCTCTACCCCTGAGCTACGCCCGCATCCGACCGATCCATATCATACCGGGGGAGGGGGGTTGCAAGGACTTGCGCGCCACCCGTCTTGCGCCACCCGTCTTGCAAGGCCCAGTCTTGCAAGGCCCAGTCTTGCAAGGATGGGCGCGCCGCCGCATCGTGCCCGCCATGCCCTCTGCGCCGCTTACCCCGAACCAGCTCTTCGCCCGGCTCGACGCGCTCGGCATTGCGCAGCGCACCCATGCCCATCCGCCGGTCTTCACCGTCGCCGAGGCGGTGGCCTTGCGGGGCCAGCTCCCGGGCGGCCACTGCAAGAGCCTCTTCCTCAAGGACAGACGAAGCGGGCTGTGGCTCCTAGTCGCGCTCGAGGAGCGGCATATCGACCTGAAGCGTCTGGCCGAGGCGCTCGCCGCGCCGCGCTTCTCGTTCGGCAATGCCGAGCTGCTCCACGAGGCGCTCGGCGTCCGGCCAGGCAGCGTGACGCCATTTGCCCTGGTCAACGACACCGCCCATCGCGTCACGATCGTGCTCGACCGGGCGATGCTCGACCATGACCCGCTCAATTACCACCCGCTCGCCAACGACCGCACCACCGCGATCGCGCCGGCCGATCTGTTGCGCTTTATCGCCTGGTGCGGGCACCGGCCGCGCATCGTCGATCTCGACAGGATCGCGCCGGCGTCGCGGGACTGCGACCGGCCGGGGTGAAAAGGGCCGGCTTGCGGCCGCGGCGGCGCTTGCCATCGCGCTGCCCTGCCGCCATGTTTTGCATTGCATCCCCGGGGAGAATACCGCATGGCGAATGAACCCTTGATCGGCGGCGGGCCCGCCGCGGCACCCGTCGCGGACGTGACCACGGCAAACTTCATGGCCGAGGTCGTCGATGCGTCGTTCGAGCAGCCGGTGATCGTCGATTTCTGGGCGCCGTGGTGCGGGCCGTGCAAGCAATTGGGGTCGATCCTCGAAAAGGTGGTGCGCGCCGCCAATGGCGCGGTGCGCATGGTCAAGCTCAATATCGACGAGAACCCGGAGATCGCGCAGCAGATGCGCATCCAGTCGATCCCGGCGGTTTATGCCTTCAAGGAGGGCAGGCCGGTCGACGGCTTTGTCGGCGCCCAGCCGGAGAGCCAGGTCCGGCAGTTCGTCGAGCGCCTCGGTGGTGGAAAGGGCGGGCCGTCGCCGATCGAAGAGGCGATGGCGATGGCCAGGGAAGCGGTGCAGACCGGCGATCATGCCAGCGCCGCGGCGCTCTATTCGCAGATTCTGCAACACGAGAAGGAGAACCCGGACGCTCTCGCCGGGCTGGCGCGCGCGCTGATTGCGCGCGGCCAGCTCGACAAGGCGCAGCAGGTGCTGGGCGGCGCGCCAAAGGAGATCGCCAAGCATGCCGAGATCGCGGCGGCGCGCTCGGCGCTCGAGCTCGCCGAGCAGGCGCAGAAGGCGATGGGCTCGCTCGGCAAGCTGCGCCTGCGGCTCGAACAGAACCCGGACGATCACGAAGCGCGTTTCGAGCTGGCGACCGCGCTCTTCGGCGCCGGCGAGCGCGAAACCGCGATCGACGAGCTGTTGAGCCTGTTCAAGCGCGATCGCAACTGGGACGACCAGGCGGCGCGGCGCCAGCTGGTCAAATTCTTCGAGGTCATCGGCGCGACCGACCCGCTGACCTTGAGCGCCCGGCGCCGGCTGTCGTCGCTGATGTTCTCGTGAGGGGGGCTCTTATGCGGATTGGTGCGCCATGAGCGACCGGCCGGGCCCGCGCGACGAAATCCTGCTACCCGACATCTTGCCGATCTTTCCGTTGACCGGCGTGCTGCTCTTGCCGCGCGGGCGGCTCCCGCTCAACATCTTCGAGCCGCGCTACCTGGCGATGACGCGCGACGCGCTCGGCGGCGAGCGCCTGATCGGCATGATCCAGCCGAGCGATCCGCCAAAGGACCATACCGGCGGCGGCCCCGGGATCGACGAGATGAACCCGCCGGTCTACCCGATCGGCTGCGCCGGCCGGGTGACCCAGTTCAGCGAGACCGACGACGGGCGTTACCTGATCACCCTGACCGGCGTGTCGCGGTTCCGCATCCGCGAGGAACTGCCGCTGCTCTCCGGCTACCGCCGGGTCGTCCCCGACTGGCGGCCGTTCGCGCATGACCGCGAGGTGCCCGGCAAGCCCGACTTCGACCGCGAGCGGCTAATCCGCGGGCTCAAAAGCTATTTTGCGCAACGCCAGATCTCGGCTGATTTTGAGGCGATCGGCAAGGCGCCGGGCGAGTATCTCGTCACGTCACTGGCGATGGCCTGTCCGTTCGCGCCCAGCGAGAAGCAGGCATTGCTCGAAGCCGCCGATCCCGACGCGCGGGCGCGGCTGTTGACGACGCTGGTTGAAATGGCCGCGATCGAGCCGACGAGCGAGGAAAGCAGCGGCGGCGGCACGCGCCACTGATTTTAGTGCGAGTTCGGTCCGGTTGATCCGCCGTGCCGGCCGAAAGGCTGGAACCTGCGCGTAGCGCTCCGAGAGGAAGCGGCATGGAAGAACCCGCTGAGATAGACCCGAAGCTCCTTGAGATCCTGGTCTGTCCGCTGACCAAGGCGCCGCTCCGCTATGACCGCGCGGCGCAGGAGCTGATCAGCGAGGAAGCCGGGCTCGCCTATCCGATCCGCGATGGCATCCCGATCATGCTGGTCGACGAGGCGCGCCCGCTGCGGGATGACGAGAAGGCGCCGCGGCGCCTGCCGCAGCCGTGAGCGCCGGCACGACCGCGCCCTGGCCGGTCGAGCTGCGCCTCAGACGCGCCGAAAAGCGGCTCGACATCGAATTCGACGACGGCAAGCGCTTCAGCCTGCCGGCCGAATACCTGCGGGTCGAAAGCCCCTCGGCCGAATTGCAGGGCCACGGCCCGGGGCAGAAGACGATCATCGGCGAGCGCGCCCATGTCGGGATCCTCGATCTCGAACCGGTCGGCAATTACGCGGTGCGCATCAAATTTGACGATCTGCACGATACCGGGATCTATTCCTGGGATTATTTCTACCAGCTCGGGGTCGAATACGATAAGCGCTGGCGCGACTACCTCGCCGCTCTCGATGCCCGCGGCCTCAGCCGCGAGCCGAAGCGGGGGTGACACATCGGCACGGCAAGCTCGTGTCTGGTAATCCTGCAAGATCGCGATTGACCGCATATGGCTGCGCCCCGCCGAGCCTGTATGATCGCTCCCATGACCGAAAAACCGCCGCCGACACCGCCCGCGACCCACCCGGATATCGAGTTCACCCACCAGGTAACCGCCTTTAAGCGCTACCTGCGGATCGACACGTTCCACTTTCGCCATAGGCGGTTCGGCGGCGAATGGAGCGCCGAGCGCCCCTACGACGTGGTGCGGCGCGGGCCGGCGATCGCGATTCTGCTCTACGATCCCGATCGCGACTGCGTCGTGCTGATCGAGCAGTTTCGCATGCCGGCGCTGCTCGCCGGCAGCTCGCCCTGGCAGCTCGAGCCGGTTGGCGGCATGATCGACAGCGGCGAGACGCCGGCCGAGGCCGCGATCCGCGAGATCGGCGAGGAGAGCGGTCTGGCGCTGCTCGGCGAGCCGGTGCCGATCCAGCGCTACCTGCCGTCGCCGAGCGCCTCCGACGAATGCCTTTATTTGTTTTGCGGCCGCGTCGACTCGAGCGCGGCCACCGGGGTGCACGGCGCAGCCGAGGAGCATGAGGAGATGCGCGTCGTGGTCAAGCCGATGGCGGAGATCGCGGCGCTGCTCGACACCGGGGCGGTCGAAAGCTGCCACACCCTGATCTCGCTCCAGTGGCTGCTGCGCCACCGCGATCGCTTGCGGCGGCAGTGGGGAGTGGCCTGACGACGCAAATTACAACGGCTGGCCCTTGGCGAGCCGAGGGCGGTCGCCGAGCGTGCCCATCGCGTGATGCATCAGCAGACGCTTCAACGGGGGCAGCCGGTTGACCATCGCGAGGCCGAGATCGCGGGCCAGGCGGACCGGCGGGATCGTGTTCGAGAACAGGCGGTTGAGCGCGTCGGTCACGGCGGCGAGCAAGAGGGCGTCAAAGCGGCGGCGGCGCTCGTATTGCTCAAGCATCGGTTCCTCGCCGAAGTCGAGCCCGAGGCGTCGCGTGTCGACGATCAGCTCGGCCAGCGCGGCGACGTCGCGGATCGCGATATTGAGCCCCTGGCCGGCGATCGGGTGGATGACATGGGCGGCTTCGCCAACCAGCGCCAGGCGGCGCGCGACATAGCGCTCGGCCTGCAGCAGCCCGAGCGGATAGGCCCAGCGCGGCCCGACCGGCGCGATGTCTCCGAGGTAATCGCCGAAGCGGGCGCGCAGCTCGGCGGCGAATTCCGCCTCGGGCAGCGCCAGCAGGCGCGGCGCCAAATCGGCGTGCTCGGTCCACACGATGGAGCTGCAGTTGCCGGTCATCGGCAGGATCGCGAACGGCCCGGAGGGCAAAAAATGCTCGACCGCGATGCCGCCATGCGGCCGGGCATGCGCCACCGTCGTGACGATGCCGGTCTGGCGATAGCGCCACTCGATCGCGCCGATGCCGGCGGCGCGGCGCAGCGGCGAATCCTTGCCGTCGGCGGCGGCGATCAGCCGCGCCCGCAGCCGCTCGCCGTCATCGAACACGGCGACCGCGCCGGTCGCGCTCGCGTCCAGCGCGGCGATGCGGCGCGGCATCAGCAGCCGCAAGGTCGGCAGGGCGCGGGCGCGTTCCAGCAGGGCGCGGCGCAACACCCGGTTCTCGACGATGTAGCCGAGCGGCGTCTCGCCGCCCAGATCGCGGGAATCGTAGTGCAGGAACAGCAGGGAATCGTCGTCGGCGACGCGGATCTCGCGGATCGGCTCGGCCTCGGCCGCGATGTCGGGCCAGAGGGCGATGCCGTCAAATACCAGGCGCGAGCCATAGGCGATCGCCGAGGTGCGGCCGTCGAAGCCGTGCTCCAGCATCGCCGCCGGATCCTGCGGGTCGACGATGGCGACCTGCAGCCCGGCGCCGGCGCAGGCGACGGCGAGCAGCATGCCCGTCAGCCCGGCGCCCGCGATCACCAGCTCGGCGTCATCGGTCATCGGTGCCATGCAGCGAAGGATGGTCATCGACCGGGGCCGAGTCCAGCCCGGCCGGCCCCTCACCCCAACCCTCTCCCCGCACGCGGGGAGAGGGAGTCGCGTTGCAGTTGCGCCCATCCCTCATTCCGGGGCCTGTCGCTGCATCCTCTCGGCGGGTCCCCTCTCCCCGCGTGCGGGGAGAGGGATAGGGTGAGGGGCAATCGTTAGGTCGGAGCTGCGCTTCCGCGCATGCCGGCAATCGCGTAATGTCGCTGCGACCTTTCGCAACCGGGACGCGACCGTGCCGCTCAACCCGCAGCTCGACACTCTCTCCGACTATCCGTTCGAGGCGTTGCGCACGCTGCTCAACCCGGTGACGCCGGTCGTCAACGACGTGCCGATCCTGATGTCGGTCGGCGAGCCGCAGCATCAGCCGCCGTCCTTGCTGACCGAGACGCTCGCCGGGCACGCGCATGAGTGGAACAAGTATCCGCCGATGGCCGGCATCCGCGAGCTGCGCCAGGCGATCGTCGATTGGCTCGGCCGCCGCTATCGCCTGCCGGCCGGTTCGCTCGATCCCGAGCGCCACATCCTGAACCTCGCCGGCACCAAGGAAGGGCTCTATCTGTTGTCGGGCCTGGTCGTGCCGCGCCGCAAGGGCGGCGCGCGGCCGGTCGTGCTGGTGCCCAACCCCTACTACCTGGTCTACAACGGCGCGGCGACGATGGCCGGGGCCGACGCGGTGTTTCTCGACGCGACGCGCGAGAACGGCTTCATGCCCGATCTCGCCGCGATCCCGCGCGAGGTTCTCGAACGCACCGCGCTGTTTTATCTGTGCTCGCCGGCCAACCCGCAGGGCACGATCGCCAGCCTCGATTATCTGAAACAGGCGATCGTGCTGGCGCGCCGCCATGATTTCGTGCTCGCGGTCGACGAGTGCTATGCCGAGATCTACGACCGCGTGCCGCCGCCGGGCGCGCTGGAGGCCTGCGCGGCGCTCGGCGACGGGTTCGACCATGTTGTCGTCTTCCATTCGCTGTCGAAGCGGTCGAGCGCGGCGGGGCTGCGTTCCGGCTTCGTCGCCGGCGATCCGCGCCTCATCGGGCACTTCAAGCATCTGCGCGACTATGGCGGGTGCCAGGTGCCGTTGCCGATCCAATGGGCGGCGACGGCGCTGTGGCGCGACGAAGTACATGTCGAGGACAACCGCGCGCGCTACCGCCGCAAATTCGACATCACCGAAGCTGCGATCGGCGACCGATTCGGGTTTTACCGGCCGCAGGGTGGGTTCTTTCTGTGGCTCGATGTCGGCGACGGCGAGGCGGCGACCGTGCGGCTGTGGCGCGATGCGGCGATCCGGGTGCTGCCCGGCGGCTATACCGCGCGGGCTTCCGATGGCCGCGACAATCCGGGCAGCCGGTATATTCGCCTGGCGATTGTCCATGACGAGGCCACGCTCGAAACCGCTTTCGCGCGGATCCGGCGCGTGTTGTAGCCTGACGTGGTGGGCGCCGGCTGGGGGGCTGGGGTCCGCAGGCTGAGTTGAGGGGTGGGGGGACAACCGGATGCCCAGAGTGGCGCAGCTGTCGGTTCGCGGCTTCGGCCACCATTGGCGTGGCTGGCGCGAGACGTTGGCCGGCATCGGCCGGCGGCTTTTCGAGGGGCTCGGCGTCGCACTGGTGCTGGCGAGCGTGCTGTTGCTGCTCGCCTTATTAACCTACAACCCGGGCGACGTCTCGCTCGACACCGCGGCCGATGCGCCACCGCGCAATTTTCTCGGCCAGGACGGCGCGCTGGTCGCCGATCTTCTGGTGCAGAGCGTCGGGCTTGCCGCCTATCTGGTGCCGACCGTGCTGTTCGGCTGGTCGTTCCGCCTGATGTTGCAGCGCCCGGTCCGCCGGCCGGTGCGGGGGGTTGCGCTGCTGCTGCTGGCGCTGGTTCTGGGTGCCGCTGCCTGCTCGATCCTGCATCCGGGCCTGAGTTTGCCGGCCGGCGCCGGCGGGGCGGTCGGATGGGTGCTGCTGAGCCTGGCCGGGCGCGCCGGGCTCGCGCCACTCGCTCTGCCGCTGGCGATGGCGGCCGCCGCGCTGGTCGCGTTGCTGCTGGTGTCGATCATCGGGCTGTCGCCGGGCGACTGGCGCGATCTGGGCAGCGGCGCCGGCCGCGGCGCGACCCGCTTTGCCCGCGCCTCGGGGCGCGGCACGGTGGCGACCGCGGTGCTCGGCCAACTTCTCGTTCGGCGATGGCGACAGGCCCGGCTCGCGCGTCGCGTCGCGGCGGACGCCCGGCTGGCGCGGGTTGCCGCCAACCGCGAACCGCGCGCAGGGTCCGTGGTAACTCCGCTGCCCGACCGGCGCGAGCCGCGGCTCGACCGGGCATCAGGCAATGCCGGCGACGCCGCGACGGCGCCCGGGGCGGTGACCGGCCTGCTGGTCCGCCTGGTCATGCCGCGGGCAAAGCCGTCGATGCCGAGCCGGCGCACCGAGCAGGAGCAGCAGACGGCGCTTGATCTGGTGCCCGACGAGCAGCCGCTGCTGCCGCCGCTCAGCCCGCTGACCAAGCCGCCGGCAGTCAGGACTGCATCGGTCGACGAGGAGGCGCTCGGCAAGAACGCCCGGATGCTCGAAGCGGTGCTCGCCGATTACGGCGTGCGCGGCCAGATCGTCCAGGTGCGCCCGGGCCCGGTGGTCACCCTCTACGAGCTCGAACCGGCGCCCGGGATCAAGGCCTCGCGGGTCATCGGGCTGGCCGACGACATCGCCCGCTCGATGAGCGCGATCTCGGTCAGGGTCGCGGTCGTCCCCGGCCGTACCGTGATCGGCATCGAATTACCCAACCTCAAGGCCGAGACGGTATATTTGCGCGAGTTGCTCGATAGTCCGGCTTACGAAAAGCATGCCGGGCGGCTCGTTCTCGGTCTCGGCAAGGATATCGGCGGCGAACCAGTGATCGCCGACCTCGCACGCATGCCGCATCTGTTGATCGCCGGCACCACCGGCTCGGGCAAGTCGGTCGGCATCAACACGATGATCCTGTCGATCCTCTACCGACTGCCGCCCGACCGCTGCAAATTCATCATGGTCGATCCCAAGATGCTGGAATTGTCGGTTTACGACGGCATCCCGCACCTCCTCGCGCCGGTCGTCACCGACCCGAAAAAGGCGATCTTCGCGCTGAAATGGACCGTGCGCGAGATGGAGAACCGCTATCAGAAGATGTCGAAGCTCGGCGTGCGTAACATCGAGGGTTTCAAC
>CAYMRQ010000156.1:0-11600 GCA_964392845.1 uncultured Rhizobium sp.
GGGCGGCAACACCCCGACGATCGTCGCGGTGCCGCGGATCGCCAGGCTCTCGATCGCCTGGCGGCAGAGCTTGGCATTGCCGACCGCCTCGAAGGCGTGATCGACCCCGAGCCCGCCGGTCAGCGCGCGCACCGCCTTGACCGGATCGTCTTCGCTGCTGTTGACGAAATCGGTCGCGCCCGCCCGCTTCGCCATCTCCTCTTTCGATGGGAACATATCGATCGCAATGATCCGGCGCGCCGCGCCGATGCGCGCGCCCTGGATGATCGAGAGGCCAACCCCGCCGCAGCCGAAGACGGCGACGGTCTGGCCGGCCTGAAGCCCCGAGCTGCGCAACGCCGCGCCAACCCCGGTCAAGACGCCGCAGCCAACCAGGGCGGCGCGGTCGAGCGGGATTTCCGGGTCGATCTTCACCAGCGAGTTCTCGTGCAGCAGCATCTTCTCGGCATAGCTCGAAATCGCGATGAACTGGCGCAACGGCCGGCCCTGCTGCGACAGCCGCGGCGCCGCACTGTCGGGTCGGGCGACGATGCCGCCGGTGCACAAATTCGGGTGGCCCGACAGGCATTGCGGGCAGCTGCCGCAGAAGCCGGAGAGGCAGGCGACGACATGGTCGCCGACCCGCACCGTCGTCACATCGGCGCCGACCGCCTCGACGATGCCGGCGCCCTCGTGCCCCAGCACGATCGGCCGGTCGAGCGGGAACCGGCCCTGCCCGTCGACGACATGCAAATCGCTGTGGCAGACGCCGGTCGCGACGGTGCGCACCAAGACCTCGCGGCCCCACGGCTTGTCGATATCGACCGCTTCGATCGTCAGCGGTTCCCTCACCTTGCGAAAAACGGCGGCCTCTATTTCCATCGGGCGATCCTCCCTGGCTCGGGGGAGGATTTGCCGAACGTGACACGGCGTCAAGCCGCTCCCGATTATTGTTGGGCGCCTTCTTGACCCGACGCCGCAGCCCCTCACCCCAGCCCGTCTCGCGAATTTCCCGGGTCGGGTCGCAGGATATTTCAACCGCGTCCCCTCGCCCCGCTTGCGGGGAGAGGGACAGGGTGAGGGGCGGGGCTTGCCGGCTTTTGCGCCTTCCGGCGCTCAAGCGGTTGCGCTATGGCTTCCGCAAATTCGGTATACAAGGAGCTCCCACCGATGAGCCGCACCGTCGCCCGCCTGTTGGCGGAGAGCCTCGAAGCACATGATGTCGACCAGATCTACTGCGTCCCCGGCGAGAGCTATATCGGGCTGACCAGCGCCCTCATTGAGCGCAACTCGATCCGCGTCATCGTCTGCCGGCACGAGGGCGGCGCCGGCTACATGGCGGTCGCCGACGGCCGGCTGCGCGACCGCGCCGGGGTCGCGGTGGTGTCGCGCGGCCCCGGCCTCTCGAACGCGATGGTGTCCTTACACTCGGCCTATCACGACGCAACGCCTGTGGTGATGCTGGTCGGCCAGGTCGAGCGCCAGGATTTCGGGCGCGGCGCGCTGCAGGAACAGAACTATTCGCGCCTGTTGTCGGACGTGACCAAAGCGGTCATCGAGGTCAACGAGCCCGAACAGGCCTCGGAAGCGATCGCCCGCGCCTTCCACCTGGCCGAAAGCGGCACGCCGGGCCCGGTCGCGGTCATTCTGCCCGAGGACATCTTCGACGACGAGACCGAGGCCGAACTCGATCCGCCGCGGCCGCGTGTCGCCGCCGGACCGCGCGCCGCGGATCTGGATCGCCTGGCGGAGATGCTGGGCCGGGCCGAGCGCCCGCTGGTGCTGGTCGGCGGCGCACTCCTCGCCGACGCGGTACATGACAAGGCGGCCTTCGCCGACCTCAACCACTTGGCCGAGGAATGGGTGTTGCCGATCAGCCCGACCCACCGCCGGCCGCAGGCGTTCGACGCGACCCATCCGAATTTCGGCGGCTATATGGGGATCCGGGTGCCGCCGGCGCTGCTCGGCGAGATGAAAAAGGCCGATCTGATGGTGGCGCTCGGCGAGCGGATGACCGATACGGTCAGCCAGTCCTACAGCTTCCCGAAGGCGCCAACGCCGCAGCTGCCGTTTGTCCATGTCTGGCCCGACGCCAACGAGGTCGGCCGGGTGTGGCGCCCCGATCTCGGCATGCCGTGCGACCCGCACGAGGTGGCAAAGGCGCTGTTGCGGCGCGGCGCCCCGGCCGATGCGCAGAAGCGCCGGCCTTGGGTCGCCGGGCTCAATGCGATCCATCGGAAGCTGCTAGCCAAGGAATGGGACGCGACGAGCGACGGGATCAATTTCGCGGCGATCGTCTGCGAGGTCGACAAGCACCTCGCACCCGATGCGACGGTTACCACCGATGCCGGCAATTTCGGCAGCTTTGTCCACCGCTATATCGGGTTCCGCCAGAGCCAGGTGTTTCTATCGTCGGTGGTCGGCGCGATGGGCTCGGGGATGCCGATGGCGGTCGCCGCTGCGTTGCGCCGGCCGGGAACGCAGGTGGTCGCGTTTGTCGGCGACGGCGGCGCCCTGATGACCGGCAACGAGATCGCCACCGCGTTTCAGTACGGCGCCAACCCGATCATGATCATCTCGGACAACGGGATGTACGGCACGATCGGCATGCACTCCTATGTGCGCTATCCCGAGCGGCCGTTCATGGCGGGGACCCGCCTCACCAACCCCGATTTCGCCGCCTGGGGCCGCTCCTTCGGCGCCGAGGGGATCACGATCCGCAGCGAAGCCGAGGTGGCCGAGGGCATCGCCCGCGCCTTCGCGGTCAAGACCCGGCCGGTCGTCGTGCACTGCCTGACCTCGGCGATCCAGATGAGCGCCTGGCGGCGCTATACGCGGTCGGAGAGCCTGCCGTAGGGCGAATTGCCTGCGTAGCATTCTTTTACTGCAAATGCCACTTGGCGAGCCCGCAGGTGGCACGTGCTCTCTAATCGGCAAGCCCCATGACGAAAGCCAGGGCGGCGTTGAGCCGGGCCATGTCGTCGGCTCCCAGCCGGCCGATCCGTTGCCCTATCCGATCACGGCGAACCGTGACAGGCTTGTCGGCCATCACCTGCGATGGCGTCCGCAAGCCATTCTCAGAGGTCGGGTCGATGGCGACCCGGAAATCCGCTGCATCGACCAGCCGTGAAGTCATCTGACAGACGACGATCGAGGGATGGCTGTCAGGGAAGGCATCGGTCTGGACGATCACCGCTGGCCGAGCCTTCCCGTAATCGCAGGGCACGGCAACCGCGACCACGTCACCCCGGCGCATTGTTATCGAATTCGGAGACGGCCTCGATCCAAGCCAGCGCCTCCGCCTCGTCCGCTTGATCGAGACGGCCGACTTGCTCGGCAATCCGGCGGCGGACGGCAGCCGATCGAGCATCAGGCACGACCAGCCGCAACTCCCTCAAACCGCGCGAACGCCGCCGCTCACGCATCGCCTTCATTCTCTCCGCAGGTGCGGCCATGCCATTCTCCGCCCCTAAGGACGGCAACGTAACGCGTTACGACGCGTGCCGCAATTGCGCGGCTTCCCAAAACGTCGATGATGGTCTTCCAATCCGCGCATCAGATCGCGATCCGCGTTTCGATCGCGTCGTAATCGGCGCGGATGCTGCCGTTTGTGGCATCGAGGAGGCCGGCGGCGGTCAGCGCCTGGACATCGGCGTGGACATTGCTGTAGTCGCGCCCGAGCGCCTTGGCCAAGGCGCGGATGCTGGCAACCTTGTGCCGGCGGACATAGCGCAGCAACTCCATCCGCTTTCCGGTCAACACCCGGGCGAGGGCATCCCAGCTCTCGAACGCCAGATGGCGCTCGCGGAACGATTCGCCGCGCTCGGCCCGGTGCCATGCATCGACAAACCTGCGAGCCGCGTCCTTTTCGATCGACCCGCCGACCATCACTTTGATGTCGTTCACTTTGATGTCGTTCATTTTCTGCCTCTCAAGCCCCGCACGTCGGACCAAAAATCATCCATCAGCTGCTCAACACTGCTAAAAATATAGGGTGCCTCGACTCCCTGGAGATGCCGGTGATCGCCTTTGCCACGCTCGTTGTCATATCCGACCTCGCGAACGCCCGGGCGGCCATAGAACAACGAGTATTTGAGGTCGTGGGTTGACGGCCGTACCGGCGACGGCACCCGCCAGAGCACCATTTCCACGATCCCGCCATCGTCATAATCGATCCGCTCGTAATAAAGGAGATCGGCGTCCATTGAGACTACAGATGGTTCCCAACACCACATGGCGTCAAGAGCCATATCCGAACCGGCGCTGATTCTCAACGTCCCCGCATGCCCTTGATGTCCTCGTTTGCGATGCTGGCGCCGTTTCAGGTGCGCAGCTTTCGCTTTCAGTTTCCGGCCGACCTGGCGACCTCCTGGGCCATCGAGATGGAAAACCTCGTGCTCGGCTGGTACATCCTGGTAGAGACCGGCTCGGTGATGGCGCTGGCCCTGTTCTGGGCATTGCAATATATCGGAACGCTGCTCGGGCCGGTCTTTGGGATGGTCGGCGACCGGATCGGCCAGCGCACCGTGCTGTGCGCGATGCGCGCGGCCTATGCGAGCCTCGGCGCCGCCGCGACGGCGCTGGCCTTCGCCGGGGCACTGCGCCCGGGCTATGTTTTCGTCATCGCCGCCCTGTCGGGTCTGATCCGGCCGTCCGACCAGGGCATGCGCAACGCGCTCGTTGCCGCGACGATGCCGTCCGACCGGCTGATGGTGACGATGGGAGTGTCGCGCACGACCTCGGATTCGGCGCGCATCTTCGGCGCGCTTTCCGGCGCCGGGCTGTTCGCCGCCTTTGGCCTCGGCCCGGCCTATCTGGCGATCGCCGGGTTTTATGTGCTGGGATTTCTGTTGACCCTGGGGGTCTCTGCCGGCCGCCCGCTCGCCGCTCCGGCCGGGACCGCCCGGCCGTCGCCGTGGCGCGACCTGGCGGAGGGGCTCGCCTTTGTTTGGAACACGCCGCGCGCGCTGGCGGCGATGTGGCTCGCCTTTCTGGTCAACCTGACGGCGTTTCCGTTGATCGGCGGTTTGCTGCCCTACGTCGCCAAAGAGATCTACCGCATCGGCCAGACCGGGCTCGGGACCCTGGTCGCGAGCGTCGCCTTCGGCTCGCTCTTGGGCTCGATCGCGGTCAGCCTGGCAGGCCGCTCGATGCGCCCGGCGCGCATGATGATCTTCTTTGCCCTGGCCTGGCACGCCGCGCTCCTGGTATTCGTGCAGATGGAGGGGCCGACCGTCGGCCGGATGATCCTGGTAGTCGCCGGCTTTAGCCAAAGCCTCAGCCTGGTGCCGATGTCGGTCCTCTTGCTGCACAGCGCCGGCGAGCGCTTCCGCGGCCGGGTCATGGGGGTGCGGCAGCTGGCGATCTATGGCTCGCCGATCGGCCTCCTCGGCGCCGGAGCGCTGATCGAGCGCATCGGCTTCACGCTCACGGCCTCGCTTTATTGCCTTGTCGGCGCGGCGCTGACAGGCCTCATCGCGCTCTATTGGCGGGCCGCCCTGTGGCCAGCCAACGCGCCGGCGAATGCACGATGAGGTCGGCGCTTGATCTATCGATCGCCTCGCCCATGATGCCGAGCCCGATGACTGCAATCCCGGTCGCCAACCGCGCCATCCGGCCGTCTCAGTCTTGCATGATCGGCTCACCGCGGATGTATTGGCCGCGGCAGAACATCAGGGTCGGCTTGTCGGTGTAGGCGAAACGCTCGACATGGCCGATGAAGATGATGTGGTCGCCGCCGTAGTGGCGGAACTCGTTGCGGCACTCGAAATGCGCCGCCGAGCCGGTGATGATCGGGGCGCCGATGTCGGAGATGGTGTGGTCGACATCGACGAACTTGTCGTCGCTCTGCTTGGCGAACTTGTTGGACAATTCGATCTGGTCGTAGGCAAGAATGTTGACGACGAAATGCCCGCCCTCCTGGAAGGCCGGCAGGCTTTGCGCGTAAAGCGAGCTGCTCCACAGCACAAGGGGCGGGTTCAGCGATACCGAGGTGAACGAATTCGCCGTCATCCCGTGCAGCTTGCCGTCGCGGCTGCGCGTCGTGACGATGGTGACCCCGGTGGCGAAAGAGCCGAGCGCGTTACGCAGTTCGCGGACGTTGAAGCCCTCGGCCGAGGTGCTGTGCACATCGGCCTGGTGGCTGCCCGGAATATCCTTTGACACGATCGTTCCCCGATTTCGCGTTTACAGCGTCGCGTCGGGCGACAGGCCGAGCGCCACGCGCCCGTACATCGCGCCGTTGATGTCCCAGTTGAGGACGTAATGCGCGTTGGCGGCATGCGCGTCGCGAAAGGCGCGCTGCAACGGGTTCCGCGCATAAATCGCGCCGCCGCCGGTGGCGGCGAACACCAGGTCCACCGCCTTGGTGCACAGGGTTGCCGCATAGGCCCCGTCGCGCCGATAGCGGGCGCGCTGATCGAGGCTGGGCACGCCGCCGTCGCCGACAATTCGCTCGGCCTCGTCGCAATCGCTGAGCATGACCGCCCGCGCCGCGTCGGTCATCGCCGTCGCCTTGCCCAGGTGCACCTGCAGCGTGACAAAATCGGCGAGGTTGCGGCCGGTATAGTAGCTGGTGCGGGTGCGCGTCGTCTGCAGGAAATACTCGATCGCACCCTGCGCGATGCCGAGCGACACCCCGGCGATGCAGAAGGCAAAGAGGCTGACGGCGGGAAGCTGGTAGAGGATCGATTGATTGACCCCGCTGCCCGGGTTGGGGCCGCCGGTGATCTGGCCGACCGCGAGGCTGCGGTAGTCGGGGACGAACACGTCCTCCGCCGCGACGTCCTTGCTGCCGGTGCCGGCAAGGCCGATCACGTGCCAGGTGTCGATGATCGTGTAATCGCTGGCCGGAACCACGAAGATGCGCGGCTCGCTGATGCCCGCTTCCTCGTCATGGACGATCGCGCCGAACAGGTTCCACGAAGCGGCATCGATCCCGCTCGAAAACGGCCATCGCCCGGTCAGGCGATAGCCGCCGTCGACGCGTCGCGCCCGGCCGCGCGGAAAAATCAGCGCCGAGCCGATCAGATTGTCGCGCGACTCGCCCCAGATTTCGTCCTGCGCCTCGGGCGACCACATGCCGAGCAGCCAATGATGCGCCGCGAGATTGGCCAAGACCCAGGCGGTCGAGCCGCAGCCCCGGCCGATCACCGCGACCAGCTCGACGATCGAGCGGAACGGCAACTCGCTGCCGCCGACGCGTCCCGGCTGCAGGATGCGAAACAGCCCGGTGCGATGCAGATCGGCGATCGTCTCGTCGGGCAGGCGGCGCAGCTCTTCGGCCTGTCCGGCGCGCTCGCGCAACACCGGCACCAATGCTTCGGCCGCCGCCGACAATTCTTCGAAATCCGGCGCTGCGCCGCGGCGTCCCATCTTCGCATCGGCCATCACGATACCTCTTGCCTCGCCAGCGGCGGCGTCAAGCCGTCGCGGCACCTCACTCTACTCGCGGCGCCGGGATTTGTCTGCGCCGCGGCGCGCATCGTAGAGTTGCTGGCCAGGAGTTGGCGGCAAACCGAGGCGGGAGGAAGCGGTGATTTACATGGTCGAAATGGATTTTCCGCATCCCGAGCGCGAGGCCGAGTGGCACGCCTGGTATCTCGCCCATATGCGGGTCTTGCTGACCGTGCCGGGGTTCCGCGCCTCGCAGCGCTTCACGGCGATCGTCGCGACGCCATCGCCTTATCTCGCGCTGCATGAGGTCGCCTCGGCCGCGCTGTTCGACAGCGATGCCTACCGCTCCCGCGGCGGCCCGACATCGGTCGGCGAGTGGCGCTCGTTGCAGACCAACTGGCACCGCAACCTGCTGGACGGGGTCGATGAGACCCCGGAGGTCCCGGCCGATGCTCATCTCGTGCTGCTGCGCGATGCGCGCGATGCGGCGCTGCCGGCCGGGATCGCCATCCTCTGGCTGCGCGGGGTCGGGCTCGACCGCACGATTCCCGAATGCGGGCTGGCGGTGGTGCGCGACCCGGCGCCGCTGATCGGCCTGGCCGGCCGCGATCCGCGGATCGGCCTCTACCGCCCGATCAGTGAGAAGATCCGCGCGCCCGCCCGCCCCGGTTGACCGGGATCAGTTCTTTTGCTCCTCGATCACCTCGCGGATCACGCGCGCGAGATCGTCCCGCCGATAGGGCTTGCCGAGCACCTGCAAATTGGGCAACCCGCCGCCCCCCTCCGTTTTGTTTTGCGGGAACCCGGAGGTCAGCACGATCTTGAGCGCCGGCCAGCGCGCCAGCGCCGCCTGCGCCAGCTCGTAGCCGCTCGTGCCGCCGGGCATCACGATGTCGGTGAACAGCACATCGACCGGCTCGGTTTCGAGCAAGGCGAGTGCTGCCCGCGGATTATCCGCTTCAAGCACGCGATAGCCGAGCTCGCTCAGCTGGCGGACAACGATGCGGCGCAGGCCCGGATTGTCCTCGACCGCGAGCACTGTCTCGCTACCGCCGCGCATCACGGATTGTGCCGGCACGCTGTCGGTCGCCAATGCGCTGGTGTCCGCGCGCGGCAGATAAAGACGAAAAATGGTCCCGATCCCGGCCTCGCTGTAGACGTTGATATGCCCGCCGGATTGCTTGATGAACCCGAACACCATGCTGAGGCCGAGACCGGTCCCCTTGCCTTGTTCCTTGGTCGTGTAGAACGGCTCGAAAATACGGCTCGCAACTTCTGCGGGCATGCCGGACCCGGTGTCGCTGACCTCGATCATCGCATACTCGCCCGGCTGCACCTCGACATGCTGCGAAGCGTAGTCCGCATCCAGCGATCTGTTCCCCGTCACGATCGTCAGCCGGCCGCCTCTGGGCATCGCATCCCTGGCGTTGGTTGCCAGATTGGTCAGGCTCGATTCGAGCTGCGCCGGATCGACGGCCACCGGCCAGATATCCGGATTGAGATCCAGGGTGATCTGGATCTCCTCCCCGAGGGTCCGTTCCAGCAGCTTGATGAGGCCGGCGATCAGCTCATTGACGGCGGTACGCGTCGGCTGGAGGGGCTGGCGACGGGCAAAGGCGAGCAGCCGCCGTGTCAGATCGGCGCCGCGCAGCGCCGCATCGAGCGCCTCGCCGGCGAGTTCGTCCGCATCGGGATCGCCCGTTTGCCGGTCGCGCAGCAGATCGAGGTTGCCGATGATAATGCCGAGCAGATTGTTGAAATCATGCGCCATGCCACCGGTCAGATTGCCGATCGCCTCCATCTTCTGCGCGTGCCGCAGTTGGCTTTCGAGCTTTGTGCGTTCGGTGATGTCGGCGACGGCGCACATGGTGCCGAGCATCTGTCCGGCCTCGTCAGTTACCCGCGCCCAGTGCGCCGAGATATCGATGAGCGCGCCGTCTTTCCGGCGGCGCCGGGTTTCGAGAGGGCCGGTCGCCGAGGCATCATCGGCGGCGCGGGCTGCGATATTCGCCCGGAAATCGGCCATG
This sequence comes from uncultured Rhizobium sp., assembly GCA_964392845.1. Classification (GTDB taxonomy): domain Bacteria; phylum Pseudomonadota; class Alphaproteobacteria; order ATCC43930; family CGMCC-115725; genus DATARH01. Next base: position 9,402 of record CAYMRQ010000156.1, read on the forward strand.
TGGTCTGCGACGAGATAAGGCGGAAACCTGCCGAGCGCCTCCTCCTCGGTATATCCGAAGACGCGTTCGGCCGACGCGGTCCACAACACCACGACGCCGTTCGGGTCGAGCATAAAGATCGCGAGCGGCGATGCGTCCAGTATGGCGCTGAGCTGGCGGTTGGTGCGCACCAGCGCATCGGTCCGCTCGCGCAGGCCCTGCTCAGCCGCTTTGCGGTCGGACATGTCGCGTCCAATGAAGAAGTGCTGCTGTACCGGCTCGCACCACACACCGGTCCACCACAAGGTCACGACACGGCCTTGCTTGTGAACGTACCGGCACTCGAAGTTGCGGGTCCCCTGGCCGCGCCGCGCCGCGCGCATCTCGTTCCGCGTGCTGTCGAGATCCTCGTGGTACACGAACTCCGCAGCGCTGAGGCCGGCCATCTCGTCGGGGCGGTACCCCAGAGTCACGATCGAGCTCGGGCTGACCCGGATGAAGGTACCCTGGCGATCTACGATAAAGATCAGATCGAGCGATGTTTCAAAGATGCGTTGGTTGATCGCATCGTCCGCTCCCTGCACGGCACTCGAGTTTCCACCCGCCAAGTCCTCGGTCGATTTCAGGGAACCAGGCATCTCGGCGAGTGCGCCATCGTCGGCGCGCTGCGGGACTTCGGTTGGCTGCACGGCTGCTCCCATAATCGGGGCCGCACTGCGCGCTGGCGGCCTGGTCTCACGAGGCGCGGGACGGCACGATTTCATCCATTCTCTAGATAGAATTAGTAACGCTCACACTTAGGATAGATTGTATATTGCGTATTTACAATCCCGATGGAGGATGCGACCCCTACGAGATTGCTGCGCGTCGCTCGCAATGACGAAAAAGGTCAACGCAAACCCGTAGCGATCGGCGCCGGAACGGCGCAAAATCATCTGGCAATATCCGGGGCGTCCCGGTCGGGCGTCCCTCAACGGCAGCGCGGCGCAAGAGCGCCGGCGCAGCGAACAGAGCGGAGGAACGCCATGCCGAATTATCGCCTGATTTCCGCCGATTCGCATGTCAACGAGCCGCCCGATCTGTGGGTGACCCGGGTCGACAAGAAATATCGCGAACGGGCGCCGCGCCTGGCGCACGACATCCCCGGCAAGGAGGGCGCCTATTTCCTCTACGAGGGCTATGCGCCGCACCCGATCGGCATCGGCTTTGGCGCCGGCAAGAGCCCGGAGGAACTGAAGACGTTCCTCACTCAGGCCACCTATGCCGATGCTCGCCCCGGCGGCTGGGATCCGGCCGAGCGCAAGAAGGACAATGCGGTCGACGGGGTCGAGGCCGACGTCCTCTACACGACGCTCGGCTTCCGCATCTTCTGGCTCAAGGACCCGGCGCTGCAGGCCGATTGCTTCCGCGTCTACAACGACTGGCTCGCCGAGTTCTGCAGCTACGACCCGAAGCACATGGCCGGGCTGGCGATGATCTCGCTGTACGACCCGAAGGCCGGCGCTCGCGAACTCGAACGCTGCGCCAAGATGGGTCTCAAGGGCGCGATGATCTGGTGCTCGCCGCCGCAGGAACAGCCCTACAGCTCGGACGTCTACGACCCGTTCTGGGCCGCGGCGCAGGAGCTGAAGATGCCGATCAGCCTGCATGCGATCACCGGCATGGGCGTCGAGAGCCAGTGGAACTGGGGCGAGCGCTATATGCGCAGCACCGTCTTGTCGCACGAGGTCGAGAAATCGTTCAGCGTCATCATCTTCTCGGGCGTCCTCGACCGCTTCCCCAATCTGCAGATCGTCTCGGCGGAGAACAATTGCGGCTGGATCCCCTACTTCCTGCAACGCATGGACCGGTTCGCCAGCCGCTCGACCGGCTTGGGCATAAAACTGAAGCCAAGCGAGTATTTCGCGCGGCAGATGTGGGCGACCTACATCTTCGATTATATCGGGGTGCAGAGCCGCCAGTTCATCGGCGTCGACCGGATGATGTGGTCGAGCGACTACCCGCACCAGGCCTCGTCCTGGCCGAACTCGCAGGAGGTCGTCGCTCGCGACTTCAAGGACGCCAGCGCCGACGACATCTTCAAGATCACCCGCGGCAACGTCGCCCGGCTCTACGGGTTCGAGGCCTAATCAATCATTGTCGTCCCGGCGCAGGCCCATAGGCGACCCCGGCCTGCGCCGGGGCAGGCTTGTATGGGGCCTGTTGGTGTCAAGGGCGAAA
>CAYMRQ010000157.1:0-6577 GCA_964392845.1 uncultured Rhizobium sp.
CGCGGGCGGGTCTGGCGATAGCGGCCCCGCCGATCGCCGGCGCGAGCTGGCCGCCTTCGCCCTTGCCGGTTTCGAGCGGCACGTGGCCGAGGCAGTCCTCGCCTGCGCCGACGAAGTGGCGGTCGCCGCCTTGCTCAGCCGCGCAGACTAGGCGGGGTTTTGCTTAAGGCTTCAGGAGGCCGGCTCGCGCTCGCGCATCAGCCGCGCCACCGCCCGGGAATCGCGATCCTCGCGCCGCTCCAGCGCGGTGATGATGCGCGGCCGGTCCGCCGCCGGGCGGTTCTGGCTCAGCTTGAACTTGCCGTCGAGCCGGCTGACTGCGATCTCGACGCCGACGATGCCCTTCAGCATCGATTGGAGGTAAGCCTCCGGCAGATCCTGCATCCGCCATGGCGGTGCCGGCTCGCGGCCCTCGTGCCGCTCGGTCAGCCGGCGCAAGAGCCCGCGCAGCCAGTCCGGCTCGGCGATCGTCCGGGCCTTTCCATAAGCGTGGACGGTGGCATAGTTCCAGGTCGGCACGGCGGGCCCGGCCTCATACCAGCTCGGCGAGATATAGGCGTGGGGTCCCTGGAAGATCGCCAGGGCCTCGCCCTCGGTGTCGAGATCGGCGAGCTGCGGGTTGGCGCGGGCGAGATGGCCCTGGAGGTACAGCCGGCCGTCGCGGCGCTCGAGAAGGAACGGGATCTGGCTGGCGATCAGCCCCCCATTCGTCCCCTGGGCGCCGTGGCTGACGAGCAGGCCGAACTCGTGGCGCTGGACATGCTCGATCAACAGCTCGGTGCGGGTTTCGGTGAAGGCGGGCGGCAGATAGACCACGGTCTTGACCTTTGTAATGCGGGGCGATTGCGGGCGTCTCAGGCGAAATGCTGCAGCACCAGGCTGCCGAGCAGCGCGACCCCGCAGACCACCAATATCCCGCCCGAGCCGCGGTTGATCCAGAGCAGATGATGCCGATCGAAGGACAGCCGAACCATTCCGGCACCGAAGGCCAATCCCGCCCACCACAAAAGCGAGCCGAGCCACACGCCCAGGACGAGGATCCCGGCCCGCCCCAATGTCGCCTCGGGACCGCTGAAGCCGATGGAGGCGAAGATCGCGAGAAAGGCGAGGATCGTTATCGGGTTGGTGATGGTCAGCACGAAGGCCGAGGCGTAGTCGGCCAGAAGGCCCTCGGGATCGCGCTGCGATTGGGTGCCCTTGAGCGGGTCGGCGGTGAACGCCGAGATCCCGATATAGAGCAGAAAGCCTGCGCCCCCGAACCGCAGCCAAGCCTGATGGTCGAGCAGCACGTCGGAAACGACAGTGAGGCCGAACCCGGCGATGATGCCGAATACCGCGTCCGCGCTCGCCGCTCCCAGCCCCGACACGAACCCGGCGAGCCGGCCATGAAAGATCGTGCGGCGGATGCACAGGACCCCGACCGGGCCGGCCGGTAAGGCGATGATGATGCCGACCAGCAAGCCCTTCAGCAAAAAGCCCAACTGCATCCCTGGAGAAACTCCGCGAAAGCGGCCCGCAGTCTCGGGGAACGGCCGATTCGGTGCAACCGAAATGCAGCGGCGCACCCGGCCTGCGCTCGAACCATCTCGGCTGCATCCACACAGGCCGCGAATCGCGCTATGGTGAGGAAATGATCGGGAACCGCGCGTGTCGGTGGGGATGGATCGGCGCGCTGGTCCTGATTGCCGTTGCGGCGGCCGGGACGGATCCGGCCGGCGCCCGCGCTGCCGAGAGGTCTGACATGTCGACCAGCGACACCCAAACAGGCGATGCCTATCAGTTCGAATTCGTCTCGCTCGACGGCAAAAAGCTGCCGCTCGCGGCCTGGCGCGGGCACCCGGTGCTCATCGTCAACACCGCCTCGTTTTGCGGCTATACGCCGCAATATCGCGACCTCGAAGCGCTATGGCGCCGCTATCGTGACCGCGGCCTGGTCGTGCTCGGCGTGCCGTCCAATGATTTTGGCGAGCAGGAGCCGGGGTCGGCGGCCGACATCAAGAAGTTCTGCGAAATGCATTACCAGGTCGATTTTCCGCTGACCGAGAAGAGCCGGGTCGTCGGCGCCGCCGCCCACCCGTTCTATCGCTGGGTTGCCGCCACGCTGGGCGAAGCCGGCGCGCCGCGCTGGAACTTTCATAAATACCTGGTCGGGCCCGACGGCCAACTCGCCGGCGCCTGGCCAACCCAGGTCCGGCCCGATGATGCCGCGATCACCAGCCACATCGAGAGCGCGCTGGCGCAGCCATAGAAACGCTCTGCGCTCGCGCCGGGAGCCAAGGCCCACCCGGGCTATTTGTGGCGCGCGGCGTCGATCAGCTGTTTGAGGGCGTCGAGGCTGATCGCGCCCGGCACGATCTCGTTGCCGATCACGAAGCCCGGCGTGCCGCGAATGTCGAGCGCCGCGGCGAGGTTGGCGTTGGCCTTCAACATTCGGTCGATGTCGGGAGCGGCCATGTCGCGCCTGAGACGCTCGAGATCGAGCCCGACCGAGCTTGCCAGCTTGAACACCGCCGCCTCGTTGATTTGTCCTTTCACCCCCATCAACGCGCGGTGCATGGCGTCGTATTTGCCCTGCTTGCGCGCGGCGAGCGCCGCCCGCGCGGCGGTCACCGAATCGGGCCCGAGCACCGGGAATTCCTTGTAGACAAAGCGCAGCTGGCGATCCTCGGCGAGCAGCGCCTCGATCGCCGGCACGACCTGCTTGCAATAGGGACAGCGGTAATCGAAGAACTCAGCCAGCGATACATCGCCCTTCGGGTTGCCGGCGACCGGCGTATCCGGATCGTCGAAGATCTCATGCCGGCGCGTGGCCAGTGCCGCCGACGCCTTGTCGCGCGATTCGCCTTCCATCTTGTCCTTGGCCGCCTGCAGCGCGTCGAGCATCACTTCGGGGTTTTTTGTCAGGTAATCGCGCAGGATCGCTTCGATCGCCTGGCGCTGCTGGGGGGTGAACTCGGCCGCCGCCGCCGGCCCCGACGGCATCAGCGCAAGCACCGCGCTCACCCATAGGCCGAGGGTCCATAGGCGGGGGGAGCGGGGCGGCAATCTCGGATCTGCCGATGCCATCGATCGGCGGGGACGAAACAGCATCACGAACAAAAACTCCGGTCAGCGAGGCGCCAAGGGGCGACGATCAGGCGACGATCAATTGTCGAGGCGCTCTGCCTCGCGGTGAATATCCTCGGCGCGCGCGTAGGCTGTCGTGTTCCGGGCCAACAGTTGCTTTGCCCGATTGGCCTGCTGCATCGCATGCTTTTTCTTGCCGGTGGCGAGCGCACCCTCGGCCAGCGACAAGGCGGCCATGCCCATCTGGTTGTCGCGCCCATAAGCGACGGCAAGGAAGTGCCAGACCTGGCTGTCCCGCCCTTCCTCACGGCGGGCGTCGTTGAGGTAGGCAATCGCGCGCTTGTTCAACGCCGCGTCGCCCGTTTCGATATAGGCCTGCGACAGCGCGATCCGCAGCAGCGCGGCCGACGGCGCCAGCCGCACCGCGTCCTCATAGGGGCGGACAGCCTCGCGGATCCGCCCGTTCTCGAACAGCATCTGGCCCCTGAGCTCACGGTAGTAGGGGTCCTTGGGAAAATCCCGGATCAGCCCGTCGATCGCCGGCAAGGCCTTGTCGAGATTGGGCACGCGGTAATAGGCGATGGCCCGCGCATAGCGCGCGAGCACGGAGGTATCGGTTTCGGGATAGGCCGCGAGCGTGGTTGACGGGGGATCGAGGAAGGCGTGCAGCTTGGCCTTGATGCGCCGCAGCTTTTCGACCGATCCCGGCGGCTCCGTTGTGTCCGAACAGCGCGCCCGCTGAACATGGTCGCGCATGTACTGGATCCGCTGCGCGGTCAGGGGATGGGTGCGCGCCCATTGATCCCCGCGATCCCCGGCCAACAATTCGGTGGTTTGCAGAATTTCAAAGAACTTGAGCAGGCCGCGCGCCGATTGGCAGGCGCGATCGAGAAAATTGAGCGCCGCGTGGTCGGCGGTGGCTTCCTGCGCGGTCGAGAACCGCATGAGGGAGCGCTCGCCGACCCCTTGCGCCCCGAGCATCGGCGCCCCGCTGTGCCCGACCACCGAAGCGCCGGCCGCGAGCACCGTCGCGATGATGGTCTCGATGCTGGCATTGTGGATCGCCTCTTTCGTGGCCAGGATATGGCCGCCGATGATGTGGCCGGTCTCGTGCGCGATCACGCCGATCAGCTGGCTCGGTGTTTCCGCCCGCAGCACGAGCCCGGTATTGATGAAGATCGCCTGACCGCCGGCGACGAAGGAGTTCAGCTGATTGTCGTGGATCAGATAGATTCCGACGTCGTTCGCATCGAGCCCGGCAGCGCGCCAGACCGGGCTCGCCAGCGAGCGGATGTCGTTCTCGATCTCGGTATCGCGAATCGAGGTCGCGCCGGCCTGCGCCCGGTACGCACCGCCGGTGATCGCGGCGATCGATGCGACCAGGACGACAGCGCGTAGCGAACCGACCGACAGCGCCGCTCTCACCTTGTTCCCGCCTCTGCCGCCTCACCGATTACGCGGACGATACGAACGAATGTCGCCGGCTCGATAGGCGGCAATTGCGGCATTCGTTCGGCGCCGGGCCGATAAAGACCGGGTCGATCAAGACCGGGTCGATCAAGCCCGCGTCGATCAAGACTGGGCCGGTCACGATTGGATCAGCCGTTGCCACCACCCCCGGCGCGGGTTTTCCGGCTTCTCGGTCACCGTGCGCACCTCCTCCTCGGCGGCAGGCGATGGCGGAGCGGGTGGTGGCTCGCCGTGCTGCACCGCCGGAGCTTCCGCCACGGCTTCCTCGAGCACCCGCTCGACCTCGCTGGTATAGGGGATACCCTCCTCGATTTCGGCGGTCGGCACCGGTGCAGCCTCGGTTTCGTGCTGCTCTCCCATCGGCGCCGGTTGGGGCTCCGGCTGGGGCGCCGGTTCGGCGCTCTCGACAGCCAGCGACGCGAGGCTGGCGGCGGCGATCCCGGGCTCGTCCGGCCAGGGTTGCCAGGGCTCCGGCTCCGGCGCCGGCATCATCTCCGTCTCGCGAGGGACGAATTCCTCCTCGCCGGTCGCGACGATCTCGATCGTCTGGGCAACGACCGATGGACCGGACAACGCCGCTTCCGCCGCCTCCTCGCGTCGGGGTCGCGTCCGCCCACCACGCCGACCGCGCCGTCGCCGGTGCTGCTCGGCCTCGGCCTCGCGTTCACTCTCCGCCGCGTCGCGCGCAGGCTTGCCCACCTCGTCGCCTGCCTCCGCCGTCTCGTTTGGTTCAGGAACCGCGGACGTTGGCGCGGCCGGCCGGGCCTCGCGCGGCTCCTCGGTCCGGCGGCGGCGGCGGCGGCGACGCCGCCGGCCGCGTTCTTCCTCGCTTTCCGGTTCCGGCACCGCGTCGCTCGCCGCGGCCGCGATCTCGCCGACATCCTCCGCCTCTTCCTCGTCCTCCTCAGCCAGGGTCGGCGCCTGGATCGCGCGCAAGGGCGGCGCCTCCCCGGTGCCATAGGCGCGCAGTCGCTCGATGCGGAAGCTCGGCGGGATCAGCGCATCGTCCTGCGCGACCATGACCCGCAGGCCATAGCGGGCCTCGATCTGGGTCAGCGATTCGCGTTTCTGGTTGAGGATGTAGAGCGCCACGTTGGTCGGCACATAAAGGCAGATCTCGGCCGAACGGCGGCGGATGCCTTCCTCCTCGATCGAGCGCAGCACATAGAGCGCCGTCGATTCGACAGAACGGATCAGGCCGGTGCCGCCGCAATGCGGACAGGGCTGGGTCGAGGCCTCGGCCAGCGACGGCCGCAGCCGCTGCCGCGACATTTCGAGAAGCCCGAACGGGCTGATGCGGCCGACCTGGATGCGGGCGCGATCGTTCTTGAGCGCCTCTTTCAGCCGGCGCTCGACCGCACCCTGATTGCGGTGTTCCTCCATGTCGATGAAATCGATGACGATCAGCCCGGCCAGATCGCGCAATCGCAGCTGGCGTGCGATCTCCTCGGCGGCTTCGAGGTTGGTGCGCAGCGCGGTTTCTTCGATGTTGCGCTCGCGCGTCGCGCGGCCGGAATTGACGTCGATCGCGACCAGCGCCTCGGTCTGGTTGATCACGATATAGCCGCCCGAGCGCAGCTGGCCGACCGGCGAGTGGATTGCATCGATCTGGCTCTCGATCTGGAACCGGTGGAACAGGCCGATCTGCGGATCGCGATAGGGCTGCACCCGCTTGGCATGGCTCGGCATAAGCGTGCGCATGAACGCCTTGGCGGTGCGGTAGCCCTCCTCGCCCTCGACCAGCACCTCGTCGATGTCGCGGGTATAAAGGTCCCGGATCGAGCGCTTGATCAGATTGCCTTCTTCGTAGATCAGCGCCGGCGCCGTCGATTTGAGCGTCAGGTCGCGGATCTCGTTCCACAGGCGTAAGAGATATTCGTAATCGCGCTTGATCTCGGCCTTGGAGCGCTCGGCACCCGCGGTCCGGACGATGACCCCCATGCCTTCCGGAATGTCGAGGTCTTCGAGGATCTCCTTGAGCCGGCGGCGGTCGGCGATGCTGACGATCTTGCGCGACACACCCCCGCCGCGACCGGTGTTG
>CAYMRQ010000157.1:6587-10486 GCA_964392845.1 uncultured Rhizobium sp.
AGCGAGAGATAGGTGGTCAGCGCCGCGCCCTTGTTGCCGCGCTCTTCCTTGGCGACCTGCACCAGCATGATCTGGCGGCGCTTGACGACCTCCTGGATCTTGTAGTGACGGCTCGGCTGCGAGCGCCGGCGCTCGGCATCGGCCTCCTCGACTTCTTCAACCTCGTCGCCGCCGAGGGTCTCGACGGTCTCCGCCTCGTTGGAGCCGTTGGCCTCACCGGTCCTATAGGGCTCGTTCTCCGCAAGCTCGGCGGCGTCCGCCGCGAGGAGCGACTCCTCGGCCGCGCGCAGCGCGATCGCCTCCGGCTCCCGGGTCGGCTCTTCCCAGGGACCGGCCGGCGCGGGGGACCAGCCAGCCCACTCGCCGAGCCCATCGGTGTGCCCCTCGGCCGCTGCTCCGGCGGGTGCGATGGCGCCCACGCCCGAATCGCCTTGTTGCACCGCTTCGGGATGGTGCGCGGCCTCCGGCGGGGCCTCTAGGGATGCCGCCTGGGCTCGATCCGATGCGGGCTCGTCGGCGGGGGACCAGCCGCTTATGTCGGTGTCGACGTAGCGCGCCCGCGCGGGTTCCGCGCCGCCCTGGTCGCCGGCGGGTTCGTCCTCGGCGGCAGCGCTTTGCGGGACCGGCACCGGCTCGGGTAGCGCGGTCGCGAGCGGCACGCCGGTGTCGTCGCCATCCTCGGGCTCGGACTCGTCAGCGGCCTCCGACTCGGCCTCGCCGGGGCGCCGATCGCTCACCGGGATGCGGTAGTAATCCGGGTGGATCTCGCTGAAGGCCAGAAACCCGTGTCGATTTCCGCCGTAGTCGACGAAGGTAGCCTGCAGCGAAGGCTCAACCCGCGTTACTTTTGCAAGATAGATATTGCCTTTTACTTGTTTTTTTGTGGAAGACTCGAAATCGAATTCTTCGAGACGAGTGCCGCTGGTAACCACCACCCGAGTTTCTTCGGGGTGGGCGGCATCGATAAGCATGGTGCGCTTTGCCATTCGGGCAGAACTCCCAGGCGCGCAGCTGCGGCCGCTTTTAAAGCGGCCGGCGACGCGGTGCTGTGTGGAAGAAAGCTGTTTGGGAGATAGCCGGGGGCGTTTGAGATCATAGCGTCGCGGAAATCGGTCATCGGCGTCGCGTCAGCAAACACGCTCGGCTTCGGGTTTCAGACAATCTGCAAGCCCGGCGCTGCGACCCGGCACGGCGGCAAGCCAGTTGCCGATGATGCGATCGGGCGGCGCAACGCCGCCGGGCCTCGCGCCCGGTCGGGGGATTAGCATTCGACAATGTACCGGGCTAATGCCGCCGCCACAATGTTTTCCTCAGCATCGAGGGGTGCGCTCGGCGGTAAGCCCGCCGCGGCGGCGCCGGCGCGGCTTGCCCGGCGGTCAGATGCCCAAAACCGCCTTGGAATAGCCACAGGCTTGGCGCATAAGGGGCCGCGCCGCGCAGGGGGCGAGTGCGCTGGCGTTGCGCCCAAGCGAAAGGAGCCTGCGCCGTTGCGCATAATGATCAAGCTCGTTCGATTCCTCTTCGTCAGCACCGTGCTGCTGGCCATCGTCGGTGGCGTCTTCGCCGGGTTGACGATCTGGCATTTCGGTCGCGACCTGCCGGATTATCAGCAGCTGGCGCATTACGAGCCGCCGATCATGACGCGGGTGCAGGCCGGCGACGGCAGGCTGCTCGCCGAGTACGCAACCGAGCGCCGGGTTTTCGTGCCGATCGGTGCGATTCCAAAGCGGGTCATCAAGGCGTTTCTGTCGTCAGAGGACAAGAATTTCTACAGCCATCACGGGTTCGACCCGCTCTCGATGATGCGCGCCGCGCTGACCGATGTCGGAAGGTGGCGCAGCAACCGGCGGCCGGTCGGCGCTTCGACGATCACCCAGCAGGTCGCCAAGAACATGCTGCTGTCGAACGAGTTGTCGATCGCCCGCAAGGTCAGGGAGATCCTGCTTGCCACCCGAATCGACGAGGCGATGGCGAAAGACCGCATCCTCGAGCTCTATTTGAACGAGATCTATCTCGGCTCCGGCGCGTATGGGGTCGTCGCCGCGGCGCAGACCTACTTCAACAAGTCGCTCGACGAATTGACCCTTGGCGAGGCGGCCTTTCTCGCCGGCCTGCCGAAGGCGCCGAACAACTACCATCCGGCGCGTTTCCCGCAGGCGGCAAAGGCGCGCCGGGAGTGGGTCCTCGACCGCATGGCGGAGGATGGCAACGCGACGGAAGCGCAAATCGCCCAGGCCAAGGCCGAGCCGATTGTGCTGCGCCGCCGCGAGGAGGCCGAGATCGTCACCGGCGCGTATTTCGCCGAAGAGGTGCGGCGCGACCTGCTGGCCCGCTATGGCGAAAAAATCCTCTACCAGGGCGGGCTTTCGGTGCGCACCAGCCTCGATGGCCGCCTCCAGGCGGCTGCCGACAAGGCGCTGCGCGAAGGCCTGATTGCCTATGACCGCCTCCATGGCGGCTGGCGCGGCGCGGTCGGGCATATCGATCCTGGCCCCAACTGGCCGGGCCGGCTCGACGCGGAGCCGCTGCCGGCGGGCGCCGCAACGGTCGGCTGGCAGCTTGCGGCGGTGCTGCGCACGGAAAAGGACGGCGCGGCGATCGGGCTCAAGGGCGGCGAGAGCGGATGGATCGGGTTCACCCAGATGCGCTGGGCGCGGCCGCTGCGCGATGACGGCACGCTCGGGGCCTTTCCGCGCAGCCCGGCCGATGTCGCCAAGCCGGGCGATCTCGTGCTGGTCGAGAAGCTGCCGGAGGAATCCGGCAAGGCCGGGCCGGCCGGGGCGAAGCCGGGGCCGCTCTACAATTTGTGCCAGATTCCCGAGGTATCGGGTGCCCTCGTGGCGCTCGACCCGCATACCGGGCGCGTCCTGGCGATGAGCGGCGGCTTCAGCTTCGAGCTGAGCCAGTTCAACCGCGCGACCCAGGCCAAGCGGCAGCCGGGATCGTCGATCAAGCCGTTCGTTTACCTGACCGCGCTCGAGCAGGGTTTCACGCCGTCGACCCTGGTGGATGATGCGCCGGTGTCGATCAGCCAGGGCGAGGGGATGCCCGCCTGGACCCCGTCGAACTACAGCAGCAACAAGTTCCGCGGCCCGACGCCATTGAGGGTCGCGCTCGAAGCCTCGCTCAACACGGTGACGGCACGCCTCGCATCGATGATCGGCATCGAGGCGATCGGCCAGACCATCGAGAAATTCGGCATCATGGACCGTATGCCGCGGATGTACTCGATGGCGCTCGGCGCCGGCGAGACAACGCCGCTGCGGCACACGGCCGCCTACGCCATGCTGGACAACGGCGGCAAGCGCATCACCCCGACCCTGATCGACCGCATCCAGGACCGTTACGGCAAAACCATCTTCCGCGCCGATCAGCGGGTATGCGAGGGGTGCGGCAACGTCGCGTGGAACCATCAGCCGTCGCCGACGATCCCGGACAATCGCGAGCAGATCGCCGATCCGGCGGCGACCTTCCAGGTCGTCGGGATGTTGCAGGGCGTGGTCCAGCGCGGCACCGGCGGCGCAGTCAGAGCGGTCGGCAAGCCGATCGCCGGCAAGACCGGCACGACGAATGACTGGCAGGATTCGTGGTTCGTCGGCTTCAGCCCCGACCTCGCCGCCGGCGTCTATGTCGGCTATGATGAGCCGGTCAACCTCGGCTCCGATTCGACCGGGGGCCATCTGGCGGCGCCGATTTTTCGCGAGTTCATGATCGCCGCGCTGAAGAATTCGCCGCCGACCGAGTTCCGCACGCCGCCCGGTTTGCGAATGTACCGGGTGAACCCCGGCACCGGCTTGCCGGCCGGCGCCGGTGAGCCGGCGATCTGGGAAGGCTATAAACCCGGTACCGAGCCCGGCAAGGACCGCGACCGCTTCATGCCCGGCGATGAGGTCGCGGGT
>CAYMRQ010000157.1:10496-11585 GCA_964392845.1 uncultured Rhizobium sp.
CGAAGCACTACTCGCCGGACACCAAGATGCCCAGCCTGCGTCTGACGCCGGCGGGCGGCACCGGCGGGCTCTATTGAGGTTGGTCATTCGAGGGATAGGTCACATGCGCGCTGAGATACAGGCGGTCGTCGACGACATCGCGAAGTCGTTGGCGTTGCTGAGGAGGCATCTTTGACTGGGAGGTCGCCAACCGGCGCCTTGCCGAACTGAACGCGAAGGCGGAAGACCCCAGGCTGTGGGACGACCCGGCGGCGGCGCAGAAGGTGTTGCGCGAGCGCACCCGGCTGGAGCGGGCGATCGACAGCTATCGCCGGATCGAACGCGAGGTCGACGAGGCGATCGAGCTGATCGGGCTGGGCGAAGCCGAGGGCGATGCGGGAATCGTCGCCGAAGCCGAGGCGGGCCTGGAAAAGCTGCGCCAGGAGGCAGAGCGGCGCGAGGTCGAGAGCCTCCTCTCGGGCGAGGCCGACGGCAACGATTGCTACCTCGAAGTCCATGCCGGCGCCGGCGGCACCGAAGCCCAGGATTGGGCCGAGATGCTGCTGCGCATGTATGTGCGCTGGGCCGAAGCGCATGACTACAAGGTCGAATGGCTCGAGGAGAGCGCCGGCGAGGGCGCCGGGATCAAATCGGCGACGGTCAAGGTCAGCGGCGCCGACGCTTATGGCTGGCTGAAGACCGAAAGCGGCGTGCACCGTCTGGTGCGCATCTCGCCGTTCGACTCCGCCGCGCGGCGGCATACCAGCTTCGCCTCGGCCTGGGTCTACCCGGTGATTGACGAGAAGATCGAGATCGAGATCCTCGACAAGGAGTTGCGCATCGACACCTATCGCTCCTCGGGCGCCGGCGGGCAGCATGTCAACAAGACCGACAGCGCGGTCCGCCTCACCCATCTGCCGAGCGGCATCGTGGTGCAATGCCAGAGCGAGCGCTCGCAGCACCAGAACCGGGCGCATGCCATGGCGATGCTGCGCGCCCGGCTCTACGAGCGCGAATTGCAGAAGCGCGAGGATGCGACCGCGGCGATGAACGCCACCAAGACCGATATCGGCTGGGGCCACCAGATCCGCTCCTACGTGCTGCAGCCCT
>CAYMRQ010000158.1:0-1924 GCA_964392845.1 uncultured Rhizobium sp.
AGCGCGACGACCCCATCCATGTATTTGCTGCAATCGAGCACCAGGGCGCGGGCGACGGTCTGGCCGCATTGCGAGGTGCCGCCGCCGCGCGGCAACACCGGCACCCCCTCCTCGCGCGCGATCGCCAGCGCCGCGGCGACATCCTCCTTGTCCCTCGGCACGGCGACACCCAGCGGCTCGATCTGGTAGATCGAGGCATCGGTCGAATAGCGGCCGCGGCTGAACCGATCGAACAGCACCTCGCCCGCCAGTTCATGCCTAAGGCGCGCTTCAAGACGCGAGGAAGGCGGATTATCGAGCGGCATGTGCTGTCTCGCGAGCGCAGTGGACCGAAGTGTGATGGAGGTGCCGGGACATGTCGTCAATCGCTTTCGACACGATGCGGCACCCGCTCCCATCGGTAGCGGACGTCGGGCGTCCGCTCCTCATTCTGTGCACCGTCGGTCAAGCCGATGGCGCGAAAACCGCGGGCCTCGTAGAAGCGCCGGTCGCGAGCATTGGCTTGGAAGCACCACAGCTCGAGGGCCGCGACGCCGCTCGACTTCGCCGCCTCGATGAGCTGGGTTCCCGCCCCCTGCCCGATGCGGTCAGGCCGCGTATCAAATTGGCTTACTTCCTCGCCGCGCAGGGCGAGAAACGAGATGATGCCGGTGTCGTCCTCGGCGACCGTCACCGCGCATTCCTTCAGCATCACATTGGCGACGAACCACCGGTAGCTGTCGATCGAGTGGAGCATCGGCAAGAAGGTCAGCAGGCGATATGACGCGAAATTGACCTCGGCGATCGCCTCCGCGTCTCCGACCGTGGCACGCCGCAGTCTGAATGGCATTGGGATAGGGTTCTCTGATCGGTGCTGGCTTTGATGGAGGCCCCGGGAAATGTCGTCAACAGCTTTCGAAACGAGACGGGCCTCAACGACCCCCGACGTCATCGCCACCGACGGCTGCGAGGTGCGCGTGCTGTGTGCGACCGCGCGGGGCGGGATGGCGGTGTTCACGCTTGCTCCTGGCGCGGTCGCGAAGGCGGTGGCGCATCGCACGGTCGAGGAGATCTGGTATTTCACCGGCGGCCGGGGGCGGATGTGGCGCAAATCGGGCGACCGGGAGGACATCGCCGAGATCGCCGCGGGGATCTCGATCGGCATCCCGACCGGCACGCAGTTCCAGTTCCGCTGCGATGGCGACGCGCCGCTCGAAGCCGTCGCGGTCACGATGCCGCCGTGGCCGGGCGACGGCGAGGCCTATGTCGTCACGGGCAAATGGCCGCCGACCGTGTGATCGGATGCATCTCGGTGGGCGGTGTGCGAAAATTGGCCGAAGCGACGGAGGGAGGGGCGGGATGAGCGCATCGGGATTGCCGAGGGCCGAGGGTCCCGAACAGGTTGGGCTGTCGTCGGCGCGGCTGGAACGGCTCGCCGCCATCATCCGGCAGGATGTCGAGCGCAAGCTGATCCCGGGGGCCGTGCTGGTCATCGCGCGCGGCGGGCGGGTCGGCTATACGCAGGCGTTCGGCTGGCGCGACCGCGAGGCCGGGGCGGCGATGACATCGGACGCGATCTTTCGGATCGCCTCGATGACCAAGCCGATCACCTCGGTCGCGGCGATGATGCTGTCGGAGGAAGGGCGGCTGCAGATTGCCGCGCCGGTGGCGAACTACCTGCCGGAATTCGCCGAGCTGACCGTCGGCGTCGAGCGCGCGAAGCCCCGGCGCACGATGACCGTACAGGATCTGCTGCGCCACACCTCGGGGCTGATCTACGCCTTTGTCGGCGACGAGCCGGTCCGGCGGATGTGGCGCGACGCCAATGTCATGGACGAGAACCAGACCAATCAGCAGCTGGTCAGCAAACTCGCCCGCCTGCCGCTGATGTTCGAGCCGGGCACGACGTGGGTGGTGAAGCCGCCACTGGCGCTGTAGAGGACGG
>CAYMRQ010000158.1:1934-11499 GCA_964392845.1 uncultured Rhizobium sp.
CGACCGATGTAATCGGGCGCATCATCGAGGTGGTTTCCGGCAAGTCGCTCGCCGAGTTCGTCGCCGAGCGCGTCACCGGACCGCTCGGCATGGCAGATACCGGGTTCGCCGCAACCGGCGAGCGCGCCTCGCGGCTCGCCGAGATGCAAGCCGATCCGGCGACCGGCAAGCGGCCGCCGATGCCCTATTCCGAGGCCGCCCGGGAGCGCCGGTGGCACTCCGGCGGCGGCGGCATGGTGTCGACCGCGGCCGATTACCTGCGCTTTTGCCAGATGCTGCTGAACGGCGGCGAGCTCGACGCGGTGCGGCTGTTGTCGCCGAAGACGGTCGCGCACATGACCGCCGACCATCTGCCGCCCGATGTCGCCTATGGTCCGTCGGCCCGCGACCTGATCGGCACCGGAGCGCCTCTGCCGGAACTGGGGCAGGGCTTCGGCCTCGGCTTTGCGGTGCGCAAGGCGACCGGGATGTCGCCGCTGCCCGGCTCGGTCGGCGACTATTTCTGGGGCGGCCTCTACGGCACGTCGTTCTGGGTCGATCCGGCCGAGCAAATGATCGTCGTCTTGATGCTGCAGGCGCCCGAGCATCGCATCTATTACCGACAGCTGATCCGCCACCTCGTCTACGCCGCCCTCACCCGCACCCGCGGCCGGGGGTATCGCTGAGGCGACCGTCACCACTGGGCTCACAATCCCCAACCCTCGCGCAAGCGGCGTGCCGGGCAGGCGTTGCGGGGTGGCGGCAATTCGCCGATAGTCGGGCTCGATCAGTCGGGCTCGATCAGTCGGGGAGAGAAAATGACGAGCGCTTCCGAGATCGCCTTTGCCTCGGCGCTCGACCTGGTCGAGCTTTATCGCAACAAGGCGTTGTCGCCGGTCGAAGCGGCCCAGGCTCTGTTCGCCCGGCTCGACATCCTGCAGCCGAGCCTCAATGCGTTCTGCGTGATCGACCGCGACGGCGCGCTTGCCGCGGCACGTGCGTCCGAGGCCCGCTGGATGCAGGGCCAGCCGCTCAGCCCGCTCGACGGCGTGCCGGCGACGATCAAGGACCTCGTGCTGATGCGCGGCTTTCCGACGCTGCGTGGCTCGCGCCTCATCGATCCGGAGCAGGACTGGTTGGAGGACGGCCCGGCGGTGGCCCGGCTGCACGAGGCGGGGGCGGTGATCCTCGGCAAGACGACGACGCCTGAATTCGGCTGGAAGGCGATCGGCGACTCGCCATTGACCGGCATCACCCGCAACCCGTGGAACCGGGAGCGCACCACCGGCGGCAGCAGCGCCGGCGCCGCCGCGGCCTGCGCCGCCGGGATCGCCCCGCTCCATGTCGGTAGCGACGGCGCCGGCTCGATCCGCATTCCGGCCGCCTTCACCGGCATCTTCGGGATCAAGGCGAGTTTCGGCCGGGTGCCGGCCTATCCGCCGTCGCCGATGGGCCTCCTGTCGAATGTCGGGCCGATGACGCGCAATGTGCGCGACGCGGCGGCGATGCTCAACGTGCTGGCGCGGCCCGACCACCGCGATCCCTACGCCCTGCCACCCGAATCCGTGCCGGGGGGCCACGATTATCTCGCCGGGATCGACGACGGCGTGCGCGGGCTCCGCATCGCCTACAGCCCCGATCTCGGCTATGCCAAGGTCGATCGCGAGATTGCCGCCGCCTGCGCCGCCGCGGCGCTGCACTTCGCCGATTTGGGCGCCATCGTCGATCAGGTCGGTGCAATCTTCCCCTCGCCGCGCGAGGCGCTGCTGACGCTGTGGGCTGCCGGCGCCGCGCTCCTGCTGTCGGCCTACCCGAAGCAGCGGCATTCGCTGTGCGACCGCGGCCTTGTCGTGGTCGCCAGCGAGGGCGAGGGGATCCGCGCCATCGATTATGTCGCCGCCGACCTGGTCCGCACCGCGCTCGGCCAGCGGATGGCGGAATTTCACCAGCGCTACGATCTGCTGCTGACGCCGATGATGCCGGTTGCCGCCCTGCCGGTCGGCCAGGACCTCAACGACCCGGCCACCGAGCGCAATTGGGTCGACTGGTCGCCGTTCAGCTATCCGTTCAACATGACGCGCCAGCCGGCGGCGACGGTGCCGTGTGGGCTGACCGGCGCCGGGCTGCCGATCGGGTTGCAGATCGTCGGGCCGCTTTATGCGGAGGATCGCGTGTTGCGGGCGGCGCGCGCCTTCGAGCAGACACAGCCCGAGCGGCGCCCGACGCTGGGGTGAGGAACATGGCAACAAACCAGAATAGGGTCGGAAATCTCAAGGTCACGGTGACCGACGCGCCGGACCCCGCTGACACGGCGGTCATCGCCGAGGGGCTGGCCGGGTACAACGAGGAGAAGGCGGGGTTTCGCGATTACCGGCCGCTCGCGATCCTGGTCTCCGACCCGGAGACCGGCGCGGTCATTGGCGGGCTGTACGGCCGCACCTCGCTCGGCGTTCTGTTCATCGAGCGGTTTTTCCTGCCCGAGACGCGGCGCGGCAATCGTCTCGGCTCCCGCATCCTCGCGATGGCCGAGGCGGAGGGGAAACGCCGCGGCTGCGCTCTCATCGCGCTGTTCACGCTGCACTTCCAGGCGCCGGGCTTCTACCGCAAGCAAGGCTACGACATCGCCGCCCGGCTCGAAGCCCCGCCGCCCGGCGCGACGCGCATCCTGATGACCAAGAAGCTCGGCTGAGCATCGACCCGCGGCTCGCCCGCCTAAAAGAAAATGCGGGCGACGAGCTGCGCCTGCAGCTCGCTCGCATTGGGGCTCCTCCCTGCCGCCGTCCGCTGGCCGGTATAGCTGTCGACGTGCAGCAACTCGGTGCTGAGGCGGAACCAGCGGATGGGGTTCCAGCTGCCGGAGAGGGTGAACGCTCGGCCATGCTCGCCCGGGCCGCTGCGACCTCGATTGTTGTGCTGCTGCGTGGCAAATACATCGACTCGACCGGCGACGCGGAATTCGCCAAAATAATACCCGGCGAGCAGATAGACCGATTGAAAATCTGTTATGTTGCGCAAGTTGGCGATCGGGTCGATCTCCGTTTGCCCGGCCATCGCCTGACCTAGCACAACGACATCGCCGATATAAGTCTCCAACCCGACACTTGTAAACTTCGTACGCCACCCAAAGTCGCTGCCGATAAAAGCCGCCGGGTCAGCGCGGTTGTCATAATAAAGCGCGCTCAACCGGCCGATCTCGTCCTGGCGCAGCGAGGCACCCGCATACCAGCCCGGCTGGCCATCGATCTCCTTGAACGGCTGTTCGCGCAGCGGCGGCGTCTTTCTGATCTGGCGTGCGAGCACATCCGGTCGGCGCGGTTCGCCGAACAGGCCGATCGGCCGGCTGTCGAATACCCAGCCGCGATCGGCAAGCACCGTCCCGGCCGGATCGTTCCAGCCAAAGACGGCGCCGGTCAGACCAAGTGCGCCGGTTGCGTAACGCCACTCCACGTTGGTTTCGCCGCCGATGGTGCGCAGCTCGTCGCCGACCCAGGAGTTGATGGCCGACGGTGTCAGCGTCCAAGGGCTGGTCCAGCCGATACTCTCGTTCTCCAGCGAGATCGGCGGAAAGAACGCGCCCAGTTTGATCGACCATAGCCAGCCGGGTGTCGAAACCGGCTGATAGCGGGCATAGGCTTCCAGAATGTCGAGCGGGGCATGCTGGTCCGGCGCCACGCGGAAGGTGGCGAACCCGTTGAGCGAGGGATCGAGCTGAACGCGGAAATCCGCCATTGCCTGCCCGACAATTGAGGGGCTTTGTCCGCCGCCGCCGCCGTTGTCGAGCTTGCCTAGCCCACCTTTCAACCAGGATTTATCGTGCCAAGGTATTACCGGGCCGACATCGAGAAGACCGTTCACCTGAACATCCTGCGCCCTCCCGGCGAGTGGCGCGGCGAGCAGGATGACCCCGACGATAAGGTAGGTTGCGCAGGGCTTCATTGGGCGCATGCTATCAGCATGAGCGCGCCGCCGCAGCCGTTTGCCGCCGCCGGTTCCGGCACATGGAGCCGCTTTTTGCGATGGCGGGGATGGCGTGCCGCGATTGTCGCAACGTTGTTCGTCGCGACGCCGTTGCTTGCGGCAACGGTTCATACGATCTCCCAGAAGGGCCGCTCGTTCGCGCGCACCCAAATCACGATCGCTCGGGCCGACAGTATTCTTTTTACGAATGAGGACGAATTTCTTCACCAGATCTACGTCGATTCCAAAGGCATGACATTCGATTCGGCCGAGCAGCCGTCAGGCCGAACGATCGAGGTATACTTTTCGCGCTCGGGGACCTTTCCGGTGCGTTGCCATATCCATCCCAAAATGCTGCTGATTGTCCACGTCGAGTAACCGGTCCGCCACCGGTCCATCCCGCATCCGGCATCAACGGGATGGTAACCAATTTACCTTACCATTGACATTCACTAGAGACAAAACGCGTGTTCCCAATGCGGGTGCGCCTCCAGGCCACGATCGGCACCACCATTTTCGGCGCATTCGTCGCAATGGGCCTGCTGACGGCTGCGGTCGGGGGCTATGGTCTTTACGTCCTGGAGACTGCCAGCGGGTTCGTGGTCAACCTGTACGACGGTCCGTTGATGGCGCTCAATTACGACCGTGCGGCCAGTCTCGATTTTGCCGCAATGGACAAGGAGTTGATCCGGCGCGCCCTTGTAGCCGATACGGAATGGGCAGCCGTAGACGCGAAAATCGAGCGGCTGGCGAAGACGTTCAGGGAAGACCTGGCGGTCGCGGCAGCGCGCACGATGTTTCCTGACGAGAGCGCGGTCATCCGGCAAATCGATGAACTGGTCACCCGGTGGAACGAACTGCGGCTCAGCCCGGACAAAACCGCCGCTTCGGCCGATCTCGACAAGTTGGTGACGAATGTTTTCGAGCGCTTTGACCTGCTCGCGGAACTGGCGACGGGACACAGTTTCGTCGAGCGTCGCAAGGTCGTCGCTGCCGTTGAGTTTTTCAGATATTCCAGCCAGGCGGCCCTGATCCTCGCCCTGGCGCTGTCCATGGGTATCACGCTGATCCTGCTCCGGCGCATCATCCGGCCGCTGCGCGATGCGGCGGCGATTGCAGACCGCATCGCCGAGGGTGAACTGCAGGCGCCGATACCGGCCGGCGGGCAAGACGAGACCGGCCTATTGTTGCGCTCGATGTCGGTCATGCAGCAGAGCATCCGCGAGATGGTCGAGCGCGAGCAGGCGCAGCGGCGCTCGGCGCAGCATCGCCTCGTCGAAGCCCTCGAGAGCTCGCGCGAGGCGATCGTCCTCGTCGATGCCGAGAGCCTTATTGTGATCGCCAACAGCCAGCTCGCGAGCTTTTTCCCGACGGTTGCCCCGCAACTCGAACAAGGGATGAGCTTTACCGATGCGTTCCGGCATCTGGACAGGCTGGTCATCGGTACCGGGTTGCCCGGCACCGATGCAAGCGCGGAGCTTGCCCCGCACGACCTTCTTTCGGCCGGAAGCGAGTTCCGTCTTGCCGATGGGCGCTGGTTGCGAGTGAGCCGCAGCGCCACTCAGGATGGCGGCTTTTTCCTGCTGATCAGCGATTTCAGCGACATCAAGGAGAGGGAGCAGCGACTCGACGAGGCGCGCCGCGAGGCGGAGGCGGCGAGCGAAGCGAAAAGCGCGTTTCTTGCCACCGTCTCACATGAGCTGCGGACGCCGCTCAATGCGGTTATCGGGTTTTCCGAGATTCTTTCTGGTCAGATGTTTGGCGAGCTCGGCAATTCGAAATATATCGAGTATGCGCACAGCATTCAGGACAGCGGCAAGCATCTCCTTGGCATCATCAACAACGTCCTCGACTTGACCAAACATCAGGCTGGAAAGCTTACGCTCGCCCTGGAACCGATCGACCTTGTTGAAACCGTCGAAAGCTGCGTCGAGATCATGCACAATCAATGCGCACGTGCCGAATTGGCGCTGATAACGCGCCTCCCTCAGACATTGATGATGCGCGGCGATCCCGGCAAGCTGCAACAGATGCTGCTCAATCTGCTCTCGAACGCGGTCAAGTTCACCGCGCCCGGCGGCAGCGTGACCGTGCTGGCCGACGCTGTCGCAGACGGTTCCGTCAGGCTGCGAGTCGCCGACACCGGCATCGGCATGTCGCCCGACGAGATCCCGATCGCGCTCGCGGTTTTTGGCCAGGTCGACAGCCGGTTGGCCCGCCGTTACGACGGCGCCGGCCTCGGTCTGCCGCTGGCGAAATCGATTGCCGAGCTGCACGGCGGCAACATCGCCATCGATAGCGCGCCAGGTGAGGGCACAACCATCACCATCTCGCTGCCGCGCGAACCGGCGGGGTCGGCGGTCGCCGATGGCGGTTGGACGCTGGAACGGGTTGCCTAGCCGAGCCGTAACCGGCTGCGGCGATCGACGCGGTTGAGGGACGGATGCCGGTAACCCGGCAAGTCACGCTATTCCTTGAATTGCGCGGCGCGCCAGCGGACGGCGGCCGGCACGCCCTCGGCGGCGACGATCTCGCGAAACCGCGCGCCGAACTCGGTCTTGGTGGCATAGAGCGGCGCAACGACGTCGAGGCCGATATGGATCCGGTTGGTGAAACCGGCCGCGTCGGCGCCACGGTTGATCGCCAGTTTGGTCGCGTAGAGCGCTTCCGGAGAAACCAGCGACAGCCGCTTCGCCCAGGCGAGACTGGCCGCCCTCAGCTCGGCGAGCGGCACGACCCGGTTGACCATGCCGAGCTCGCGCGCGGTCTCGGCGTCGATCGCGTCGCCGAAATACAGGAGCTCGCGCGCCTTTTTGTACCCGATGATTGCCGGCATCACGATCGCCGGACCAACGCTCGAAAAGCGGATTTCCGGCTCGCCGAAGCTGGCGTTGTCCGCCGCGATCGTCAAATCGCACAGCATGACGAGCTCGCACCCGCCGCCCATCACATGGCCCTGGACGGCGGCGATCACCGGCTTCTGCAGGTTCCACGGCGTCATCTCGAAATCGAGCTGGGCGCTCAGATGCTTGTGCGCCTTGATCGGATTGCTGCGCCAATCGTCCTGTTCGGGGGCGTCCTTGTCGGGGGCCTTGGCAGAAATGTCGTAGCCGGCGCAAAAGCTGCGCCCCTCGGCGCGCAGCAGCACGACGCTGGTCGCCGGTTCGGCATCGGCCCGCCGGAACGCATCGAGCAGCTGATGCAGCAGCTCGGCGCTGATCGCGTTGAGCTTTTCCGGGCGGTTGAGGGTGATGACACTGACTTTCTCGATTACTTCGTACAGAACGACAGGATCGGCCACGGTCAACCTCCAATCAAACGGGGTTTGGTTTCCAGGCACCCCAACGCGCCAGCTTGTCGACCGCGCCCAGGCCCTCGCGGATGCCGGCGATCACCGGTATGCCGGCCTCGCGCAAATAGTTGACATGGGTTCGGTCCATAAACCCCGATCGCGTATGCAGCAGGTAATGCGGCTTGTCGCTCGCCGCAGCCGCCCGCGCGAATTGTTGCAGGTAATTCAGCGCCGATTCCGGCGCATCCATCGGCTGGCTGTCGCAATTGTCGCGGCAGAACACCACGGCGTCATGATCGGGGCTCGCCTGCAATGCCGCCAGGGCATGGTCCAGATTGGGCACGAACGTGCCGTTGCCCCAGGCGTCGAGCGGATTTCCGTCGCCGGTCACATAGCCGACCAGGCGATCGATCTCGGCCCGCGCCGCCGTCGGCAGAGGCGGCAACCGGAGGTCGGCCGAGGCCGCGATGTCGAGCATCAACTCGGCAAGGCCACCCGACGATGTGATGACCCCGATCCGCCGCCCCGCCGGGCGCCTCGCGCCCTGGCACGCCGCCAGCACCTCGGCGAACTCAGCCAGATCGGCGACTTCGATCGCGCGGTGCGCTCGCAGCAATCCGGAAAACGTCCTGACATCCCCAGCGTCGCCCGCGGTATGGCTGGTAACCGCGCGTTGCGCGCGGTCGGAATGTCCGACCTTCAACACGACGACCGGTTTGCCTTGTGCCGCGGCGCGATCGAGCGCGGCCACGAAACGCTCGGGCGCGCGCACGGTCTCGATGAAGCAGCCGATGATTTCGGTGCGCGGGTCGTCGATCAAATGTTCTAGAAACGAGGCCGCGTCGACCACGGCCTCGTTGCCGGACGAGACGATCGTGCTGAACCCGAAGCGGCTGACATCGGTCAGCAGGCTGACGCAAAACCCGCCGCTTTGCGAGACGATGCCGACATTGCCAGCGAGGCCAGCCGGATCGCGCACCTCCTGGAGGTAGGTCGTGCTGCGATCGATCGGGTTGAGCACCCCCATGCAATTGGGTCCGCACAGCGCGATATCCGCCTCGCGGCAGATAGCGACGACGTCCCCCTGGCGCCGCTCTCCCTCCGCGCCGCGCTCGGCAAAGCCGCCATCATAGATGATTGCGGCCTCAATTCCGCGCTCGGCCGCCGCCTTCAGCGGGTCGAGTACGAGCCGGTGGCCGACGCAAAATGCCGCCGCCTCCGGCACCTCGGGCGTATCGGCGATGCTCGGATAACATCGGTGCCCGAGTACGGTCGAATAATTGGGGTTGATCGGAAAGATCGCTCCGGGAAACCCGATCCGCTCAAGCGAGGTGATCAGTCGCCGCCCGATCGTCGGTTTCTCCGAAGCGCCGACGATGGCGATCGATTTTGGCCGGAACAGCGCCTCGATCCGCATTTTCGATCTTCCTCGGCCAACCAGCCGCCGGTACCCGACGCCGGCGGCATTACCAACGATCTCATGCGGGGTATTCCGGTGACAACAACCGACGACGATTTCGCCCCCTGCGCAGCTCGGCAAACCTGATATCCTGCGGGCAGCGATCGGGAAATCGCGGCGGATAAACAGGAGGAACGGACCATGGCCTCGAACGGCAAAGTCGCGCTTGTCACCGGCGGCGGCAGCGGCATCGGCAAGGCATCGGCGTTGGCGCTCGCCCGGGAAGGCTTTGCCGTCGTCGTTGCCGGCCGCCGTCCCGACCCGTTGCAGGCGGTGGTCAGCGAGATCGAAGGCCTGCAGGGCAGGGCGCTCGGCGTGCCGACCGATGTCGGCAACCCGGACTCCGTCGAGGCGCTGTTCGCCAAGACCAAGGCGCAGTTCGGGCGGCTCGACGTACTGTTCAACAACGCCGGGTTCGGCGCCGGCGCGCCGATCGAGGATCTCGAATACGCCAAGTGGAAGGCGGTGGTCGACACCATCCTGACCGGCTCCTTCCTGTGCACCCAGCAGGCCTTCCGGATCATGAAGGATCAGCAGCCGATGGGCGGCCGGATCATCAACAACGGCTCGATCTCGGCGCATGTGCCGCGGCCCAATTCGGTCGCCTACACCTCGTGCAAGCACGCGATTACCGGCCTCACCAAATCGACCTCTCTCGACGGCCGCAAATACGACATCTCCTGCGGCCAGATCGATGTCGGCAATGCGCTGACCGAGATGACCCAGCGCATGACGCGTGGCGTCCCGCAACCCAACGGCGAGATCGTGGTCGAGCCGACGATGGATGTAGAGAACGTCGCCCGCGCGGTCGTCTTCATGTCGACCGTGACGCCCGAGGCCAACGTCCAGTTCATCACCGTGATGGCGACCAAGATGCC
>CAYMRQ010000159.1:0-11393 GCA_964392845.1 uncultured Rhizobium sp.
ATGGCGCGCGCCGCCGCCGCGTCGAGTCCGCGAAGGCGGCCATGCGCCATCGGGCTGCGCAGGATCGCGGCATGCAGCATTCCCTCCCGCCGCAGATCGCCGACAAATTCGCCGCGGCCTCGCAGAAACCGCAAATCCTCGATCCGCTCGACCGGGCTGCCGATGTAACGGTTCGCCCCGATCATGGCCTCTCGGTCCCCTGGTCGGTCTTCCGGTAAGCGGCGCGGGCTTCGAGCACCGCCTCTACGATCGGGATGTACCCGGTACACCGGCACAAATTGCCCGACAGCACCGAGCGGATGCGGTCGGCATCGGCATCCGGTTCTTCGGTCAAGAGGGCATGTGCGGTGGTCAACATGCCGGGCGTGCAAAAGCCGCACTGCAACGCGTGATGCTTGCGGAAGGCGGTCTGCAACGGGCTCAATGCCTCTGCGGTCGAGAGACCCTCGACGGTAACCACCGTGCTTCCCTCGGCCTGAACCGCCAGCATCAGGCAGGAGCGGATTGCGGCGCCATCGACGATGACCGTGCACGCGCCGCACACGCCATGTTCGCAGCCAAGATGGGTTCCGGTCTGCCATAACTCGTCGCGCAGACAATCGGCGAGGTGCAGGCGCGGCTCGACATCGACCTCGACGGGCTCGCCGTTGAGCCGGAAATTCACCCGCATCACGCCTCCTGGGGCTGTGCCGCGGCCCGCAGACCGCGCTCAACAAGAGTTGCGACGAGGGCCCGGCGGTAGGCGGCGCCGGCATGCAAATCCTCCGGCGGATCGACCGCTTGCGCCGCCGTCGCCGCGGCCTGCCGGATCAATTCTTCGTCGATAGAATGGCCGTTCAGCATCGTCTCCACCTTCGTCAACCGCTGCGGCCGATCGCTAGCACCGATGACACCGATATGTGCGTTCCTCACCCTGTGGTGCTGATCCTCGTCATAAAAGAGGGCGACACCGGCGAGCGCGAAATCGCCCTGCCGCTGCGCAAATTCCTGGAAGGCCCAGTGCCGATTCCCCGGCCAGAGAGGCAGGTGCAGTTCCGTTATGATCTCGTCCGGTCGGCGCACCGTCGACAGCGGCCCCGTGAAGAATTCGCCGGCGGGTATCGTCCGGGTTCCGGCTGCGCCGACGAGGGTGATCTCGGCGTCGCAGGTCACGGCGATCCCGGGCAGTTCCGCAGCCGGGTCGGCATGGGCCAGGCTGCCGCCGACGGTGCCGCGGTTGCGGATCTGATAATGCGCGACGTGGGCGATTGCCTCGCGCAACAGCGGGTGTGCGGTCTCCAGCTGCCGATCGTCCGCGATGTCACGCCAGCGTACCCGGGCGCCGAGACGAACGCCGTTGTCACCAATAGCAATGTTGCCGAGCCCGGGAACCCGCCGCAGATCGACCAGCATGCTCGGCGCCGCCAGCCGGAAGGCGAGGACCGGCATCAGGCTTTGCCCGCCGGCGATCACAGTCGCCTCGGGATCCGACACGAGCAGGTCGATCGCTTCCCGCAGCGTGGCCGGGGCCTGGTAGTCGAAAGGAGCGGGTTTCATCCCGTCGCCTCACAAAGCGGGACTAACGGAGTCAGAACCAATGGCGCATGCCCGGATCGAAGCAATTTACGCGCCGACGGTTTTTCGTGAACGTCGAGGGCGCTGGCGCAGGACGGTGGCATACGCGTTGCGATACCGCAACTGGTGCTGTTGTCCGGCACCGGCGAGGCCCGTGCCATCGCCTTGGCAACAACGATCTGATGCATCGCCGTTATGCCGAAGCAAATGCATCTCGCTCTCGACGTCGTTGCTGCGGCGTGCCGTCTGCGCCCATTTTCGCACGCTCCATTCGAGCCCCAAAACGTGCCACACGCAGCTCGCGACGAGCGCGCCGTGCCCGCCGAGAGCGGCGATAACGGCGGCGATCACGCGGCGGGCTCGCTCGTTCCCAATCGGCAAATCTCCGCCCCCGGCAGCGCCGCGCGGGATGCGCCCGATATCGGCGGCCTTGAGCCCGTCGAGCCCCGCCCGCTGGAACGTGGCCGCGAAACGCTCGCCGGCCGCGCGCATCTCCGCGGTGATCGCGCCGGAGCGCTCCATTCTGTCCAGGCAATTTAGGGTGAAGAGCGGGAAGCCGAGCGAGCCGTCGACGTCCTGGACGCTCTCGGTGTGACCCAGCACCGGACGTGCTGCGGTCGGTACCAACAAGCCGGTCCCTGCGAGGCGGCCTGCGGCCGCCCTGGCTCGCCGTGTCGCTGATCCCCGATCGCGACCGGCCAACCGTCTCGCGCATGCCGCTAGTCCCTACCATGACGCGGCCACCGCACGGCCCGACCGGACAAGCCTCTACTTATGGATCAAGCCATTTTTACTTTATAAATGTGGCAGAAATCCCAGAATATTGTAACAGCTGAAAGTCGTTCATCCCTGATATCTGCTCTGAGTATTTTCCGAGGGCTGACATCGGAGAGGTCCGGTCCTAGTTAACACCCATCGTCATCTGGTCGTTCACAAGCGGCGAAGCGGCGATATCACACTGATTCAAAGCCCAGAAAGGGTCCTGCCATGTCATCTTTCACCCGCCCGATTGCCATGTCCGCGCCGTTCGCGCGCTCGGTTGCGATTGCCGCGCTGATGGGCGCCACGATGCTCGCCAGCCCGCTCTCCGCGGTGCATGCCGCAGAGGCCGTTGCACCACAGAGCCAAGCCGCCAAAGCAGCCCCCGAGACGAAGGGGGAGACCGTCGAGCAGCGGATCACCAATCTTCGCACGTCGCTGAAAATCACCGCCGACCAGGAAACCAAGTGGAACGCCGTCGCCCAGGCGATGCGCGAAAATGCCGCCAACATGGACAAGCTGGTCGCGGCCAATCGGACCACGCCGACGCAAAACATGAGCGCGGTGGAGGATCTGAAATCCTATCAGAAGTTTGCCCAGGCGCATGTCGACGGGCTGAAGAACCTGATTGCATCGTTCAGCACGCTATATGCCGCGATGCCCGATGCCCAGAAGAAGATCGCCGACGCGGTGTTCGATACTTCTGAGCGCAAGGCCGACACGGCGCCTGGCAAGCAGGGCTAACGGTCGCGTTTCGCGACCGCGACACCACGCTCATATAAAGGAGGTCGCTATGACCTGGATCATCGACACCACATCGAAGTGCCATCTGTCAGCGAAGCTGGCGGCAGGGATCGCAATCTCCGCGATGCTCGCGCTCGGGACTTTCGCCGCCCCGGCCAACGCGGACGGCTATTCTCGTAACCATCGCCACAACTGGAGCGGCGGGTATTATTACGCCCCGCCGGTGGTTTATGGCTCGCACTATGGCTCGTCATACTATGGCTACTCGCCGTATTATGCGCCACCGGTGGTTTACGGCCCCGGCATCGGCATAAGCTTGCCGTTCGTTAACCTCAACATTCGCTAACCTTCGCGACGACCCGCAATGCCGACGGCCGGCAGCGATGCCGGCCGTTCAGCCCGGGCGATTTTTGCAATTTCTTCAGCTTGCCATCGCTCCGTTGCGGCGGCCGATGCTGCTGACGAGGAGAAAATGTCATGGAACTCATTCTGCTGATCGTTTTGGTGATCCTCCTGTTCGGAGGCGGCTTTGGATACTACCGCGGCGGCTACTATGGCCGGGGCGGTGGTTACGGCATCGGCGGCGGACTTGGGCTTGTCCTCGTGGTGCTGCTGATCGTGTGGCTGGTGCGCGGCCATATCGGTTGAACCGGGGGCAGTCCCCCGGCCGCGCCCGCGCGAGTGCGGTGGCCTTCATCAGGCGGCTCGATGCAGAACGTAATGGAGACCGTACTTTAACCCGGATGTTGCTGTAGCCGTACATGCGGAACTGGAGCTGAGCCTATGACCTTTACTTTGAACGCGATGATGCTACAACCAATTGTCGCTCTGATCGCGGGCATCCTAATCCTTGTCACCCCGCGAATCCTGAATTTTATTGTTGCGATATATCTCATATTCTTGGGCGTGACGGGGGGTTATGGCCTCATCTTATATCGACCCTTCCGCACTGAAGGAGCGACAGGAAGCCACGGCATGCCTCACCTCGCTACAGCCGCAGGCAAGCCCGGTGCCATTTCCTCCTAAGCATTGCAGCGATCGCGGTCCCCGATCGCGCCCGCGTGAGCCCGGCTTGAGCTGGATCAATGTCCGCACCGCCGCCTCCGGCCGTTACTGCAGGAAAGCTGTTTCGCCCGCGAGCGTGGGATGATGAGCCTGCGACGACTTGCCTGGGATGTGTGGGTTCTGACCAAGGGCTATTGGGGGAGTGAGGAACGCTGGTCGGCCCGGATACTGTTGAGCGCGGTCATCGGCCTCAACCTCGGCCTGGTGGGCGTCAACGTCCTGCAGAACCAGGCAAACGGAGCACTTTTCACCGCCCTGCAGGAGCGGGACGCTCCCGGCTTCTATCGCGCCGTCGTCATCGTCGTCTCGCTGATCCTGCTCTACCTCGTGGTCGCGGTATTGCGGGTTTATCTAGATCAAACACTCCAACTGCGCTGGCGGCGCTGGCTGACCGATCAATACCTCACGCGCTGGCTGGCCGACCGGACCTTCTATCGCATGCGTTTTTCGGGGCGCGTCGACAACCCGGATCAACGGATCTCCGAGGACGTCCGCCTGTTTATCGAAAAATCGATGGCCCTGGGGGTCGGCTTCTTGAACTCGCTGGCGACGCTCGCCTCCTTTGCCGCGCTGCTGTGGTATCTCTCCGGCAGCATCACGGTGCCGATCGGCAGTTTCGCGATCACGATCCCGGGCTACATGTTCTGGGTGGCGGTGCTGTACTCGGGCCTCGGATCGGTGATCGCCCATCTGATCGGGCGGCCGCTGATCCGCCTCTACAACCGGCAGCAGGCGGTCGAGGCGGATTTTCGCTTCAGTCTCGTGCGTCTGCGCGAGGAGGCCGAGGGCATCGCGCTTTACGGCGGCGAAGCGCAGGAGCGTGGCATTGCGCTCGGGCGGTTCCGAGCTCTCTACGATAATTTCAAGCGCATCATCCTGCGCAGCAACCAGTACCTGATGTTTCAGCTGCTGTTCAGCCAGGGGACCTCGTCCTTTGCGCTGCTGATCGCCTCGCCGCGCTATTTCTCCGGCGCGATCCAGCTTGGCGTGCTGACCCAGACCGCGAACGCCTTCGAACGCGTCAACGAGGCGCTGGCCTGGTTCATCGCCAGCTACACCGCCTTCGCCGAGTGGCGCGCGACGGTCGACCGGTTGACCGAGTTCGCCGCCGAAATCAAGCGCGAGGCTGCCGCAGCCGTCCTGGGCACGCGCACGCAAGCGGCTGCGCAGGACACGATCGACTTGGAGGATGTCGGCGTATCTCTGCCCGATGGAGCGGCGCTGCTCGCCCCAGTGACACTGAGCTTCAAACCGCACGAGGCGGTGCTATTGAAGGGAACATCCGGCAGCGGCAAAAGCACGTTGTTCCGCGTCCTTGCCGGATTGTGGCCGTTCGCGACCGGGCATATCCGCATGCCCGCTAACGTCAAAACGTTGTTTCTGCCGCAGCGGCCCTACATGCCGATCGGGAGCTTGCGCGCGGCATTGTGGTTTCCCGCCCGACCGATTGTGCGCCGCGATGCCGAGGCGCGGGCGGCATTGGCCGCCGTTGGCTTGCCTGCTTTGCGCAAACGGCTGGACGAGCACGGACATTGGACGCAGACGCTGTCGCTTGGCGAGCAGCAACGGCTCGCGATCGCTCGCGCCCTGCTGATCAAGCCGGACTGGCTGTTCCTCGATGAGGCCACCTCAGCGATCGATGAGGAGGAAGAGGCGGCGCTCTATCGCATGGTCGCTGATACTCTGCCGGCAATGACCGTGATCAGCATCGGGCATCGCGGCTCGCTCGAGGCGTTCCATCGCCGGGTGATCGCGGTCGACCAGACCGGTCGTCTTGGACGGATGATCGAACAAGCCGACGATGCTATCGGTACATCCGGCCCGGTGCGGCGGGCAGCGCGGCGATGAAGAAAAGCTACGGCTGGAAGCTGCTGCCCTATCTGCTGCCCTATCGGTGGCGCTTTCTGTGGGCATTGTCCCAGGTCTTTCTGATCGCCGGCTTCGAATTGCTCAAGCCCTGGCCCTTGCAAATCGTCATCGACAATGTGCTCGGCGGCAAAGCCCCGGGCTTCGCCCTGCTCGAAGGCTGGTCGCCGCTCGGGCTCCTCGGCCTGGCCTGTCTCGGGATCGTCTTCGTCCAGTTTGTCTCCGGGGCGCTGACCCTCTTGCACAATTACACGGCGATCGGCGTCGGTCAGCGCATGGTCAACGATTTACGGGGGGCTCTCTACAGCCACCTTCAGCGATTGTCGCTCGCCTTCCACGGCCGCCAGAAGGTCGGCGACATCATGTTCCGCATCACCGCCGACAGCTTCGCCGTGCAGACGATGCTGATGAACGGGCTATTGCCGATCATCTCGGCGATCGTCCTCCTCGCCGGGATGCTGCTGATCCTGTTCCCGCTCGATCCGGTGCTGACGCTGCTGTCGATCAGCATCGTCCCCTTACTGTTCCTGTCGATCGCCCTGTTCAATCGCCGGATCGCCGATGCGGCGACCGAGGTGCGCGACGCCGACAGCCGGGTCTACTCGATCGTGCAATGGGCGATTTCGTCGATCAAGGTCGTCCAGGCCTTTACCAAGGAAGACGAGGAGTACCGCCGCTTCATGGGGGCGAGCCGTACCAGCCTCGGCTTCACGCTCAAGCTCTACAACTGGCAGACGTTTTATTCGGGCGTCGTCAATACGCTGATCGCGGGGGGAACCGCGCTGGTCATCTATGTCGGCGCTCGCTCGGTGCTCGCGGGTACCCTTTCGGTCGGCCAGTTGATCGTCTTCATATCCTACCTGGCGCAACTCTATGTCCCGGTCAACCAGTTGACGCAGAGCTTCGGCCTCATCGCCAGCGCCCGCATCAGCGCCCGCCGCGTCTTTGAGATCCTCGAGACCGAAGCCGATCTCAAGGACGGCCCGCTGACCCTGTCGCCGGAAGGCGCGCGCGGCACCGTCGAATGGCGCGGCGTCAGCTTCCGCTATCGCGCCGAGATGCCGGTGTTGCGGGCGATCGATCTCGCGGTCGAGCCCGGCATGAAGGTCGCCATCGTCGGGCCGACCGGCGCCGGGAAATCGACGATGCTCGGGCTGCTGCCCCGCTTTTTCGACCCATCGACCGGCAGCATCACGATCGGCGGCGTCGATGTCCGCGAGTTCACCCTCAAATCGCTGCGCCGCCAGATCGCGATGGTGTTGCAACCGCCGCTGATCTTCCCGATTTCGCTGCGCGACAACCTCGCCTATGGCCGGCCCGATGCCACGCTGGAGGAGATCGAGGAGGCGGCGCGGCTCGCCAGCATCCACCAGATGATCATCGGATTGCCGCAGGGCTACGACACGGTGATCGGGGAATCCGGCGCCACCCTTTCGGAGGGCGAAAAGCAGCGGCTGACGATCGCGCGCGCGCTCCTGCGCGACGCTCCGATCCTGATCCTGGACGAGCCGACCTCCGCCCTCGACGTCGAGACCGAGGCGCAGGTGATGGACGGGATCAAGCGTCTCACGAGCGGGCGCACGACCTTCATCATCGCGCACCGCCTGTCGACGATCCGCAATTGCGATCTGATCCTCGTGCTGCGCGACGGGATCATCGCCGAGCGCGGCACTTTCGCCGAGCTGATGCGCCGCAACGGAGTCTTCGCCGACCTCTACAACACGCAATTCCGCGACACCGAGGAAAGCCGGCTCACCGTCGTGTGAGACGCGCATCGGGTCGCGGGAACTGGGTAGTTTCCGAGGCTACCGGCGCGGCCTCCGGTCTTGGTAAGGTTGTCTTGAGTTAACAGGAGGATGTAGTCATGGATAAGGATCGGATCGCCGGTACGGCGAAGCAGATCAAAGGCTCGATCAAGGAGACTGTAGGCAAAGCGGTCGGCGACGCCAAGCTGGAGTCTGAGGGCAAGGCCGACAAGATTGAAGGCAAGGTCCAGAACGCGATTGGCGGTCTCAAGGATGCCCTAAGGGAGTAATCCCAAACTCACAACGCTTTGAGCGCTAGCGGCCTTCATATTGAACCGTCGTCCCGGTGCACGGGGCCGGCCAAAGGCTGGACCCGTGGCCCGGGACGACGGCATTTAAGCTCCATGAAAGAGGCAACAACCGAGGGCCGTCATGGCTGACCAAACCAATACCGATATCGCCGTGCTGCAGACTGAGATCAAACAGCTCCGGGCGGACGTCGCCAAAATTGCCGAGACAATGCGCGACATTGCAAATAATGGTGTCGCTGGCGCGGGGCAACGGGTGCAGGCCTCAACCGAAAAAATCTGGACCGAAGTCAAGCGCAAGGCCGGAACCGCGGGCCGAGAAATCGAGGAAAGGCCCGTCGCCTCGGTACTTACCGCGTTCGGCGCCGGTGTTCTCCTCGGCTTTTTCCATAACCGGCGTCGCGGCGCGACTCGCCCTGGGCCGCACAGCGAGACCGGGAACGTGGAGCACTCGGGCGCAAACCCACCGCTGCCGCACGTTTGTGGTGGCGTTACTCGCCGGACTGAAGAATTAAGCTAAGACTCACGCTGCCAAGGCGGTGGGAAGGCAGGAATAACCGACGCATATTCTCACCACGATGCGAATCGGATCTTTCATGGACACGCAAAATATACTGCATCCCGATATCGAGGCAGAAGAGCTGCCCGACGTGATAGTGCCGACGGATATCAAGACGGTGTTTCAGGGAGGCCTGTTTTTTCTCGCGCTGCTCGCGGCATGCTATGTAGCGAGCGAAATCATTCTACCGATCTTCATCGCCTTCGTCCTGATGCTGGTTTTGCAGCCGGCGATGCGCTTTTTCGAGAAGCTGTATCTGCCTCGGTTTATCGCAGCATTGGCCATCATCGTGGTGCTGTTTGGCAGCTTCGTCGGCCTCGGGGCGGCACTGTCGGGGCCCGCCGCTTCCTGGGCGCAGAAACTGCCGGAAGGCCTTCCCAGATTGCAGGAGCGCCTGACCTTCCTGAGTAAGCCGGTCCAAACGCTTCAGAAATTCCTGCATCAGGCCGAGAGCCTGACGCAAGGAGCCGAGCCAGCGGTGGCTACCGTCGCGGTCCAGGGCTCGAGGTTGAACGACAAGGTGTTGCACACGACAGGTGCGATCGTCAGCGGCCTGTTTACGACCGTACTGGTGCTGTTTTTCCTGCTGGTCTCCGGCGACACATTTTTGCGCCGCCTTGTCGAGGTTCTGCCGCGGTTCAGGGACAAGCGCCGGGCGGTCCACATCTCGCAGCAGATCGAAGCGGACATCTCCGCCTACCTCGTCACGATCACGACCATGAATGTTGCGGTAGGCGTCGCGACCGGAATTCTCGCCGCGCTGTGCGGGCTGGGCGATCCCGTGCTGTGGGGAACCGTCGCGTTCCTGCTGAACTATGTGCCAATCCTGGGGCCGACGATCGGTGTGATGACCTTTGTCTTTGTCGGGCTGCTGTCGATCGAGACCCTGTGGTTAGCGTTTGTGCCCGCCGGCGTATATTTACTCATTCACATCATCGAGGGCGAGACCGTGACCCCGATGCTGCTCGCCAGGCGCTTCACGATCAATCCCGTGCTGGTCATCCTGGCGGTGGTGTTCTGGTATTGGATGTGGGGCGTTCCCGGCGCCATCCTGGCAATGCCGATGCTGGCCACCACCAAAATCATCTGCGACCGCATCCAGCCTCTCGCAGCATTTGGCCATTTCATCGAGGGATAAGACCGTATCAAGTGAGTATTATCCGACCCTATTCTAGGAATCGTCCAGCGTGTTATCGGTGTCTTCCAAGAAATCTGGTGACATAAGTCACCGTTATCCTGGATTAAAGAAAGGGAACTCACATGATAACGAGTATCAAACTTGTGACCCGCCTGGCCTTCTCGGCCGCATTCCTGACGGCAATCGCGGCAATGCCGGCCGCTCACGCCGAGGTGGGCGCGTGGGGAGCCGAGTTGGTGACCAACGGTCCGCAGTTTAACCCGGGCGACAGGTCGGGCTCCTGGTCGGCGCAGCAAAACGTGCGCGACAGCCAACGTTACGAGGGGCTGGTGAACACCAACGGCACCTTCCGTGCCAATCGTATGCGTAAGGAATGCGGTCCGATCGACGATCGGGAGCTGCATGCCGATTGCGTCGCGAGCTTTGGCCAGCACGAGGGCTCGTCGCTGCCGAGCGGCGATCGCTACTACCGTTAAGTCGCTGGCGTTAAGTCACTACCGTTACGCTGCCCGACGCTGACGATCTGGCCGTGCCGGTCAGCGTCGGGTTTGGCGCCGATCTCGGTGAAATTCGAGCGGCCCCGGAGTTAAATCAAGTTATTTTTATTTTTCAAATATATCCGCATAACTCATAAATATACCATTGTATCCCCTGCGTATTTTCCGAGGGCTGACAGCTACAACTTTATTCCAATACACTCTGTTTCAGAAGCATGCTGAAGCGGCATCTTCGCAGTACCTGTTAAATTTTGGCGGAGGACCAGGTGGACAACTTCTCGGAGCTGCTTGAACAGCACATACCCCGGCTTCGGCGATATGCGTTCGCGCTGCACCGGTCAAACAGATCGCGCGCCGACGATCTGGTTCAGGACACCC
Organism: uncultured Rhizobium sp.; assembly: GCA_964392845.1. Classification (GTDB taxonomy): domain Bacteria; phylum Pseudomonadota; class Alphaproteobacteria; order ATCC43930; family CGMCC-115725; genus DATARH01. The sequence continues at coordinate 10,614 of CAYMRQ010000159.1, forward strand.
TCGTCCGCGCCATCGCCAAGCAGCATCTCTGGAAACCGGGCACCAATCTGCAGGGCTGGCTGTTTACGCTGATGCACCATCAGAACGTCAACGATGTGCGCCGGGCAGTGATACGCCAGGACCTCGGCGATACGGTCGAGGAATTTCACGACACCCTGGCTGCGGTGAACGATACATCGGCCTCGCTTCAGCTGCGCGACCTCGACCGCGCCATGGCCAGGCTGCCGATCGAGCGGCGGGAAATCATCCTGCTCGTCGCCCTCGAAGGCATGTCCTATGAGGCAGTCGCGGAACTTCTCGGCATACCGATCGGCACAGTACGCTCGCGCATCGCGCGCGGGCGCGCGATGTTGCGACAAATGATGGATACCGGCGCCGGGACCGCTCCGGCGAGACACGCCCGAGAGGATCGGGCAGCCCGCCTGGCGGCCTGACCCAGCACGCTCGCTCGCGACCCGCTGCAAGAAGTCGCGAGCTTCCGAACCAGTCCATAAATGCAAAGGCTAAGGGAGATAGGACGATGCTACATACGCTGCTCGTGGTCGTTCTTGTGCTCGTCGTCCTGTCATTTTTTGGCGGCTACTCAGGTTATATGCCGTCACATTTCGGTTATGGGGGCGGCGGTCTCGGCCTCATCATCCTGATCGTTTTGCTCGTGCTGCTGTTTCGATGAGGGGCCGAGCAGCCGCCCTGGTGGCCTAGCCCGTCCGGGGATTACGTGAGCCGGGTTCTGGCGAGGCAGGCGCGGACGCGTGCGGTGAGCTGCGGGATCGAAAACGG
>CAYMRQ010000160.1:0-11198 GCA_964392845.1 uncultured Rhizobium sp.
CCCTGACCGCCGGGTCGGCATTGCCCTTGTCGACCGCCACGACGATGCCCTCGGGCACCCCCGGCGACAGCGCATTGACCGGCGGGTTGTCGACAGTGATTACGCCGATCCCATTGTCGTTCTCGAAGCGGACCAGCTCGCCTTCGGCCATTTTCTCTCTCCTATGAATTATTCGCCACGGAGGCACGGAGGGCACGAAGAAGAAAAATACTTACCGCGGAGGGCGCAAAGAACGCGCAGAGGCCGCAATGGATTTTTTGGGCGCTTCACGCCCTCTGCGGTGAATCTTTCCTTCTCCGTGCCCTCCGTACCTCCGTGGTTATCCTCGCTGCTAAACCGTCGCCTGCGTCCCCAATATCACCGTGCTTTGCGACGACAGGACGCCGCCATTGCCGTGGGCGATCGCCGTCTCGGCGCCGGGCACCTGGCGCGCGCCGCATTCGCCGCGCAATTGGCGCACCGCCTCGATCAAGAGGAAGAGGCCGTACATGCCGGGATGGCAATAGGAGAGGCCGCCGCCATTGGTGTTGACCGGCAGCCCGCCGCCGGGCGCGATATGCCCGCCTTCGACAAAGCGGCCGCCTTCGCCTTTCGGGCAAAACCCCAGATCTTCGAGGAAGAGGATCGGGTTGATCGTGAACGCGTCGTAGAGTTCGACGACGTCGATGTCCTTCGCCGCGAGCCCGGCCATCGCATAGGCCTGCCGGCCGGAGGCGAGGGCCCCGGTCACCGTCAGGTCCGGCATGCTCGAAATGTTGGCGTGGGTGATCGCCTGGCCTTGCCCGAGCACATAGACCGGCGGCTTTTTGAGGCTCCGGGCGCGCTCCGGTGTGGTCAGCACGATCGCGCCGCCGCCGTCGGTCACCAGGCAGATGTCGCGCACCGTGAGCGGATAGCTGACCATGCGGGCGCCCATGACCTCGGGGATCGTCAGCGGCTTTTTCTCCCAGGCCGCCGGGTTGAGCAAGGCCCATTGCCGCGCCGCGACCGCGACCGCGGCAAGCTGCTCGCGGGTCGTGCCGAATTCGTGCATGTGGCGCGAGGCGGCGAGCGCATAGGCGGTTGACGGCAGGAAAGGCCGGTATGGCGTCTCGAACGGGTTGATTTCGCGCACCGAGGCCTGGCGCCGGCCGACGCTCCTCTGCGTGCTGCCATAGGCGATCACCGCAACCTGGCACAGCCCGAGCTGGATCGCCGCGAGCGCGTGGGCGACATGGAACATGAACGACGAGCCGCCGAGGATCGTCGTGTCGATAAACGACGGCGAGATTCCGAGATATTCGCTGAGCGACAGCCCCGAGGTGCGGCTCTGCGTCGCCGCGCAGAGGAGGCCATCGACATCCCTGAGCGCGAGCCCGCAATCATCAAGCGCGCGGGTGATGCCCTGCGCCATCAGATCGATCGGGTTGAGCCCGTCGGCGACCTGGCCGAGATCGCTTTCGGCGGCGCCGACGATCGCCGCACCGCCGCGCTTGAGGCCGCTCATGGCGTGGCCTTCGCCGGGATAAAGACGGGATAGGCCGGCTCGTCGCCACCCGGTTTATGGACGCGAAAACGCACGCGCAGGCCGATCGTGACCGCCATCGGATCGATGTCCTCGACCCGGCTCATCAGCCGGAAGCCCTCGTCGCAATCGATGAGGGCGACGTTGTAGGGCTCGCCCTGCGCCGGATGGGTGACGGTCGTCGCATGGACCGTGCCGAGCCCCGAGGCGACCCGCCATTCGAGCGCCGTGCTGCCGGAATACGGGCAGACCAGGCGCGGGTAGAACACCACGCGCCCGGCGGCGGCGCTCCACTGATAGGCCAGCTCGCCCTTGTCGAGATGGGCCTGATAGATCGCCAGCGGCGATTGCGGTGTCGATGCCATCGAGCTTTCCCCAATTGCGCCGAGGCATTCTGTCGCCTCGGCTAAGGGGCGGCAAGCGCCGGGGCCAAATCGCCCTCCGATGCGGCTTTTCGCAGATCGTACAGTTCGAGCGCACGGGCCGCGCCGCGGTCCATCCGGGCTTGCGCCACGGTCGCACCCAGCCGGTCCGACTCCTCCCGCCACAACGCCGGATCGACCGGCTCGCCGTTCCGACGGATCCATTCGGCGAGCTGCGACTGCCGGATTAGGCCGGCCTGAAGCCGATGGATCAGCGCGAAGCGGACCTCGCCTCGGGCGATCATCTCGCCCAAGGCGAACTGGGTGACGATCGGGCTGATACCGCTGAAGCCGCCAAGCGCCAGCACTGGCTCGCCGCTGTCGATGATGACCGGCGCGGCTTGGCGGGCGTTCAGCGTCGCCACTAGAAACCGCGCCTCGCCCCGGTTCTGCATCAGATATTCGGTCAGTTTCGGGCGATGGACAAAGCCGCCCCAGCGCGCTGCCCAGCGCAATCGCGCGGTCTCCTCGTCGGGGGTGGCGAAGGGCGGCCGTGCTGAGGCAAAGGCGGTATTGTCGGTTGCCAGAATCGCGCCAAGCGCCCAGCCCGCGGGAGCCGCGAGGAGCAGGGGAAGGGCCGACCCGACGACGCCGGCCGCAAAGAGGCGCCAATCAGACCGGCGCCATGCCAAGGCGGCACCGGCCGCAAACAGCACCGCGATTCCGACGACCCCAATCGCGAGCCTGTCCGCCCAATTCGGGAAATATCCGAGCAGGATATGCGCCTGCCACGCCGCGGTCGCGAGCAAGGCAAGCGGCAACCCCCATGCGCCGCCCCGGCCGGCGGCAAAATCCGACCACAGCCTTGTCAGGCCTATGCCGGCGAGAGCGCATATCGGTGGCGCCATCAGCGAAAGATAGTGCGGGTGGAAGAAGCCGTCGGCGGCGCTAAACACGATACCGTATGCGGCCGCCCAACCACTCCATAGCGCCAGCTGAACCCGCACCGGCGATCGGAGCGGGCGGCGTAGCCACGCGGCGACCCCGCCGATCAGCGCCAGCGGAAAGAGCCAGCCCGCCTGCGCGGCGAGATGCGGTCCCGCCAGGCGAAAGACGCCGACAGGGACGTAATCAACCGAGCGCAGCCGCTGGATTACAGGCGGCTGGTCGGGCTGAGCCGGGTCGGCGCTCGGCGCGCCACGCGCCAATGCTCGCGCCGGCAACACGAACCGGTCCAGCCCATTATGGCCGACCGCCAATTCCAGCATCGAATTGTCAGCGCTGCTGTCGGCGAAGGGCCGGCGGTCGGGCGCCGTCAGGTCGAAGGCGATGCACCAGGACAGTGACACACAAACGAAGACCAGTCCGGCCAGCGCCACGTCGACCAGCCGGCGCAGCCATGCGGGTGGGCCGGCGATTAGGTACAGCGCTACGAAAACCGGTACCACCCCGACCGCCGCCAACATCTTGACATTGAACCCGAGCCCAAGGAGAGCGGCGGCGCCGACCAGAACTCGCCGGCTGCCGGTCGCGATCGCTCGGTCCAGCACCCAGGCCGCCAGCAGCAGGACCAGCACCAGGCAGGCGTCGGTGCCGTTCGAGCGACCGACTGCCACGCTGACGGGGTCGAGCGCGAGAAACAGCGCGGCAAGCAGGCCCGCCACCGCTCCGAAACGGCGGGCCACAAGCAGGTAAAGGACAACGACCGCAGCTACGCCCTCAAGCACCTGCGGCAGCAATACGCTCCATGCGTCGAAGCCGAATAGCTTGGCGCTGATCGCCTGGAACCAGAAGGCGACGGGCGGCTTATCGAGCGAAAGAAAGCCAGCCGGGTCGAAAGCATTGAAGAAAAAATTGTGCCAACTCTGCATCATGCTGCGCACGCCGGCGAAATAATACGGCGTGACGAAGCCGCCTTCCTCCAGGCCCCATCCGCGCAATGCGACGGCGAGGATAACTATGCCCGCCAAGCAAAGCCGCGGCGCCGTGACGGCGCGCGAGGCCACGGCGGAGGCAACAGCGACGGTCAGACCGGTTCCCCCGACAAGCGCGGCGCCGGGCCGCGCGATCTGGCTAATGATAGGAACCGCGCGGCGGCGCTATCCCCACTGTTGCAGCATCGATAAGAGTTACGCGGCCCGAGCCGGAGCACTTACACCAACCTGGCCGGCGGCAAGGATCAGGTCGCTGGCCTTTTCGGCAATCATGAGCGTTGCGGCGTTGGTGTTGCCGGAGATGACAGCCGGCATCACCGAGGCGTCGACGACGCGCAAGCCGTCCATGCCACGCACGCGCAATTCGCTGTCGACGACCGCGTTGTCGTGCGACCCCATCATGCAGGTGCTGGTCTGGTGAAAGGTCGTGCTGCCGGTTTTCCTGGCGTGTTCGAGGAGGCCCTCGTCGCTGTCAATTTCGGCGCCGGGCCGGAACTCCTCGACGACCGAGCGCTGCATCGTCGGGGTCTGAAAAATCCGCCGCGAGATCTTGAGGGCGGCGATCATCGTCTCCTGGTCGACGCGCGCCGCCAGATAGTTCGGCTGCATCGCCGGCGGCACGGCCGGGTCGGGCGACTTGATGCGCAGCCAGCCGCGGCTTTCCGGCCGACACGGGATCGCCACCAGGGAGCAGGCCGGGAACGGGTGCATCGGTTCGCCCGGCTTATCAAAGCTGCCGGCGAGGAACTGGTACTGCACATCGGGCGAGGCGAGGCCCTCGCGGGTCTTGGCAAACATCCCGATCGGCGCCGCCCCCATCATCAGCGCGCCGCGCCGCCCGAAGATGTATTCGAGCCCGGTCTGCACCTGGCGCACCCAGCTGCGCGAGATCTCGTTCAACGTATTGGCGCGGCGCGCCTTGTAGATCAGGCGGCAGCCGAGATGGTCCTGCAGATTGTCGCCGACCCCAGAGAGCTCGTGCACCACCGCGATGGCGTGCTCGTGCAGCAGCGCGGCCGGGCCGACCCCCGACAGCTGCAACAGCTGCGGCGACAGCAGCGAACCGCCGGCGAGCAATACCTCGCGCCGCGCCCGCACCCGGCGCATTGCGCCGTTCCGGGCATATTCGAGGCCGATCGCGCGCTTGCCGTCGAACAGCACGCGATGGGCAAAGGCGCGGATCTCGACCTTGAGGTTGGGGCGCTTCATCGCCGGGCGCAGATAGGCGATGGCGGCGCTGCACCGGCGCATCCCCCGCACGGTCAGCTGATAATTGCCGATGCCCTCCTGCTCGGCGCCGTTGAAATCCGGGTTGGCCCTGAACCCCGCCTCCTGCGCGCCATCGATAAACGCGTCGTGCAGCTCGTGGTGCGCGCGCAGATCGGAGATGTCGAGCGGGCCGCCGGCGCCGTGATAATCGTCGGCGCCGCGCTCCTGGTTCTCGGTGCGGCGGAAATACGGCAGCACATCGTCATAGGACCAGCCGACATTGCCGAGCTGGCGCCAATAGTCGAAATCCTGGCGCTGGCCGCGGATATAAATCAGGCCGTTGATCGAGCTGGAGCCGCCGAGCACTTTGCCGCGCGGCCAGGAGATGCGGCGCCCGCCCAGCCCCGGCACCGGCTCGGTCTCGAATTGCCAGGTGATGCCCGGGTTATAGATGTTGCGATAGAAACCTGCCGGAACATGGATCCACGGGTTGGTGTCCTTGCCGCCGGCCTCGATCACCAGGACACTGGTAGCCGGGTCGGCCGACAGCCGGTTCGCCAACACGCAGCCGGCCGAGCCAGCGCCGACGATGACGAAATCGTATTCCGCGTCGAATTGCATCAGGTTACCTGTGCCGATAGCGCGCTTAGAGGAGGTGACTATGCCTCGACCAAACCGAGCCGCTGTTCGATACGGTCGATCCTGTCGTGCATACGATCGAGGCGACGTCCCATATCGGCGATTTCGCTGTGAAGGCCGGCGAGTTCAATCTGTATCCCGGCCAAGCTGCGCTCGATGCCACCGAGCCGCAGCCGCTGCTCGCGCTGTTCCTCGCGCACCTCGTGAACCTCCGCGCGGATCGCCCGGAGATGTTCAAGGACAAGATTCGGGCTGTCGTCCGACATCAAACCTCCCAGCCTCTATTATTGGTAACACCGATCGGTTGCGCTTAAAACCGCGGTTACCAGCGTTTCCCTGTGGAAATGTTTCATACCCGGTGGAGCGGCGCGTCGGTCCGCTCTTGCAGCGCCTCAAGCGTCATGCCCGGCACCATGTCGATGACGGCAAACCCCTTCGGCGTCACGTCGATGACGGCGAGATCGGTGTAGACGCGCACGACGCACGCCTTTGCGGTCAGCGGATAGGTGCAGCGGCGCAGCAGCCGCTTCTCGCCGCCTCTCGTCGTGTGCTCCATGACCGCCCAGATCCGCCTGGCGCCGGCCGCGAGATCCATTGCCCCGCCGATCGCCGGCGCATTGTCGTCGTCGGAGCGCGCCCAATTGGCGAGGTCGCCGTTCTCCGCCACCTGAAAGGCGCCGAGCACGCACAAATCGAGGTGGCCGCCGCGCACCAGGGCGAAGCTGTCGGAATGGCTCATATAACTGGCGCCGGGACGCAAGGTTACATACTGGCTGCTCGCATTGATCAGCCATCGATTGATCTTGTCGGGTGCGGGCGCCGGCCCCATGCCGAGGATGCCGTTCTCCGAATGGAACACGACCTCGCGCTCGGGCGGCACGTAGTTGCCGACCAGCGTCGGGATGCCGATGCCGAGGTTGACCGACCACCCTTCCGGGATGTCGCGTGCGAGGCGCGCGGCCAACGCGTCGCGTTCGAGCGGCTGCCACATCTGAGTTGCTGCCATTTCGTTCCTGCTCGATCTTGCGCTGTCAGGTCTTAAGCGGCGGGTCGCCGGCCGCGACGTGGACGAGGCGATCGACGTAGAGGCCGGGGGTGACGATTTCTTCCGGCGGCAGCTCGCCCAGTTCGGCGATGTGCTGGGTCTGCACGATGGTCAGCTGCGCCGCCGCGGCCATGACCGGGTTGAAGTTGCGCCCGGCGTCGCGGTAGACGAGGTTGCCCCAGCGGTCGGCGCGCCACGCCTCGACCAGCGCAACATCGCCCGGGAGCGCGGTTTCGAGGATGTATTCGCGCCCGTTGAAGACCCGCGCCTCCTTGCCCTCGGCGAGCTTGGTGCCGGCGGCGGTCGCCGTGTAGAAGGCCGGGATCCCGGCCGCGGCGGCGCGCATCCGCTCGGCGAGCGTGCCCTGCGGCAGGATTTCGAGCTCGATCCCGCCGCGGGCAAAGACCTCCTCGAAGATGACCGAGCCGCGGCTCCTGGCAAAGCTGCACACGATCTTCCTGACCCGGCCCTCGCCGATGAGGCGCGCCACCCCTTCGCGGCCGCGCCCGGCCGTGTTGTGCACGACGGTGAGGTCCTTGGCGCCCTGCTCAATGAGGCCGTCGATCAAGGCGCGCGGCTCGCCAACCTGGGCAAACCCGGCGATCAGCACGGTCGCGCCGTCCTTGATGCCCGCCATCGCCTCGGCCACCGAGCGGACTGTTTTGTCGATCATGCGCGCTCCGAAAGTTGGCGTTTCCCGCGAAACTCCGCTCGGCCGATTTAATCGGAAGCATGCCGCGAGGGGAAGCGTCGAACGGAGCGGGTCACCGGTGCTGCTTCTGGGCCTCGACAAAGGCGCACAATACCGATCCCTGGAATCGTCGTCCTGGCGAAAGCCGGGACCCACCTCTGCCATGGATACCGGCTTTCGCCGGTATGACAGGTATAAAGCGCGGGATACGAGCTGCCCGAACCGCTCGATTGGGAGCCCCGAGCGATTTCCGATCGGGGCAAAGATCCTGGTGCGCTTTACCAACCGCGGAGCGCGCCTTCGATCCGATCCAATTTGTTGATCATTTCCCGGTGGCGCCGCTCTTCGTCGCTGGGTCCCCGCTGCCGCGATCTCCCACGCCCGCTGCTCCGGCGTCGGCAGCTGCGGCGTCAGCAAACTCGGCGGTTTATACCCGGGAATTCGACAGATGGTCATCTGCCGCTTGGCGTCGACACAAGCTTCATAGCCGGCGGGCGGCCCGGGTATTTCACCCGAGAAGAGGCCGCCTGCCGATGCAATTTGGCACTCCGTCGCCCAGACCACGGTCACTATGGCAGCGGCGAACAAAGCAGCGCCCAGTCGAAGCAGCGACGATCGTTGCATGATGGCCAGCTTGCGATAATTTCGCTCTTGCCAGGTTATCTAAAATAGCTGCGCCGCGGTACCCGCTCTCGATGCACAGTCCATCATAGATGGGGAGATCTTCCAGATGCTCACGATGATCCTGGTTGGCGATGTGAACCTGATGAATGTCGGCGACCCGGCCGTGCCGTTCGCGCGCGTCGGGGAGGAAATGCGCGCCGCCGACCTCGTCTTCGCTAATCTCGAATGCTGCCTCTATCAGCCGCCCGGCGGCCATGCGGTCGAGAATGAAGGGTTTTTCGCCGACCCCGAGATTGCCGGCGAGGCGCTGCGGGGCGGGAGGATTGCCGCGGTCGGGCTTGCCAACAACGTCAATTACGGTGCGACCGCGATCGCGGGCTCGATCGCGCAGCTCGACCGGCTCGGCATCGCCCATACGGGCGCCGGCGCCGATCTCGCCGCGGCGCGTGCGCCGGCGATCGTCAGCCGAGGCGGGCTGCGCATCGGTTTTGTCCAGCGCAGCTCGGTCTATTGGCCGACCAACCACGAGGCGAGCGAGCGCGCCGGCGGCATCGCGGTGATCCCCGGCCATACCGCCTATCAGGTGCCGGCGCACAAAATCCGCCCCGAGCTGCCGCCGATGAACCGGCCGGGCATCCCGCCGGTCATCGTCACCTGGGCCGACCGCACCTACCTCGCCGCCTTCGCCGAAGACATCGCCGGGCTGCGCAAAGCGGCCGATATCGTCGTCGCCTCGTGCCATTGGGGGCTCGGCGAAGAGGTGCTCGACTATATGCGCGAAATCGCGCACGGCGCGATCGAGGCCGGCGCCGACATCGTGATCGGCCACGGACCGCATTACTCGCTGCCGGTCGAGCTTTACCACGGCCGGCCGATCTTCTACGGGCTTGGCAGCTTCTCGTTCCATACCGGCCATGGCGGAAGGCGGCACGGCGACTGGATCGGTATGATGGCGCGGGTCGATGTCGCGCCAGGCGGGGCCGGGCCGGGCGGGGTCGCGGCGGCGCATTTCCGTTTCGTGCGCCACAACGCGGCCAACGAGACCGTGCCATGCGCGCTCGCGGCCGAGGGCGCGACCTTCGACCGCATCGCCCAGCGCAGCGCCTCCCTCGGCGCCTGCCTCACCGCCGAGGGCGATTGGGTGCGGCTCGCGCTATAGCGCGCCAGATGTTGGTTTAAGGGCCGCGGGCAGCGTGTCCGGGACCACCCGAATATCGGCCATGTGCTCGCTGAACCAGGCCTCACATCGATCGTCCCACGCGCCGCCGTCAAGCGTCGACCGGCCGCCTTCTGATCTGGTGGGCGTCTCGTCTTCGGGAACGGCCCGAAGTGCAGCGATCACGGTGGCTTTGGGCCAGCCCATGAATCCTTCGAAGCGCGCCGCCAACCGTTCCTGGCGGTCGGGATCCGGGGAGGTCAGGTCGGCAAAATCGACTGCGAAGACCTCACTGTCGTTGCGCCAGCTGTTCGCCGTCTCGATGACATGCTTCAGTGCGTTTCCGGAGCGCTGACAAAATTCTGCCACGCGCGTCGCAAGTTGCGCTGGGGGAATCGGCTCCCTGCTGTCTGTGCGAGTATGGGAGACGAGAACCTCCCGAAGATTGCGATACAGATAGATTTTTTTGAACCCGCTCAACGCCGCCTCAACCTCCGGATTGCGACCGCAATGCGAAACGATGATCTGCCCCGGCAAAACAAGACGGCTGAGTATCGTAATGGGGATGGGTTTAATGCCACTTGGCGCGAAATCTTTGGTGGCCGTGACCTCGTGGAAGCGCCAATCGTTGCACTCCATGCTCATCGCGTGGACGTACACACCCTGGTAGCCCATCCGTTTGTAGAGAGCTTCGATGAAATAGGTTCCGCTTTTCGGCACTGAAACCACGATGACCGGGGGGCCAGCGGCAGGATCGGTAACCGGCCAGATTGCCGGCCCATGCTTGGTCAGAAAGACCGCGAATTGTTGATCCGTTAAGGCGTTGCCGACTTCGGTAGGTCCCGCATCAGCCGAAGCGGACTGCCAAAGCGTATGCATCCAGACGCCTCCCACCGGTTGCCGCCTCGTGCGGCATAGGATGCCGCCGGTGCACAGCGCGTCAAGCGACCCGCCGCCTCCTTGAGCGTGCCCGGTTGCCGCGCCCATCGCTCGGGAATAGCATCCTACAGCCGGTCCGGTCTCTTCATTCTAGACGATTGGCGATAGGGAAAGCCCATGAAAGCCGTTGTCTGCGAAGCGTTTGGCGGGCCCGAGGTCTTGGCGCTGCGCGAGGTGCCCAATCCGCTGCCGCCGGGCCCCGGCGAGGTGCAGGTGCGGATCGCCGCGCGCGGCGTGCAATATGTCGACGTGCTTATGCTAGCCGGCAAATACCAGTTCCGGCCCGAGCCGCCCTTCATCCCGGGCAATGAAGCGGCCGGCGCGCTGGGTGCGCTCGGCGACGGGGTCACCGGCTTCAAGGTTGGCGACCGCATCATGAGCCGGCACCGGCTCGGCGCCTTCGCCCAGCTCGGCAATGCCCGGGCCGAGGATTGCGATCCGGTGCCGAAAGGCATGGGCATCGAGGAGGCGGCGGTGTTCCGCGGCGCCTACCACACCGCCTATCACGCGCTGGTGCAGCGCGCCCGGATGAAGGCCGGCGATTGGGTGATGATCAACGGCGCCGCCGGCGGCATCGGCATCGCCGCGATCCAGGTGGCGAAACTGTTCGGCGCCACCGTGATCGCCACCGCCAGCACCGAGGAAAAACGCGCCGCCTGCCTGGAGGAGGGCGCCGATTACGCGATCGACTACCGCGCGGGCCTGCGCGACAGGGTCAAGGAGCTGACCGGCGCGCGCGACGGGGTCGACATCGTCTACGACCCGATCGGCGCCACCGTGTTCGACGAGTCGCTGCGCTGCCTCGCCTGGGGCGGGCGCATCCTGGTGCTCGGCTTTCTCGGCGGTGGGCCGTCGACGCCGCGGACCAACTACCTGTTGATCAAGGGCCTCGAAGTCATCGGCGTGCGGCTCGGCGGGGTCACCGAGCACCAGCCCGAGATCGGCCGCGCCAACATGAAAACGCTCGTCGAGCTGGCCGGGCAGGGCAAGACCCTGGTCTACCTGGCCGTGGACGGCCAGATGGCGGGGCTCATCGCCATCCAGGACCCGGTGAAGCCCGGCGCCGCGGAGGCCATCCGCCGCCTGCAGAAGATG
>CAYMRQ010000161.1:0-11047 GCA_964392845.1 uncultured Rhizobium sp.
CAAGCAGGGGCAATACCTGGCCTTCATCCACGCCGACACGCTGGTGCTCGGCCGGCCGCCGGCCGAAGCCGATCTGCAACGATTCTTTCGGGTGACGCCGCCTTCAGTCCACCAGATGGTGCTCACGCTCGAACGCAACGGGCTGATCCGACGCCAACCCGCCATCGCCCGGAGCATCGAGGTGCTGGTCAATCCCGAAGCGCTGCCGCCGCTGCGCGCCAGCCATGATCAACTCGCCAAATCCTCTGTGCCGAGGTACTAGCATCGCCTCGGCCGCGCGTCGGCGCGGCTTTGCGAAAGGCTGAAGCATGCCGGGTCCACTCCATGGTTATCGCATCGTCGATCTGACCTCGAATGTCGCCGGGCCGCTCGGCACGATGATCCTCGGCGACCAGGGCGCCGACGTGATCAAGGTCGAGGCGCCGGAGGGCGACAGTACCAGGGCCGGCGCCAACCGGCGCGGCGGGTTTGCCGCCTCGTTCCTCAACAACAACCGCAACAAGCGCTCGATCGTCCTCAATCTGAAGGACCCGGGCGCGTTAGCGGTGCTGATGCGGCTGGCCGCGACCGCGGACGCGTTTGTGCAGAATTTCCGCCCCGGCGTCGCCGACCGGCTCGGCGTTGGTGAAGCTGCGATCCGCGCCGTCGCACCCAAGATCGTCTACGTCTCGATCAGCGGCTTTGGCGAGATCGGGCCCTATGCCCAACGGCCGGTCTACGACCCGCTGATCCAGGGCTTTACCGGGCTCGCGACGGTGCAGGCCGGGTCCGACGAAGCGCGCCCGCGCATGCTGCGGACGATCTTGCCCGACAAGCTGACCGCGATCACCGCCTCGCAGGCGATCACCGCGGCGCTATTGGCGCGCGAGCGGACCGGCGAGGGCCAGCATGTCCGGCTCTCGATGCTGGAGGCGGTGCTCTTCTTTCTGTGGCCCTCCGACATGGCGGGCCAAACCTTTGTCGGCGACGAGCCGGCGCGCCAGGAGGCGGCCATCGCGAGCGATCTGATCTACGAAACCTCGGATGGCTACATCACCGCGGCGGTGGTGACCAACCGCCAGTGGGAGGGTCTGAGCCGCGCCCTCGAACAGCCGCAATGGCTGGCGGACGAGCGGTTCCGGACACCGGCGCTGCGCCAGGAGAATGTCGAGGCGCGGCTGCAATTGACCCAGGATGTGCTGATCGGGCGCCCTTCGGCGGAATGGCTCGACCGCCTGACCAAGGCCGATGTGCCGTGCGCCCCGGTGCTGACCCGCAGCGAGGTGATCCGCCACCCGCACGTCCAGGCGATGGGGATCGTCGAGGCGGTCGAGCATCCGCAAGCGGGACGGCTGCGCCAGGCCCGCAACGCGGCGCGGTTCTCCAAAACGCCGGCCGCCATCCGCCGGCCCGCCCCGGCGCTCGGCGAGCACACGGAAGAGATCCTCGCCGAACTCGGCTATGCGGCCGGCGAGATCGCTGAGTTGCGGGTGGAGGGTACATTGGGTGCCCTCAAGGGAAATGGCCATGAGACGTGACAGGTGATCGAATGCGCGCACGTCGGGAATTTCTCATCAGCCTGGGCACCGCGCTCGCATGGCCATTGCGGGCGCGGGCGCAGCTGCCTCGAACGATGTATCGCATAGGTTTCCTGGGGAACTCCACCGCGGCTCTCGAGGCCAACCTCGTTGCGCCATTTCGGCAAGGCTTGCGCGACCTTGGCTATGAGGAGGGCCGCAATATCACCATCGAATACCGATGGGCCGAGGGAAAATACGAGCGGTTTCCCGCGCTGATCGCCGAACTCGTCGCACTGAACCTCGATGCGATGGTGACCGCCGGCACCCCCGCCACTCTCGCGGTGAAAAAAGCAGCGATCTCGGTACCGCTGGTCATGATCGCTGTCGCCGATCCCGTCGGCACGGGCGTGGTGCCGAGCCTCGCGCGCCCCGCCGGCAACATTACGGGGCTCAGCTCGATGGCGCCCGACTTGGAAGGCAAGCGGCTGCAACTGCTCGGGGAAGTTGTTCCTAAGCTGTCGCACGTTGCGGTGATGTGGAATCCGCTAAACGCGTTTCAGGAAATTTCTATAAGGCAGTTGAACGCCGCCGGCGAGACCTTGCAAATCAAGGTGCAACCAGTGGCCGTTCGGGTCGCGGAGGATCTCGACGCTGCATTCGACACCCTGGTGAAGGATAAGCCGAAAGCGCTTATCATCGTGGCAGACCGCATGTTTCTGCACAACCGCGCCCGGCTGATGGACTTCGCCACGCGAAACCGGTTGCCGGGAGTATACGCGCACCGGGAATTGGTAGAAGCGGGCGGGTTGATGTCCTTCGGGCCGAGCTACGAGGATATGCACAGGCGCGCCGCTACTTACGTAGACAAGATCCTGAAGGGTGCGAAACCGGCCGACCTGCCTATTGAACAACCGACCAAGTTCAATCTGGTCATCAACCGAAAAGCGGCAGAAGCGCTCGGCCTCTCCATCCCACCGTCGATTCTCGCCCGCGCCGACGAGGTGATCGAATGAGCGGCGACCGTCGGGTCGAGCATGAGGAGGTGTCCGCGTGATCGATTTCTATTACTGGCCGACACCCAACGGCTGGAAGATCAGCATCATGCTTGAGGAATGCGGGCTCGAATACCGCGTGGTTCCGGTCAATATCGGCAAGGGCGACCAGTTCAAGCCGGAATTCCTCGCGATCAGCCCGAACAACCGGATGCCGGCGATCGTCGACCACGATGCCGAGGATGGCCCGGTGCCGGTGTTCGAATCGGGCGCGATCCTGCTGCACCTGGCCGAGCGCGCCGGGCGTTTCATGCCGGCGGGCCGGCGCGCCCGCAAGGAGGTCATGGAGTGGCTGTTCTGGCAGGTCGGCAATCTCGGGCCGATGGCCGGGCAGCTCAGCCATTTCGTCAATTACGCTGAAGGCGAGCACCCCTATTCGCACCAGCGCTACGCCGACGAGTACAACCGCTGTCTTGGAGTTCTGGAGCGGCGGCTGGCGAGGCGCGAATTCATTGTCGATGACTATTCGATCGTCGACATGGCGTGCTGGCCCTGGGTGCTGATCTCGAAGCCGCTGGGCCAGGCGCTCGACGAGTTTCCCAATCTCGCGCGCTGGCGCGCGGCCGTCAGGGATCGCCCGGCGGTGCAACGCGGTGTCGATCTCGGCAAGGAATGGCGCCGCCGGGCGCCGCCCTCCGACGAGGAACGGCGGATCCTCTTCAACCAGACCGCGCGCGCCGTGCTGGATCGCTGACCGCGGAAAACGATTTCGCCACGGAGGCACGGAGATGAAAATACGCAGGATGGGTTGAGCGCCGCGAAACCCATCACACAAAAGACGCGCACTAGAATGATGGGTTTCGCTGCGCTCAACCCATCCTACGGCTTCGTCTTCATTGCAGAATCGTCGTCGCGGCCCACGGGTCCGGCCGCGACCCACGTTTCAATGGTAGATACAATCGTGATCGACCACGAAATCATTGAAAAATTAGAGCTCCGCTTGGGGCGCCTGTATGCGAGACAGCGACTGGGGATCGAGCGCGACCATGAGGCGCGCGTATTCGGCGGCGGGATCAACTTCTTTCATCTCGAGAATTGGTATTCGGTGCATGGGCTGATCCGCAATGCGCTGAAACTTACCGGACTTTATTGGCGGGGACGGAGGAACGCCGGTCAGATCCAGGTCCGAAACAATATTGTTCGCTCACCGGTGCTTCCGCAATCCTTCGATGGGTTCACCATCCTTCATATCAGCGACATGCACGTCGATATGAACGACGACGCGATGCGCCATCTCACAAAGCTCCTGCCCGAGTTGAGCTACGACATCTGTGTGCTGACCGGCGACTTCCGGGGCAAAACATTCGGACCGTTCGACGCGACCCTCGACGGTTTGGCGCGAGTCCGCTCCCACCTGGCGGCGCCAGTGTATGGGGTCTTAGGCAATCACGACACGATCCGCATGGTTCCGGGCCTCGAAACCATGGGAATACGCATGCTGCTCAACGAAAGCGAGCCGATCGTGCGTCGCGGTGAGCAACTCTATCTCTCGGGTATCGACGACGCGCATTATTACCGCGTCGATAACATTGAAAAGGCGGCCTCCGGAATTCCCGATGGGGCATTCTCGATCCTGCTGTCGCATACCCCAGAGATTTATCGTCAGGCCGCCCATGCCGGTTTCGATCTTCTGTTGAGCGGGCATACCCATGGCGGGCAGATCTGTCTGCCCGGGTCGATTCCGCTCACCCTCGATTCGGTTCTGCCGCGTCACATGGGATCAGGCGCGTGGGAATATTCCGGCATGGCGGGCTACACCTCGGTGGGCGTTGGGTCGTGCATCGTTGTCGTACGAATCAACTGTCCGCCAACCATTACGCTTCATCGCCTGCAACGCGCTTGATGCATAGCGACGGGTTGGTTTAATAGGGACGATCACGAAGTTGCATTCGATAAAGTATTCGAGAAAGAAAGATCTCGCCGATGAAAAAAGCCGTGACACCAATCAGGATATCAACTGCCGCGAGCGACAACAAACCACGACAAGCGAGCAGCGGGAACAGAGATTCCGGTATCTGATCCAGACCGGTCGCTCGACTGCTGGAGGGAAAATTCAGACGCCGCTTTATAAAGCTGGAGAAGAGGTCACCCGCCATTGCCGTGCTTCCGACGAGAGCACCGATCGGCATTTCGAGGCCGAGCAAGGGGGCTCCCGCCGTGGTCAATGCTATCGAAGCCAGTACTCCACGGATTGTCTTTGAAGGGCCAAACAAGGGACGGCCATCGACAAATTTGCAGCCTCCATCAATCGGCCGCGAGAGCCTGTTGCCCCAGAGTTTCTTCACCAGCACGGGCGTACCATTGGCTATGCTCAGCAAGACGATCAGCTTGAAGATTAAAAAAAGTTGCATTATCGGATGGTTGCGTCGCCGCCGACAGATTGCGGACGGTCGTGTCCTCGATCATGCGGGCGATGCAGAGGGCTCATCTCGGCCATCGGGGGTTCTCCTGTCCAGAGCGTCGGGCTTCAACACCCGCTCAGACAGGAGGCCTCCCCTATCCGCTCACCCACTCCCGCGGCAGCGGGTGCGTTCAATCCCCTTCAGCAATTCAACCATGCCCGATCGTGCTCTAGGAGCAGACGCCGCTGGGGATTTTGAACGAGCCGATGTAGGTGCTCCAGAGATAGCTCGCACTTTGGGTGTAAAACTCGTTGGTGTACCAGAAGGTGCAATCGTCGCTGGGGTCGATGCGCATGCTGGTGTAATCGCCCCACCGCGTGTAGCCGGTCTGTGAGCCGAATCCCGCTTGGAGCGGAATCTCCGCTCCCATCGTGCCCGGGGTCATGGTCGGGGTGCGGCCGGTGGCGGTGATCGCGGGAAACAGGCTGCTCGCGGAGGTGCTGTAGCCGAGGCCGATATTGCCGGCCTTATCCATCGCGATACTACCCATCCAGCGATAGATCGAATCCGGAGCGAAGGTTCCTTGCTGGTAACGGCTGAATTGGCCGGGGGTGGTCGTCGATTGCAATTCATACCAGCGCACCCCGACGCTCGACCCCGCCCCCACCGAGTGGTTGACGACCATCGCCTCGTGGTCGCCGAAATTGCGGTAGGCCAGGCGGTACATCAGCCGATCGCCGAGCGAGTCGAGCCTTTGGGTGGTGGACGGCTGCGGAATGCACGCGCCGCCGTTGCAGGCCTCGCTGAAGGAAGCCACCGGAATGTCGCCTGCCCAGGTCAAAGTTGAGCTGCTCGGCACCGCGAAATTCGGACTGAGTTTGTAGAGACGCAGGCTGCTCAACGTATTGAAATTCAGAAAGTAGCCGGGGGAGCCGTCGCTCGGAGCGGTCGAGCCGTCCATGTCGGAAGGCAGGTAACCGCCGTCCTTGGAGATCAGGTAGCAGATCGAGGGCGCGGGCTGCCCGGCCAGCATCTTCGTGCGGTCATAGGCACAAAGCTGAGACCCGGAGAAGATCCGTCCGTTCGCGAAGATGTTGTAGGTGGCCAGATAGGCGGGGTTCGCCCCGGTCGGCCATACGCCGAATTTCGGGTAATCGTTCAAATTGTTCCCGAAACTGTAGGCGTAGAGAAAATAGGTGTCGAGGGGATCGCCACTGGTCGAGACCGCGATGCACTCCGAATACGGTCTCCGCACGTTGCCCAGTTGGGTGATGATCCAGCGATCGGCCAGTTTGTCGTATTGCACGACCGGATCGCCGGCGTTGTTCGTGGCGCAGGGGCCGCCCAGACCGGCCCAGATGGTGCCGAGCGTCTTCGGTCCGCTGACCAGGTTGCCGGTCGCCTTGTCGAATACCGCGAACTGGCTGTTGACCGTCTGAACGATTTGGGTCAATCCGACCGCGATATTCGGGTCGGGCGGGATATACCCGTTCGCGCCGATACCGGAAAAGTTCGTCTGCGGCGTGAAGGGGAGATGCGCGCCCGCCTTTGTCTGTGTTGCCGCGGGGTTCGGACCGCCGGTTCCCGCCGGGCGCGGCGGCAACTTCATCGGCTGCGGGTGGATTTGCAGATCCTGCGGCCCCTGTGCCCAGCGCGCATCGGGCAAGCTCGACAACGCTGGCGACAGCGCGATGCCGGAGGGCTGCGATACGATCGGGGCGGAAGCCGTGGTCTGGGCTGACGCGATCCCCCCGGTCGTCAGGAGAAGCACCCAAGCGCCGAGAAACCTGACAGTGAACGAATGCCTCATCGAAGATACTCCAGCCGACATTCGGGACGCCCGGTGCCCCAGGGCGATGGTCGGGGCGATGGTTTGTTTGTCACATACCGCAGTACGCTATCGTGGCACCAAGCTTTGATCGCGACCGGTTTCGGGGCAAGCCAAATCCGATAAAATTCACGGTAATTAACCATGATCATGTCCTGCGGTACCGCACCGCCGGATGGGGTGGCGCAAGCCGGGCATGGCCGGCGCCGAACAGCTTTTCGCGCAACGTGCCGGGGCGGTAATCGCGCTTGTAGGCGCTGCGCCGCGTTAATTCCGGCACAACCAGTTCAACGAAATCCTCGAAGCTCTCGGGCGTCACGGCATAGGCCAGGTTGAAGCCGTCGATATCGGTCGCCTCGACCCATTGCATCAAGGTGTCGGCGATCTGTTCCGGCGAGCCGACAAACAGCGGCCCGCGGCCGCCGATCGCGACATGCTCGGCCAGTTCCCGGACCGTCCACACCCGGTCGGGATCGTCCGTGGTGAACGAGGCAAGCGACGAGCGCGTCGCTTCGGTCTCGATGTAGCGCAGCTCCTCGTCGGGCCGGAATTTGGCAAAATCGACACCGGTCCAGCCCGAGAACAGCGCGAGCGCCGCCTCGGGGTCGCCGTAGCGGCGGTACTCCTGGTGCTTGGCGCGCGCCTCCGCCTCGCTCTTCCCGGTGATCACGGTGGCCAGCGTGAAGATCAAGAGGTCGGCGGGGCTGCGGCCGTTCGCGGCGGCGCGGCGGCGCAGATCGGCGACCAGCGCCGCGACGACCTCTTGGGTCGGGCCATTGATGAAGACGCATTCGGCATGCGAAGCGGCGAAGGCACGGCCGCGGGTCGAGGCGCCGGCCTGATAGAGCACCGGCGTGCGTTGCGGCGACGGCTCGCAGAGGTGGATCGCGTCGACCCGGTAGAACTCTCCGTCGTGCCGGATGCGGTGGATCTTCGCCGGGTCGGCAAAGATGCGGCGCGCCCGGTCACGCAGCACGGCATCGTCCTCCCAGCTGCCCTCCCAGAGCTTGTAGACGACCTCCATGTATTCTTCGGCGATCTCGTAGCGCTGGTCATGGCGAGCCTGGACCCCGAGCCCCATGCCGGCGGCGGCGCTGTCGAGGTAGCCGGTGACGATGTTCCAGCCGGCCCGGCCCCGGGTCAGGTGGTCGAGGGTCAACATGCGGCGGGCGAGCGTATAGGGCGGCTCGTAGGACAAGGTGCAGGTGACCCCGAAGCCGAGATGCTCGGTCGCCGCGGCCATCGCCGGGATCAACAGAAGCGGGTCGTTGACCGGCACCTGCACGGCATGGCGCAGCGCCGCGTCGGGCGAGCCGCCGTAGACATCGTAGACGCCCAGGACATCGGCGAGAAAGATCCCGTCGAACCTGCCGCGCTCCAAGGTTTTCGCCAGCCCGGTCCAATAGCCGAGATCGGTATAGCTCGTCGAACGGTCGCGCGGATGCGCCCACAGCCCCGGCGACTGGTGCCCGACACAGTTCATCTCGAACGCGTTGAGGCGGATTTCCTTCATGAAGTCACCATACCGTCATTCCCGCGAAAGCGGGAATCCGGAGTGCCAGGGGCTGTTTCGGCAGATCTCGGACGAGCAGCGACGCGTCCTTCGAGACGCCCGCTACCGCGGGCTCCTCACGCGCTGCCCGATCTCGACGCCTTGCAGGCGAATGTCGATCTGCAGCAAAAGCTCGGCTTTTTCCGCGCGTCGGTCGACGAAGAAGCACGCCGATCTCAGCATAACCAAGGAAGCCGCTGAGCGGCCGGGTGCCGGCCATTGAGACAAAGTTCGCCCGGAAGCGAAACGTAGGATGGGTTCCGCCCAGCGAAACCCACCACGTCTGAGACCGGCTAGCGGCCGAACGACGCGAAGGCCGGCTTGCGGGTGAAGTCGTGCGTCGCCTCGACGTAGCGCACCGTGCCGGTCTTCGAGCGCATCACCACCGAATGGGTGTGCGCCCCGCCCGGGAAGCGGCGCACGCCCTTCAGCATGCTGCCGTTGGTGACGCCGGTGGCGGCGAACATCACATCGCCGTGCGCGAGGTCGAGCAGGCCGTATTTGCGGTTGAGATCGGTGATGCCGAGCCGGTGCGCGCGGCCGCGCTCGTCGTCGTTGCGGAACAAGAGCCTGCCCTGCATCTGCCCGCCGATGCAGCGCAAGGCGGCGGCCGCCAGAACGCCCTCGGGCGCGCCGCCCGAGCCCATGTAGATGTCGATGCCGGTTTCCGGGTCCGAGGTGGCCATGACGCCGCTGACGTCGCCATCGCCGATCAGCATGATGCGCGCGCCGGCCTCGCGCACCTTGGCGATCAGCTCGGCATGACGCGGCCGATCGAGGATGCAGACGACCAGATCGGCGATTTCCGCATTCCGGGCGCGTGCCAGGTTTTTGAGGTTTATCGCCGGCGTCTCGTCGAGGTCGACGATATCGTCCGGCAGGCTGCCGCCGACCGCGATCTTGTCCATGTAGACGTCGGGTGCGTTGAGGAACCCGCCGTGATCGGCCATCGCCAAGACCGCGAGCGCATTCGCCCCGCCCTTGGCGGTGATCGTCGTGCCCTCGAGCGGGTCGAGCGCGATGTCGATCTTGGGGCCCTGAAGGGTCCCGACCTTCTCGCCGATATAGAGCATCGGCGCCTCGTCGCGTTCGCCTTCGCCGATCACCACCGTGCCGTCGATCGCCAGGCTGTTGAGGGCCTGGCGCATCGCGTCCACCGCCGCCTGATCGGCCGCCTTCTCGTCGCCGCGCCCCATCAGCCGCGAGGCGGAAAGCGCCGCAACTTCGGTCACGCGGACCGCTTCGAGCGCGAGATTGCGATCCATCTTCGATTCTTCGGCCACGCTCTCCTCCCTCGCTAGCGACACAAAACCTTCGACACGGCGAAAATTAGAACCACGAAGGCACGAAGGCCACGAAGATATAGCTCACAATGAGACGGTGAGGCAGCGAGGAGAGCGATTCATTTACCGCATCGCCTCATGCCTCTGTGGTGAATTTTCCAGATCTTCGTGCCCTTCGTGTCTTCGTGGTTGCCCTCAAAAATCTTCGATGCGGATCATGCGCGGCGGCTCGAGCACGGTGTCGAGCGCGGCGATCCGGTCGAGCGCGCGGCGCATCGCCGCCTCGACAGTGTCGTGCGTCGTCAGCACCACCGGCACCGCCTCGCCCGGCGCGCGGCCGCGCTGGATCATCGATGCCATCGAGACGTGCTCGTCGCGCAGCGCTGCGGCGACATCGGCGATGACCCCGGGCTGATCGACGACC
Organism: uncultured Rhizobium sp.; assembly: GCA_964392845.1. Lineage (GTDB taxonomy): Bacteria > Pseudomonadota > Alphaproteobacteria > ATCC43930 > CGMCC-115725 > DATARH01. Next base: position 9,981 of record CAYMRQ010000161.1, read on the forward strand.
ATCAGGCGAATGTAGTATGCGCCCTCATGACGCTCCATCGGCGCGCCGGGAAGCGCGGTGAGGGCGGCGGCCGGCACCCCGAACGGTGCGACCTGGCGCCCGGCGGCGATGTCGACGAGATCGGCGGCGACCGAGGAGGCGGTCGGAAAGGCCCCGGCGCCGCGCCCTTCCAGCACCACCCGTCCGACGAAATCGCCTTCGGCGACGACCGCGTTGAATACCCCCTCGACCGCCGCGATCGGCGTCGCCCGCTTCACCATGCACGGGTGGACGCGCTGTTCGAGCCCGTTCTCGGTCAGCCGCGCGATGCCCAGGAGCTTGATGCGGTAGCCGAGTTCCTCGGCGAAATCGATGTCGAGCCGCGAGACGTGGCGGATGCCCTCGGTGTAGACGCCGGCGAGATCGACCGGGCGTCCGAACGCGACGCTCGCCAGGATCGCCAGCTTGTGCGCGGCATCGATGCCGTCGATGTCGAAGCTCGGATCGGCCTCGGCATAGCCGAGCTTCTGCGCTTCGCCCAGCACGTCGGAAAACTCGCGCCCGCTCTCGCGCATCGTCGTCAGGATGTAGTTCGACGTGCCGTTGAGGATGCCATAGACGCGCGAGAGGCGATTGCCGGCGAGGCTCTCGCGCAACGTCTTGATCACCGGGATGCCGCCGGCGACCGCGGCTTCGAAGGCAAGCGCGACCCCCGCCGCCTCGGCCTTGGCGGCGAGCGCGGTTCCGTGATGGGCCATCAGCGCCTTGTTGGCGGTGACGACGTGCTTGCCGCGGGCGAGCGCGGTTTCGATGATGGCGAGCGCGATCCCGTCGGCGCCGCCGATCAGTTCGACGACCACGTCGATGTCCGGGTCGGCGGCCATCGCGACCGCGTCTTCGTACCAGCGCACCGCCGACAGATCGACGCCGCGATCGCGGTGGCGGTCGCGCGCCGACACCGCTACGACGACGATGCGGCGGCCGGCGCGCAGCGCGAGCAGTTCGGCCTGTTGCTCCAACAGCGCCAACGTTCCGGCGCCGACCGTGCCGAGCCCGGCAATGGCGATTTTCAAGGCTGGTTTCAAGGC